>DATBIO010000169.1:0-13998 GCA_036556965.1 Vicinamibacteria bacterium
CATGCGGGCGAGCTGGGCGGCATCGCGAAGCGCTGGTTCGGGGTCATCCGACGCTGCGGAGGCGATGTTCGAGAGCTCTTGCACGATGGGCACCCGACCGCATGCGTGGACGGCGCGGCGTTCGCCTATGTCAATGCCTTCAAGGCGCACGTCAATGTCGGCTTCTTCCGTGGAGCGGAGATGGCGGACCCGGAGGGCCTCCTGGTCGGCACGGGCCGGTTCATGCGGCACGTGAAGCTCAGGCCCGCCGAGGACGTCGACGCGGATGCCTTGCGCGGGCTGATCCATGCTGCTTACGCCGACATCAAGCGGCGGCTGGAGGTGGAGGCTCATGGCGCCGCAGAACGCTGACTCCCCGCCGTGAGCGCTGCCGTCCCCATCGCCGCCGCCCTCACCCTCCTGGCCCTGGTGCTCTTCGGGGTGGAGCGGTGGCGGCCGCTCCGCCGCCCGACCGCGGCGCTGCTCCCGCGCCTGGCCGTCAACGCCGCCGTCTCCGCGCTGGCCATGGTCACCGCGGGCCTGTCCGTGCGCCCGGTGGCCGTGGGCCTCCTCGGCTGGGCGCAGGGGGAAGGCTGGGGCCTGCTGCGGGTGGCGCGGCTGCCGCCCGCCCTGGCCTGGGCCGCGGCGATCCTGCTCCTGGACCTCTCCTTCTACTACTGGCACCGCGCCAACCACCGGCTGCCGCTGCTCTGGCGGTTCCACGGCGTCCACCACGTGGACCCCGACCTCGACGTCTCCACCGCCCTGCGCTTCCATTTCGGCGAGGTGGCGCTCTCCGCGGCCTTCCGCGCCGTCCAGGTGCTGATCATCGGCCCTCCCGCCGGCGCGTACCTCGCCTACGAGGCCGTCTTCCAGGCCAACACGCTCGTCCACCACAGCAACGTGCGGCTGCCGCTCGCCCTGGAGCGGGCCCTGAACGCCCTGCTCGTGACCCCGCGCATGCACGGCATCCACCATTCCCAGGTGCAGGCCGAGGCCGAGTCGAACTACTCGGTGGTCTTCGCGTGGTGGGACCGGCTCCACGGGTCGCTCCGCCTCGGCATCCGACAGGACGACGTGGTCGTGGGCGTGCCCGGCTACGCGCGGCCCGCCGACAACCGGCTGGGAAGCCTGCTCGCGCAGCCGTTCCGCCGCCCGCGCGACTCCTGGGCGGGCTACGCCGGCCCCGCGCGGGCCCCCGCGGGCCCGGGTCCGGGCCGCCTGCTCGAGTGAGGCCGGCGCCAGCATACCCCCTCGTGGTATCCGTTGACATACCCACATGGGGTATGTGAGACTCCGGGCATGGCGCGCAGGAAGGCGAGGGCGGTGGACCCGCCGCTCAAGGCGGGGGCGCGGCAGCGGCTGCGCCGGGTGGAGGGACAGGTCCGCGGCCTGCAGGCCATGGTGGAGCAGGAGCGCTACTGCGCGGACATCCTGACCCAGATCGCGGCCGTGCAGGAGGCGCTGCGCGGCGTGGCCCGCCTGCTGCTGAAGAACCACCTGCGGCACTGCACCACGCACGCGCTCCGCAAGGGCACGCCCGCGGAGGCGGAAGCGATGCAGGACGAGCTCCTCGACCTCTTCGGGCGTTACGCCAGATGAAGGCAGCGGGGTGACCGCCGACCCGGCCGCGCCGTCGCGCGACCCCGTCTGCGGCATGACGGTGGACCCCGGGGGCGCCGCCGCCACCGTGGAGCACGAGGGCCGGACCTACCTGTTCTGCGCGCGGTCGTGCGCGGAGCGCTTCCGCGCCGACCCCTCGGCCTTCCTGGCGCCGGCCGCGGCCGCCGCGCCCGCGCGCGAGGCGGCCCCGTCCGCGCCAGAGGCCGCGGAGTGGACGTGCCCGATGCACCCCGAGGTGAGGAGCGACCGCCCCGGGGCCTGCCCGAAGTGCGGCATGGCCCTCGAGCCCCGCGTGGTCGGCGCCGGAGACGAGCCCAGCGAGGAGCTGCGGGCCATGACGCGGCGGCTGTGGGCGAGCGCCGCCCTGACCCTGCCCCTGCTCGTCCTGGCCATGGGGAGCATGGCCTGGGCGCCCCTGGCGGGGGCGGGGCACGGCGCGCGCGCCTGGTGGGAGCTCCTCCTGGCCACGCCCGTCGTGCTGTGGGGAGGCGGTCCCTTCTTCGCGCGCGGCGCGGACGGCGCCCGCCGGGGCCGTCCGAACATGTTCACGCTCATCGCGCTCGGCTCCGGCGTGGCCTACGCCTACAGCGTGGCCGCCGTGCTCGCGCCGGGCCTCTTCCCGCCCGCCTTCCGCGACGCGCACGGCGGGGTCGGGCTCTATTTCGAGGCGGCGGCCGTCATCGTGACGCTGGTCCTCCTCGGGCAGGTGCTCGAGCTGCGCGCGCGCCACCGCACCTCGGCCGCCCTGCGCGCCCTGGTCGCCCTCGCCCCGCGCACCGCGCGCCGGCTGCGCGCGGACGGGTCCGAGGAGGACGTGAGCCTGGACCAGGTGGCCAAGGGCGACCACCTGCGCGTGCGCCCCGGCGAGAAGGTGCCCGTGGACGGGCGCGTGCTCGAGGGGTCGAGCGCGGTGGACGAGTCCCTGGTCACGGGCGAGTCCCTGCCCGTGGACAAGGGACCGGGAGAACGCGTGATCGGCGGATCGCTCAACCGCGCGGGCAGCTTCGTCATGGCCGCCGAGCGGGTGGGGGCGGAGACGCTGCTGAGCGGCATCGTGCGCCTGGTGGCGGAGGCGCAGCGCAGCCGGGCCCGCGCCCAGAGGCTGGCGGACGCGGTGTCGGCCTGGTTCGTCCCCTCCGTGGTGGCGGTGGCGGTGCTCGCCTTCGCCGCCTGGAGCCTGTGGGGGCCGGACCCGCGCATGGCCCACGGCCTCGTGGCCGCGGTCGCCGTCCTCATCATCGCCTGCCCCTGCGCGCTGGGCCTGGCCACCCCGATGTCCCTCATGGTCGGCCTGGGGCGCGGAGCGCAGGCCGGCATCCTGGTGAAGGACGCGGAGGCCCTGGAGCGGCTCGAGCGCGTGGACACCCTGCTGGTGGACAAGACGGGGACCCTCACCGAGGGCCGGCCGCGGCTGGCCTCGGTGGAGGCGACGGGCTTCGACGAGAGCGAGGTCCTGCGCCTGGCCGCGTCGCTGGAGCGGGGCAGCGAGCATCCCCTCGCCGCCGCCCTGGTGCGCGCGGCTTCGGAGCGCGGGCTCGCCCTGTCCCGCCCCTCCGACTTCCAGGCCCACGCCGGCCGCGGGATCTCCGGCCGCGTGGACGGCCGCGCCGTCGTCGTCGGGACGGCGGCCCTCCTGGAGGAGGAGGGCGTGGACCCCGCCCCCCTCGCCGAGGGCGCCGCCCTCCAGCGCGCGCAGGGCCGCACCGTTCTCCTGGCGGCCGTGGACGGGCGGGCGGCGGGCCTGATGGGCGTGGGGGACACGGTGAAGGCGACCACGCCCGAGGCGCTGCGCGCGCTGCACGCGGCCGGGGTGCGCGTGGTGATGGTCACCGGCGACGCCGCCGCCACCGCGCAGGCGGTGGCCCGCGACCTGGGCCTGCCGGAGGTCCATGCGGGGGTGACCCCCGCGGGCAAGGCGGAGGTGGTGCGCGCCCTCCAGGCGGAGGGGCGCGTGGTGGCGATGGCCGGCGACGGCGTCAACGACGCGCCGGCCCTGGCCGCCGCCGACGTGGGCATCGCCATGGGCACGGGCGCGGACGTCGCCCTGGAGAGCGCCCCCGTGACCCTGGTCAAGGGCGACCTGCGCGCCATCGCGCGCGCGCGGAACCTGAGCCGCGCCGTCATGCGCAACGTCCGCCAGAACCTCGTGCTGGCCTTCGTCTACAATGCCGTCGGGGTGCCGCTGGCGGCGGGCGTCCTCTACCCCGCCTTCGGCCTCCTCCTCAGCCCCATGATCGCCGCCGCCGCCATGAGCTTCAGCTCCGTTTCCGTGATCGCCAACGCGCTGCGCCTGCGCCGGGTCGCGCTGTGAGGCGCGTCGCCGTGGGCGCGGCCCTGCTCGTGGCCGCGGCCACGAGCGCGCCGGGCCACGACACCTGGATCCTGCCCGGCGCCTTCCGGGTGGCGCCCGGCGCGGTGGTGAGGATGGCAATGACCAGCGGCATGGACTTCCCGCGCCCGGAGTCCGGCATCGAACCCGAGCGCGTGTTCCGCAGCGGGCTGCGGGTGGGCGGCGGCACCGTGCCCTTGCGTCTGGAGGGGGGCAAGGTGGCCCTCTCGCTCTCCGCGGTGGCGCCGGGCTCCGGGGTGGCCGCGCTGTTCGTGGAGCTGAAGGCGCGCACGCTGGAGCTGGCCCCGGACGAGGTCGAGCACTACCTGGAGGAGATCGGCGCCACGCAGACGGCGGGCCCCAGGTGGCGGGCGCGCGCGGACCGGCGCTGGCGCGAGAGCTACGTGAAGCTGGCCAAGTCCTACGTCGGCGTGGGCGACGGCGCGGACGCGTCCTGGACGGCGCCGGTGGGCTTCTCCCTCGAGCTGATGCCCGAGAGCGACCCCACGCGCCTCCGCCGCGGGGACGCGCTGGCCGTGCGCGCGCTGCTCGACGGCCGGCCGCTGGCCGGCCTGCCCGTGGGCGCGGTGGGACCGCGCGGCGTCCTTCCTCCCCGGCCCACCGATGGCGAGGGCCGCGTGCGCTTCGCCCTCGAGGACGCCGGCCCCTGGCTCATCCGCTCCACGCGCCTGGTCGAGGACGACGGCCGCGAGCTCGACTGGCGCTCGTGGTTCACGACGCTCACCTTCGGGGTGGCCCCGTGATGCGTTCCTGGCCGCCTCCCACCGACCATTCCCCGCCCGCGCCCAACCCGCGCGCCTGAGGCCGCGCCCGCGGCCCCCGTTCTTCTCTTCACCCGCGAGATGGAGTGTCTCTTGCGTTGGCTCATCGTCGGCGGACACGTGCTCTTTGTCCTGGTCGTGGCCGCGCCCGTACGCGCGCAGCACCACCATGGCCCGCCGCCGGCCGCTCCCGCCGACCCCGGGCGCAGCCTCTTCCAGTCGGACATGACGCTGATGGCGGGCATGAGCCCCCGCGATCCCATGGCGGGCATGGCCATGCCCGGCTGGACGGGCATGACCATGGGCATCGTGCGCCTTCAGTTCAACGACCAGGGCGGGCCGTCGGGCGACGAGGCGGTGGAGTCCACCAACTGGCTCATGCTGATGGGGCAGCGGGACCTCCTCGGCGGTCGTCTCACGCTGATGGGGATGACCTCGCTGGAGCCGGCCACGCTCTCCGGCGCGGGCACGCCCCAGCTCTTCCAGGTGGGGGAGACCTTCGAGGGCCGGCCCATCGTGGACCGCCAGCACGCCCACGACCTCTTCATGAACCTCTCGGCCACGTACCGGCACCCCCTGGGCGCCGAGGGCGCCTGGTGGATGCAGGCCGCCCTGCGCGGGGAGCCCGCGCTGGGCCCCACCGCCTTCATGCACCGCGCCTCGGCGGGCGAGAACCCGGCCGCCGTCCTGAGCCACCACTTCCAGGACTCCACCCACATCACGGACGACGTGCTGACCCTCGGGGCGGGCTGGCGCTGGCTGTCCGCCGAGATCTCCGCCTTCCACGGCGAGGAGCCGGACGAGGGGCGGTGGGACCTGGACCCGGGGCCGCTGGATTCCTGGTCCGCGCGGGTGAAGCTGGCACAGGGACGGTGGTCGGGCCACCTGTCGTACGGGTTCCTGAGCGACCCGGAGGCCCTGGAGGAGGGGGACGTGGAGCGGACCACCGCCTCCGTGCACTACAACGAGCGCGGCCTTGGCCCCCTGGCCCTGAGCCTGGTGTGGGGACGCAACCGCGAAGACCACGGCACGTTCGACGGCGTCCTCCTCGAGGGCGCCTGGCAGGCGACCCCGCGCGACCACCTCTACGCGCGGGCCGAGCAGGCCGACCGCGACCCCCACCTGCTGGAGAGCAAGGGGCTGGACGAGCACGAGGAGGAGGCGGCGGAGGCCGAGGATCCGGTGGCCGTGCGGGCGTTCACGGTGGGCTACCTGCGCGACCTCGTCGTCCTCCGCGACGTGCCCGCCTTCGCCCGGGTGCACCTGGGCGTGGGCGCGGACCTCACCCTCTACGACGTGCCCACGGGCCTGCGCCAGGTCTACGGGTCGTCGCCCCTCTCCGTGCACGCCTTCCTGCGCCTGCGCTGGGGCGTTCCCCACGGCGCGGGCTCCGCGCACGTACACTGAGGGCATGCGCCGACTCGCCAAGTGGCTGGCCGTCCTGCTGGGCCTGGCCGTGGCCCTGGCCGCCGCCGGCTACCTGCTGGTGGCGGGGCGGGGCTTCAGCGCCCGCCCCAAGCCTCCCCGCTGGGAGCACGAAATCGCGGAGTGGCTGCGGTCCGTGGCCCTGCCGCGGGGCATGCGCGAGAAGAAGAACCCCGTGCCCGCCTCGGAAGGCGCGCTGCGCTCCGCCCGCGCCCACTACGCGGACCACTGCGCCGTGTGCCACGCCGCGGACGGCTCGGGGGGAACGGAGATCGGCCGCGGCCTCTACCCGAAGGTGCCCGACCTGCGGGGCCGGGGAGCACAGAAGCTGGCCGACGGCGAGATCTTCTACATCATCCGCGAGGGCGTCCGCTTCACGGGGATGCCCGGCTTCGCCGAAGCCCCCGAGGACGAGGACACCGAGACCTGGGAGCTGGTGCACCTCCTCCGGCGCTTCCCGGGGATGGCCCCCGCGGAGGTCGAGGAGATCCGCCGCCTGATGCCGCGCGCGCCCGGCGAGGACGAGGCCGCGCGCGAGATGGAGCGCTTCCTCGCCGGCGAAGACCATTGATGGAGGCCCCATGAACCGACGCGCCCTGCTGGCGGCCCTGGCCGTGCTGGCCGTTCCCGTCACCCTGCGCGCCCACGGCGGGCACGACCACGTCATGGGCACGGTGACCGCCGTTTCCGCGGAGACGCTGGAGGTGGAGGACAAGGCCGGCAAGCGCGTGGTCGTCCACCTCACCGCGCAGACCAAGTACCTCCGCGGCAAGGAGGCGGCGGCCGCCGCCGACGTCAAGGAGGGCACGCGCGTGGTGGTGGATACCAGGAAGGACGGCGCGCGCACGGTGGCGGTGGAGGTGAAGCTGGGCGTGGCCAAGCCGGCCTCCCCGAAGTGAAGCGGGCATAGAATCCGCCCCGGGGGCGCCCGGGGAGGGAGCATGCGCAGGAGCCGGCTCTGGTGGACGCTGCTGGCCGTTTCGCCCGCGATGGCCTGGGGCCAGGACGCGTCCCCCACGCCCGCGCCCGCCGCCATCTTCGCCGTCACCTTCCGCACCGGCCCGGGATGGGACAAGGCCAAGGCGCCCGCCGAGCAGAAGAGCTTCGCGGAGCACGGCCGGAACATCCGTGCCCTGGGCGAGGAGGGCCGGCTGGTCCTGGGCGGCCGCTTCGGCGAGGTCGGGCTGCTGCTCGTGCGCGCCGCCGACGAGAAGGAGGCGCGCAGCCTGATCGACCGCGACCCCTCCGTGGCCGCGGGGACGTTCACCGCCGAGGTCCACCGCTGGTCCACCTTCGCCGATGGCTGCGTCGAGCGTGCCCGGCGCTGAGGAGGCGCGCCGCGCGCTGATCGCGGTGCTCCAGCTCGCCTACTCCGGGGAGCGGGCGGCCGGCTACGCCTACCGCGGCCACTGGAAGTCCGTGGCCGACGCGGGCGAGCGGGAGCGCATCCGCCGCATCGAAGAGGAGGAGTGGCACCACCGCGACCTGGTGGGCGGGATCCTGCGCGACCTGGGCGCGCGCCCGCGGCGGTGGCGCGAGGTCCGCGCCACGGTGCTCGGACGCGCCCTCGGCCTCCTCTGCCACGTGGCGGGCCGGTTCGTGCCCATGTACGGGGCGGGACGCCTGGAGAGCCGCAACATCCGGGAGTACGAGGAGGCGGCGCGCAACGCGGTGGCCGCCGGCCGCGGCGACCTCCTCGACTGCCTGCTCGCCATGGCCGAGGTGGAGTGGGAGCACGAGCTGTACTTCCGCGGCCGGGTGGAGGGACACCGCCTCCTGCGGCTGTTCCCGCTCTGGCCCGCCCCGCCCCCCAAGGAGTCGATCCGCGCCCGCTATGCGGGCCCGCCGCTGGACAGCGTCGCCTGAGGCTCCTAGCCCGGGGGCACCACCTTGTAGACCTCGCCCGTGTGGTCGACGATGTACAGCTCGCCGTCGGCGTCCACCCCGAAGGAGCTGATGTTGTCCACGCCCGCGCCGAGGGTGGGCCACGAGCGCGCCTCGGTGGCCTGCCCGTTCACCAGCCGGAAGCTGCGCACGAAGCCGGCGCAGTAGTCGCCGTAGAAGTAGGTGCCGTGGTACCCGGGCATCCGGCAGCCGCGGTACACGTAGCCGCCCGTGACCGCGCAGCCCTCCCGCGTGGGGTAGGTGAGCACGGGCAGGGTGAGGCCCGCGGTGGAGCAGCCGCTGGAGGGCCGGAAGCAGCCCGTCCCCTCCATCACGTTCCAGCCGTAGTTCTCGCCCCCGCGGCGGGCGGCGAGGCCGACGCTCACCTCCTCGCTCGTGCCCTGGCCCACGTCGCCGACGTAGAGGTCTCCCGTCAGGCGGTCGAAGCTGTAGCGCCAGGGGTTGCGCAGGCCGAGGGCCCACACCTCCTGCCGGAAGCCCGGCTGCCCGAGGAAGGGGTTGTCGGCCGGGATGCCGTAGGGCGTGCCGCGGTCCACGTCGATGCGCAGCACCTTGCCGAGCAGGGTGGCCGGGTTCTGCCCGTTGCCCTGGGGGTCGCCCCCGGAGCCGCCGTCGCCCAGCGCGATGTAGAGCATGCCGTCGTTGCCGAAGGCCAGGCCGCCGCCGTTGTGGTTGGAGAAGGGCTGGGGCTGGAACAGCACCGTCCGCTCGCTGGCCGCGTCGGCCACGTCGCGGTCGGCGGTCACCCGGAACTCGGCCACGTGGGTGTGCCCGGAGTCGTCCGTGTAGTTGACGAAGAAGCGGCCGTTCTCCGCGTAGCGCGGATGGAAGGCCAGGCCCAGCAGCCCGCGCTCGCCCCCGTCGCGCACGCGCCCCGTGATGTCGAGGAAGGGCGTGCCCAGCACGGCGCTGTCGCGGACGATCCGGATGCGGCCGGGCTGCTCGACCACGAACAGGCGGTCGCGGTCGCCGGGCGCGGCCTGGAGGTCGAGGGGATCCGTGAGGCCGGCCGCCACGCGCGCCAGGCCCAGCGCGGGCGTCCCCGCCACCGGCGTGCAGGCCCCGGGCGAAGTGGTGGGGATCGGATCGGGGCCGTTGGTGTCCTCGCTGCCGCAGGCGGCCAGGGCGAGGACGGCGAGGGCCCCGAGCCGCCGCATCAGGCCCGGCCGCTGACCTTGGCCAGGATCCAGAGGGGGCCCACCAGCAGGTGGGTGAAGTTCCGGAAGAAGGCCGGGGACTTCTTCTCGTACACGTAGTGGCCGACGAACTGCAGGACCCAGCCGAGCACGAAGAGGGCCAGGGAGGCGGAGAAGGGCATGAAGCGGCCGGCCGCCGCGAAGGCCGCCGAGGCCGCGAGCATGACCAGGGCCAGCGCCTTGTCCATGGTGAGGTAGTAGGCGGTCACGGCCACGATCAGCAGCTCGGCCAGGGTCACCGTGAAGCCGCCCAGGGCGAAGAGCGGCACGCGCGCGAGCATGGCGATGAGCGTGAAGACGATCAGCGGGATGCCGACCATGTGGCACGCCCTGTTGCCCGGCGTCTGGTGGAAGGCCGCGTAGTCGGCGAAATGGGACGCGAGGACGGGAGTCATCGGGCCTCCTTCAACTATGGCAGCAGTATAGGCGCGCGCGGGCGGCCCTCGAACGCGGTTCCGGGGGGGCGCGCGCCCTATTCCACGTAGCCCAGGGCGCGCAGGCGCTCCCGCTGCTCGTCGGTCAGGGGCAGGGGGGAGGCGTCCCGCCCCGCGCGCAGCCCCTGGCGCAGGCGGCGGTTCTGCTCGTCCAGGCCGCGCAGGGCCCGCGCCATGGCCTCCACCGTCTGCGGCCGCGCGGCGGCCAGGTTGTGCCGCTCGCCGGGGTCGTGGCGCAGGTCGTAGAGCTCGTACTCCGCCGGGAGCGCCCGGCGGATGGTGCGGAAGCGGCTCGGAGGGTTCTCGATGAGCTTCCAGTCGCGGCTGCGCAGGCTCGAGGCGAACGCGCCCGAGGCGTAGGCGCTGCGCTCGGGGGCGGCCTCGCCCCCCGCCACCAGCGCGCGCAGCGAACGTCCCTGCATGGCGGGCAGGGCCCGGGCGCGCGCCGCCTCCAGCACGGTGGGGGCGACGTCGGTCAGCTCCACCACCCCGCCCGGCCGCTGGCCGCGCGGCCGGCCGCCCGGGAAGCGCACCAGCAGGGGCACGCGGATCAGCTCCTCGTAGACGGAGTTGCCGTGGTTGACCAGCCCGTGCTCCAGGAAGCCCTCGCCGTGGTCGGCCAGGACCACGACGAGGGCGCCCTCGAAGACGCCGAGGTCGCGCAGCCTCTGGAAGAAGTCGCCCAGCACGTGGTCGAGGTAGCGGATCTCGCCGTCGTAGAGGGCCACCGCCTGCGCGAGCTGCTCCGCCGTCAGCCGCTTGTCCTGGTTGTAGGGGTGCGCGCCCACCACCTGGTTGATGTCCGCGTCGTAGGCGGCGACGAAGGCGGTGTCGAAGGGCGGCGGCGGGGCGTAGGCGTGGTGGGCGTCGTAGAGGTGGAGGAAGAGGAAGAAGGGCCGCGCGGCGTTCTCTCCCCGCTCGCCCTCCTCCAGCCAGCGCAGCGCCCGGCCCGTCATCGATTCCGCCCTCCGGTCGCTGGCCGGCCGGAAGTAGTGGTCGAAGCCCCGCGCGAACCCGTACTGGGCATCGAGGATCGGGTGGACGAAGGCGCCCGTGCGGTACCCGGCCTCCTGGAGCGCCTGGGGGAGGGTGCGCGGCACCTCGGCCTGCGGCTCGAGGTGGGCGATGGTGTGCACGGTCGGGTAGAGGGCGGTGAAGAGGCTCATGTGCGCCCCCACCGTCCAGGGTATGGGGGTGAAGCAGCGGTCGAAGACGACGCCCTCGGCGGCGAAGCGCTCCAGGTTGGGCGTGGTGGGGCGCCCGTAGCCGTAGACGCTGAGGTGGTCGGCGCGCACCGTGTCCAGGGAGATGAGGACGACGTCGGGCCTGGGCGGAGCGCCGCAGGCGGCGGCGAGGAGGACGGCGGCGGGGAGGACGGCGGCGACCCGCCTCCGGCGCCCGCCGCCGGCTACCGGAGCAGCCGCGGGACCTCGCCGGCCAGCAGCTCCGGAAGCTCGGAGGTCGAGAACTGCAGACCCACGTAGAACGGCCCGAACTCCGCGTACCAGGCCGACGCCTCGTCGAACCTCATCTCGTAGATGAGCTTCTTGAAGACGAGGGGGTCGTCGGCGAAGAGGTCGACCCCCCACTCCCAGTCGTCGAACCCGATGGAGCCGGAGATGATCTGCGTCACCGCCCCCGCGTAGTGGCGGCCCACCACGCCGTGGTCGCGCATCATGCGCGCGCGCTCCTCGAAGGGCACGGCGTACCAGTTCCTGTCCTCGCCCCGCCGCTTGTTCATGGGGTAGAAGCACACGTGCCGGCGGGCGGGCAGCTCCTGGTACAGCCGGCCCATCACCCGCCGGCGCTGCTCCTCCATCTCCTCGTCGAAGGCCTTCTCGAACTCCGGCGTGCCCGTGGCCAGCCCGCGCTCCCGCATGCGCCCGTGGATGATGCCCGTCATCTCGTACATGCCGAGCTCGACCACCGAAACGTACGAGGTCGTGGGCTCGAGGTACTGGTAGAGGGGGAGCCGCGACACCGCGAGCTGGGCCCGGCTCAGCTCCTCGAAGCCGCGCCGGAAGTGGATGAGCATGAGGTCGGCCTTGTGCCCCAGCATGGCCACCAGCGCGGTGACGCCCTGGTCGCCCGACTGCATCTCGGCGAGGGCGGCCACCGCCTGACCCGCCTGGAGCTTGCGCTCGGTGGGCACCAGGGCCAGCCAATCGGGCCAGCGCACGCGGAACATCTGGTGCAGCAGGCTCCAGCCGTCGACGGTCTCCGGGACGCGGGGGTCGTGCATGGCCGAGAGGGACATTCTACCGGACAGGAGGGAGACAACTTTTGACCTTCTCGATTCCGCGGGCGCTTGGAGGCGTGCCCGGAAGGGCCGACAATAGACGGTCCGAGCCATGAGCGGCGCGCGCATCCTGAGCCTCTTGACGCTGTCCGCCGCCGCCGCGGCCTGCGGGGGCGCGCCAGGCGCTTCCGGCGCGACCAAGCAGGACGCCCGCCCGGCGCTGCGCGTGCGGGTGGCCCCCGTCGAGGTCCGCGACGTGGTGACCGACGCCAAGGCCGTGGGGTCCCTGGAAGCGGAGGAGATCGTCCAGGTCACCGCGGAGGTGGAGGGCGCGGTCAGCGGCGTGCGCTTCAACGAGGGCGACCGGGTCTCTCCGTCCACCGTCCTCCTCCTCATCGACCCCAACCGCTACCGCCTGGAGGCCGCCCGCGCGGAGGCCACCTTCCAGAAGGCGGTGGCCGACGCCCGCCGCGCGGCGTCGGAGGCCGCCCGGCGGGAGGAGCTCGCGCGCGAGAGCCTGGTGTCGTCGGAGGAGCTCAACCGCGCCCGGCAGGAAGCGGAGCGCCTGGAGGCGGAGGCGGCCTCCACCAGGGCCTCGCGCGACTGGGCGCTGCAGAACCGCAACCGGGCCGAGGTCCGTCCCAGCCGCGCGGGCGTGATCAACAGCAAGACGGTGGAGACGGGCAAGTACGTGAAGATGGGCGACGTGCTGGCCACCCTGGTGGACGTCAGCCGCCTGCGCCTGCGCTTCAACCTCTCCGAGAGCGAGTCCCTGCGCGTGCACGAGGGCCAGGAGATCACCTTCACCGTCTCCGCGCTGGGCAGCCAGCCCTTCCGCGGGCAGGTCTACCACGTGGGCGACGTGGCCGACCCCGCCACCCGCCAGGTGCAGGTGCTGTCCTGGGTGAGGAACCCCGGCGTCCTGAAGCCCGGCTTCTTCGCGGAGGTCTCCCTGGCCACGGAGACGCGGACGGCGGCCCTGGTGGTGCCGGAAGGCGCGGTGCAGGCCAGCGAGCGCGGGTTCGTGGCCTACGTCGTGCGCGACGGCAAGGCGATGCAGCGGCCGGTCAAGATCGGGCTCCGCACGGGCACGGGCGTGGTGGAGATCCTCTCCGGCCTCGAGAAGGGCGACATCGTGGTGACCGAGGGCTCGGACCGCCTCGCCGACGGTGTGCCCGTGGCCCCCGTGGGCGGAGCCGCCGCCCCCGTGGGCGCCCAGTGAGCGACGAACGGCCGGCCGCGGGCGCGCCCGAGGAGGACCCGGCCCGCATCGCCACGGGCATGACCCTGGCCGACATCTCCATCCGCAACCACGTCTTCGCGTGGATGCTGATGGCGGCCCTGATCGGCTTCGGAATCATCTGCTTCACCGGCTTCGGCGGTGTCTTCAAGGGCCTGGGCGTCTCCCAGAACCCCGATGTCGACTTCCCGGTGGTCAGCATCTCCGTGACCTACGAGGGCGCCTCCCCCGAGATCATGGAGACGGACGTCGTGGACTTCCTGGAGGACGCCGTCACCTCCGTGGAGGGCGTGAAGCAGATCTCCTCCACCTCGCGCTTCGGCCAGGCGAACGTGGTGGTCGAGTTCGACCTCGAGCGCGACATCGACGCCGCGCTGCAGGACGTCCAGACCAGGGTGGCCCAGGCCGCCCGCCGCCTGCCGCGCGAGATCGAGCCCCCCGTGATAAGCAAGAACAACCCGGAAGACTCTCCCATCATGTGGCTGAGCCTTGCCGGCACGCGCGCCCCCACCTACATGGCGGACTACGTGCGCAACGTGTTGCGCCCGCAGTTCCAGACCATCGAGGGCGTGGGCGAGGTCTTCATCGGCGGATACCGCGAGCGCAACATCCGCGTCTGGTTCGACGCCACCCGCCTCGAAGCCCAGGGGCTCACCGTCCTCGACGCCAACCGCGCCATCGCCAACGAGCACCTGGAGGTGCCGGCCGGCCGCATCGAGACGCCCCAGCGAGAGATGAACGTGCGCGCGGAAGGGGAGGCTCTCGACATCGAGTCCTTCCGCAACCTGGTGGTGGCCTTCCGCCAGGGCACGCCCGTGCGGCTCCAGGACGTCGCGGTGGTGGAAG
>DATBIO010000170.1:0-12377 GCA_036556965.1 Vicinamibacteria bacterium
CGCCCTTGCCGTGGCAGCGAAGTTGCTCATCGTCCACGCCGAAGGGCGCGCCGGTGGCGCGCGAGACAGCGTCCGGTGTCGGACGCGGGGCCGGTCCGTCGGGAGGAGCCCGCGATGCAACGGTGCGAGGGCGAGCGCGGCTACGGCGGGCGCATCGTCATCGAGGGGGACAAGGCGCTGCAGGACCTGCTGGGCGCGGCCCTGCGGAGCACCCTCGGAGAGCGGCGCCGGTTCTATCGCGTGGCCATGCAGAGCGTGGGCCGCAGCGGCGAGTTCCTGGTGACGGTCAGCAGCGCCAAGGGGCGCCTGCCCCTGCTCTTCGCAACGGAGGACGCCGAGCCGGGCCACGTGGCGAGCGTGGTGATGCAGAACGTCGAGCGCGTGGCCCTGTGAGAGCCGCTCGACGGGCGCGCGAGGGGCGGTGCCGGAGCGCAGGATGAGGAGGGCGGAGGCCACGGCACGACGCCGCCGGGGTGAGGGCCTCTCCCCCTTCCAGAAGCTGGAGGCGCAGGCGCGGCGCCTCAAGGCGTCCATGGTGGTGCTGGTCGTGCTCATCGCCCTGGCGCCTCCCACCTCCTACTGCGTGATGGCCTTCCACCAGCTCGCCGAGCGGGCCGACCTGCACGCGCAGCACGTGGCCGCGCTGCTCGCCGTCTACGCGCAGATGCCGGAGGCGAGCGCGGACGGGCTGCGCCGCCACCTGCTGACGGAGATGCGCCACGACTCCCTCACCAGCATCCGCGTGTTCGGCGAGGCCGGGCAGGAGCTGCTGCGCCTGGGCGAGCCGCCGCGGTGGCCCTGGCTGGGCGGCGCCGACCTGACCCTCCCCGCGGAGGCGGCGGCCACGCCCTTCCGCCGGGCCACGGTCAGCCTGTCCGACGAGCGGGTCCGGCGCGACGCGCAGCGCATCGTGGCCGTGCACCTCCTGGTGGGGTTGGTGCTGGGGCTCGGCGTCTACGGCATGCCGGTGCGGGCCTTCTCGCGCGCGGTGGCCGAGCTGAAGTCGGCCCAGGAGCAGCTCATCCACTCGAACCGCCTGAGCGCCCTCGGCGCGATGTACGCGAGCCTCGCCCATGAGGTCAACAACCCCCTGGGCATCCTCTCCGCGCGCGCCAAGCTGGCCCTGGCCACGGCCCGCGAGGCCAGGGAGTCGCCCGTCCCCGAGGACGTCGTGCAGGCCCTCGAGATCATGGACCGGCAGGCCCTGCGCATCGGCGAGATCATGCGCAGCCTGCTCGCCTTCGCCCGCAAGACGGAGCTGGCCCTGGGCCCCCTCGACCTCAACCGCGTGGTGGCGGAGGTCGCGGAGCTGGTGGAGAAGCCGTTCGCCAAGCAGGGCGTCGCCGTGCGCACGGAGCTGGAACCCGCCCTGCCGCCCCTGCAGGGCAGCGCCGACCACCTCCAGCAGGTGCTCCTGAACCTGCTGACCAACGCGCGCGACGCCATGCCGCGCGGCGGCACCGTGGGCGTGCGCACCTACCAGGCGGGAGGGAAGGTGGTGGCCGAGGTGCGGGACACGGGCGGCGGCCTGCCCGCCGACGTGCAGAAGCGGCTCTTCGAGCCGTTCTTCACCACCAAGGACGTGGGGAAGGGCTCGGGCCTGGGCCTGTCCGTGAGCTACGGGATCGTGAGCGCGCACGGGGGCGAGCTCACCGCGGGCAACGCGCCGGGAGGCGGCGCGCTCTTCCGCCTGAGCCTTCCCTCCATCGGACGGGCGGCATGACGGACCGCCGCGGCTGGATCCTGGTGGTGGACGACGAGAGCGAGATGGCGGACTCCGTCCGCCTCATCCTGCGCCGTGCCGGCCACGAGGCGGTGGTGGAGAGCGACCCCCGCCGCGCGCTGGAGCTGGCCATGGCGGAGCGCCCCGACCTCGTGATCACCGACCTGCGCATGGCTCCCATGGACGGCCTGGGCCTCATCGAGGCGCTGCGGGCGCGGCAATACGCGGGGCCGGTGGTCGTCCTCACCGGCTATGCCTCCGTGGACTCCGCGGTGGAGGCCATGCGCCGGGGCGCCACCGACTACCTGGCCAAGCCCTTCGAGCCCAAGGAGCTCGTGATGCGCGTGGAGCGCGCCCTCGACTGGGGCCAGATGGCCGAGGAGAACCGCTACCTGCGCGAGCGCGTGCAGGGAGGGGACCACGACGCCGTCCTCGTCGGGCAGAGCGCAGGCCTGGCCGAGGTGCTCCGCCTGGTGGAGAGGGTGGCCCCCACGGACACCCGCATCCTCATCGTGGGCGAGAGCGGCACGGGCAAGGAGATGGTGGCGCGGGCCATCCACCAGCGCAGCCCGCGGCGGGACAAGCCCTTCTTCGCCATCAACTGCGGCGCGCTGACGGAGACCCTCCTGGAGTCCGAGCTGTTCGGGCACGAGCGCGGGGCCTTCACGGGGGCCGTGGCCACCCGCAAGGGCTTCTTCGAGGCGGCCCACGGGGGGACCCTGTTCCTCGACGAGATCTCCGAGACCTCGCCCGGCTTCCAGACCAACCTGCTGCGGGTGATCCAGGAGGGCGAGTTCCGGCGCGTGGGCGGCACGCGGCCGCTGCGCAGCGACGTGCGCATCCTGGCTTCCACCAACCGCGAGCCGCGCAAGGCCATCGCGGAGGGACGCCTGCGCGACGACCTCTTCTACCGCCTGAGCGTGGTGCAGATCTCCCTGCCTCCGCTGCGGGAGCGCGCGGGGGACATCGCGATCCTGGCCGAGCACTTCGTGGACGTCTACGCGCGCCAGATCAAGAAGAGGGTGGCGGGCATCGACCGCGAAGCGCTGCACGCGCTCGAGCGCTACCGGTGGCCGGGCAACGTGCGCGAGCTCGAGAACGTGATCGAGAGGGCGATCATCATGGCCGATCCCGGGCAGTCCATCGGCCTGCACGACCTCCCCGACGACGTGGTCCTCACCGACGGCGAGGCGCTGCCGGCCGCCGACGAGCCCATGCACGAGCTCAAGGAGGCGGAGCGGGAGATCCTGCTGCGGGCCCTCCGCGAGTGCAACTGGAACCGGAGCCTCGCCGCCCGCAAGCTGGGAATCGGCCGGCGGACGCTCTACGACAAGCTGTCCCGCCACCACATCACCCTGCGCCCGGGCCCCTGACCGCGAGGCGACGGCCCCTCCCCGTGCGCGACCACCCCGGCGGCCTGAATCGCCCATTCCGCACAAGTAGTGCATCCGGACCATGGCTGCATCCGGCATGCGTCGCCTACCTTCGCGCCATGACGCGCGGCGTCCTCGGGATCCTCGCGGTGGGCGTCGCCGTCCTCTCCCCCGGCCTCGCCGTCTCCGCCCCCCGGAAGATCATCGCCAAGGAGTGCCTCGCCTGCCACGCGCCCGTGCGCCAGCAGCAGGCGCGCAAGACCGTCCACGAACCCTTCAAGGACCCCAAGGGCTGCGAGTCCTGCCACAAGCGCCACGGCGTCGTCGGCGTCCTCGTCCTCAAGGAGGCGGAGCCGGCCCTGTGCTTCGGCTGCCACCGCAAGGAGGAGGCGTCCTTCAAGCTGGCCCACGTCCACACCGCCCTCGCCGGCAAGGACGGGAAGCCGGGCAAGTGCACGGCCTGCCACGAGCCCCACGCCTCCGACGCTCCGCGCCTGGTGAAGGCGGCGGGCAACGAGTCCTGCTTCTCCTGCCATGCGCGCGAGCGCTTCACGTCCGGCGCCGTCCACGCCCCCGCCCAGCAGGGCTGCCTGACCTGCCACCGGCCCCACGCCAGCGCGGAGCCGGGCCTGCTGAAGGAGGCGCAGGGCGCGCTGTGCTCCGGCTGCCACCGCGAGGGAGGAAGCGCGAAGCCCGCGCGGCACGGCGGGACCTCGGTGGCGGGATCGGCCTGCACCTCCTGCCACAGCCCGCACGCCGCGCCGGAGAAGGGGCTGCTGCGCGCGGTGGCGCACGCGCCCGTGCGCGACTGCACGAGCTGCCACCAGGCGGGACCGCCGGCGGAAAAGCCCCCGCTGGCCAAGGCGCAGCCGCAGCTCTGCCACGAGTGCCACGCCGACCAGGAGCAGGAGCTCGCCAAGCCCGTGGTCCACGAGGCGTTCCGCGGGGACTGCACGTCCTGCCACAGCCCCCACGCCAGCGACCACGCCAAGGTGCTGGCCTCCTCGGAGAAGGAGGTCTGCCTCGCCTGCCACGACGACGTGGGGAAGGCGTTGGCGGGGAAGACCACCCACCAGCCCGCGGCGCAGGGCCAGTGCAGCGCCTGCCACGCGCCCCACGCGGCCTCCGAGAAGAAGCTGCTGAAGGCGGGGGGGGCCACGCTGTGCGCCACGTGCCACAAGGAAGCCGCGGCCTGGCCCGCGCAGAAGAACGTGCACGCGCCCGTGGGCGCCGGCGAGTGCGCGACCTGCCACCTGCCCCACGGCGGCGACGACGCCCACCTGGCCACCGCCCCCGCCGGCGACCTGTGCTTCGCCTGCCACGACCAGGTGAAGGCGCAGGCGGCCAAGCCCTTCGTGCACGCGCCCGTGCGGACGGGCGAGTGCGCGAAGTGCCACGACCCCCACGCCAGCGGCGAGGGCCGGCTCCTCAAGGTGGAGGCCGGGAAGCTCTGCCTCACCTGCCACGGGGACATGGTCAAGCTCCGCGAGGGCGGAAAGGCGCACAGCCCCTTCGCCGACGGCTCCTGCCAGTCCTGCCACGCGCCCCACGCCGCCGACCGCTCCCGGCTCCTGACCGACGTCAGCGGGAACCTGTGCAAGTCGTGCCACGACGACGTCGCCACGGAGGTGGCGTCCGCGCGCTTCGCGCACGCGCCCGCGCGCGCGGGGTCGTGCGAGTCCTGCCACGACCCCCACGGCTCGCGCCAGCCCGCCTTCCTGAAGGGAGGCCAGCGCCAGCTCTGCCTGTCGTGCCACGACGAGCTCGAGAAGCGCCTGCGCAAGACGGGCGCGGTGCTGCACGCCCCCGTGCGGGAGGGCAAGTGCCTGGCCTGCCATGGCGGCCATTCCTCTCCGGAACGCGGCCTGCTGCGGAAGAGCGTGCAGCAGACGTGCGCCGCGTGCCACGACGCGGCCAAGCCGGAGTTCGTGACCGCGCACGGCGGCTACGCCCTGGGGAAGGCGGACTGCCTGTCCTGCCACGACCCCCACGCCGCGTCGAAGAAGGGGCTGCTCAACACGGTGGCCCACTCGCCCTTCGCGGACGGCGACTGCACGGCCTGCCACGCCGCGCCCGCGAAGGCGCCCGCGCCGCCCGCGCCCGCCGGCCTCAACGCGCAGGGCTTCGCGCTCTGCAGCGCCTGCCACTCCGACTTCCCCCAGCGTTTCGAGGGGGCGGCCTTCGCGCACGCTCCCGCCAAGGAAGGGCGCTGCACGGAGTGCCACACCCCGCACGCCTCCCGCGCCAAGCACCTCGTGCGCGACGACGGGGGCAGGAAGTGCCTCGAGTGCCACAAGCCGGTGCAGGCCCAGCTCGAGAGCAAGGTCGTGCACCCGCCGGCCCGTGCGGGGGACTGCGCGCGCTGCCACGAGCCGCACGCCTCCGCCAGCAAGGCGGGCATCCGGAAGAAGGGCGGCGAGGGCTGCTTCGAGTGCCACAAGGCCCACAAGGCGCTGCTGACCGCGCGCACGGTGCACGCCCCCTTCGCCTCCGACGACTGCGGCACCTGCCACGCGCCCCACGCCTCCAACGTGCCCGGACAGCTCACGGCGCCGCCGAGCCAGCTCTGCCAGACCTGCCACGACGTCAAGGACGCGGGGCTGGTCCAGAAGCACCGGCGGTTCCCCATGGCGGGGGCGGACTGCGCCTCGTGCCACAACCCCCACGCCTCCGAGCAGGCGGGGCTCATCCGCTCCAAGCCGCACGGCGTCTTCACGTCGTGCGGCAAGTGCCACGAGGCGAGCGGCGCCCGGCCCGAGGCGCTGCTGGCCAAGCCCGCCGAGCTGTGCGTGCGCTGCCACTCCGCGGTGAAGCTCGAGGCGCAGAAGCCGGGCGCCCACAAGGCGCTCGAGCAGGGCTGTGACCGCTGCCATACCCCCCACGCCGCGGACACGCCGGGCCTGGTGCGGGAGGGCGAGAAGGCCGTCTGCCTGAGCTGCCACGAAGAGGTGAAGAAGCTGGTGGAGACGTCGTTCTCCCGCCATCCCCTCACCAGCGAGGTGAGCTGCAGCGCGTGCCACGCCCCGCACTCCGCGGCGCACGCGCCGCTGCTCAAGGCGGACCGCGGCGCGCTGTGCGCGAAGTGCCACGGCGACCACAGCCAGTTCAGCCACCCGTTCGGCGCCAACGTGCTCGACCCGCGCACCAAGCAGCCGATGACCTGCCTCTCGTGCCACGCCCCCCACGGGTCGCCCAACGTCGCCCTCCTGACCGACAACCCGCAGCGGGCGCTGTGCGTGCAGTGCCACGCCTCGGAGGGGCCCACCCTGCGCACGACGGGGACGCCGGAGCCGCCCGGAGAGCCGCGGTGAGCGGAGGCGGCCGCGGCCTGGGCCTGCTGGTGGCGGCGACCTGCGCGGCGGCCGCGGGCGCGCAGGTGCCCGCGCCCCGGACGCTCCTGCGGCCGGTGGCCATCCTGGACCAGTACCTGTACGAGGGACCGTTCGGGGAGCCGCGCGCCCTGGCCATCGACCGCCGCAACGGCGAGACGTGGGTCGCCGACGCCAAGAGCGGCGTGCTGGGCGTGTTCGACGGCGACGGCGTGCCCCTCTTCTCGGCCACGCCCTCCAGCGGCGTCCGCGCGCCCTCGCGCATGGCGGTGGACGCCCGCGGGCGGCTGCTCGTGGTGGACGAGGACCATGCCCGGATCAAGGTCCTCAACCACCGCGCGGAGTACGTGTCCGACCTCGCGCTGCCCGGGGTGGGGCCGCGCCCGCGCTTCGGCGCCGTCTCCGTGGACGCCGCGGGCAACGTGTACGTGGGCGAGAACGAGAGCGGACAGGTCCTGGTGTTCACTCCGGACCTGCGCCCGCGCCTGCGCTTCGGCAGCCGCGGGAACGAGGAGGGCCAGTTCCAGTCCATCGCCGGCATCGCCGCCGACGCGGAGCTGATCTTCGTGGTCGACCACCAGGTCATCGCCGTGCAGGCCTTCGACTGGCGCGGCAACTTCGTGCGCGGCTGGGGGCGCCACGACATGGGCATCGAGAACTTCTCCCTGCCCCAGGGCGTGGCCCTCGATTCGCGCGGGCACGTGATCGTGGTGGACGCGCTGCGCCACGAGGTCAAGCTCTTCGACCGCGAGGGCACGCTGCTGGACCGGTTCGGGGGGATGGGCACGCGGGCCGGCAACATCGCGTACCCGGTGGACGTCGCCGTGGACGCCGCGGACCGCGTGTGGGTGGCGGAGAAGGGAAACGGGCGGGTCCAGGTGTTCGAGCAGGTGGAGGGCCAGGCGCCCGCCGCCCGCCCGCGCCTGCCCAGAGGGCGGCCGTGAGGCGCGCGGACCTCCGCACATGTGCGGCCCAACGCCCACGCCGCCGCGGCGGGCGCGGCGGCGCGTGCAACGACTGCGGTCGGCCCCGCCGCCCTTGCGCGGCCGCCGCGCGCGACAAGAGCAATGAGCTCAGCGTGTTGTGTCCTCGAGGGTCCGCGCGCGGACGGGGCCGGAGCGCCGCTCCGCACGTCCTGCGCGGGCCGCACCGAGGCACGGGTCTTGATCATGCGTGGGGCGGCGCTCGATGCGAATCCATCCCTGCGACGCGGCCTTCACCGGAAACGGTAGCCTCGTCGCCCTCGCGTCGCGCGCTGCTGCGGAACCAGGAATGCGCCGCAGCCTCTTCCTCCGGCCGGCCGACCGGCCGCTCCCGGTTCTCCTCCACCCACGTGAGGACATATCGATGAAGAAGCTCATTGCGCTCGTTGCCGTGGCCTTCCTGGCCGCGCTTCCCGCCATCGCGGGCGAGTGGCACACCGGATCCACCAACCTCTGTACCGACTGCCACACCATGCACTTCAGCCAGACGCACCAGTGGGGCAGCGACCTCCCGATCGGGACCACGCCGGCGGGCGACGGCAACTGGCTCAGCACGTCGGGCCCGAACGCCTTCCTCCTCAAGGCTCCCGCCAACCAGCTCTGCCTGGCCTGCCACGACGGCCAGAGCTTCGCTCCCGACGTCCTCGCCACGGACTTCAACGCGGGCGTCAACCGCGGCGCCGGCGCCCTCAACGAGTTGGGCGTCGCCCTCGCCGGCTACGAGGAGTGGAAGGGCCACACCCTGGGCACCACCAACCGGCCCCCCGGCTACGACCCGACCGCGACTCCCGCGGGCGACGTCTTCCCGGCCGGGACCCAGCTGGAGTGCACCTCCTGCCACACGCAGCACGGCCTCGCCACCGTCTACCGCAACCTGGGACCGCGCGCCCTGGGCACCGCCAACCTGCCCAAGTACGTGATCAACACGACCAACGACGTCACCAAGGACGTGTGGGTGAACATCGCGCCCGTGGGACCGCCGGAAGAGGGCGGCTACATCGCCAACACGGGCGACGCCGCGACCTTCAACCCCTTCTACTCGGCGAACAACCTGCTCTACAACCGCATCGACAAGACGGTGGGCACGGCCAAGACCTCCAACGGCATCGACACCATGTGCGCGGCCTGCCACGGCAACTTCCACGGCGGCCAGGGCGACCCCGGCATCGGGGGCGACCCGGTGGCGGACGGCGGGGAGAGATTCCTGCGCCACCCCACCGCCCAGGAGCCGCTCAACGCCGGCGCGCACGGCACGTCGGCCCTCTCGCGCTACGTCGGCGCCACCACCAAGGTCAAGGTCTACACCACGAACTACACCGGCTACACGGACGCTTCCCCCGGCTGCGTGAGCTGCCACAAGGCGCACGGGAACCAGAACCCCTTCGGCCTGGTGTTCCTCAGCCGCAACGCCACCGGTGGAGTGATCACCGAGGAGGGCGGGCGCGGTGCGACCGACCCGCCGGAGTCCGCCAACGGCTACCAGGTGGGCTACCGCAACCTCTGCGGGCAGTGCCACGGACAGGGCAACTAGCGATTCAACCATCGGGGAGGGGCGTCACCGCCCCTCCCCGTCGTCTTAGGAAAGTGACCCGCATCCACGATGCGCCAGGCCCCAGGACGGATCCGAGGAAGCGCCGCCGGCCTGGCGGTCGTTTTGTCCTTTACAGGCGCTCCGGGCCGTCCTGACGGTTCGGGCGCCGCGCGCCCCCCCGCCCTACCCCCTCCCCCGAGCACGCGATGACCGTCGCGCGCGCGCGCCGGCGCGGCGCGACGAAGGGAATCCTCGCGGGGGCGGCGGCCGCCGCCGCCGTGCTCGCCGCCGCCGCCGACTTCGGCGCGACCCGCCACGGCAACCCGGAGACGGGGGCCTTCCGCATCGAGAGCGCCCCCCGGGGCAGCTGCGCCCAGTGCCACGACCAGCACGCCAGCCGCGAGGGAACCCCGACGGGCGGCCCCTTCGAGTCCCAGCTCTTCGCGCCGAACGACAACGCGCTGTGCGCGACCTGCCACACCGGGGCAGGCGGCTTCGAGGTCTACCCGGGCTTCGCGCCCTGGGAGCGCTCGGCGCACGCGATCTCTCCGTCCATGGTCTGGCCCGGTCCGGAGCCCCGCGCGCGGCGCAGCGGCGACGCCGGGCTGTGCCTCAACTGCCACGACCCCCACGGCCGCGAGGACGGCGCCGGCGCCATCCCCGCCCTGGCGGCGGCGCGCGAGGAAGCCCTGTGCCTCGCGTGCCACGACGGCTCGCCGGCGGACGACGTCCGCAGCGCGTTCCAGGAGCCGTTCACCCACCCCATCGCCGTCTCCCGCCGGCACGAGATGGAGGAGGGAGGCGTCCCCGCGCGCTACGGGTCGGGCGAGCGGCACGCGGAGTGCGTGGACTGCCACAACCCGCACCGCGAGGCCGCCGACCCGCTGCCGCCCACGGCGCCCACCGCGCCCGCGCGCATCACCGGGGTGGGACGCGTCCGGGTCACCAACGGGGTGGCGGGCACGCGTCCCATCTACCAGTGGGCGGGCCCCGAGGAGACCGCCTTCGCCCAGGAGTACGAGCTCTGCTTCAAGTGCCACTCGTCGTGGACCACCCAGCCCGCCGGGCAGCCCGACCTCGCGCTCCAGCTCAACCCCAACAACCCGTCCTTCCACCCCGTGGAGGCGCCCGGCCGCAACCGCATCGACGGGCGGGCCTTCACCAC
This sequence comes from Vicinamibacteria bacterium, assembly GCA_036556965.1. Lineage (GTDB taxonomy): Bacteria > Acidobacteriota > Vicinamibacteria > Fen-336 > Fen-336 > DATBIO01. Next base: position 10,105 of record DATBIO010000170.1, read on the forward strand.
GGGCTGGAGCGCGGAGCGGATGACCTACTGCGGCGACTGCCACGGCAGCGACGACCCGCTGGCCCGCGGACCGCACGGCTCGAGCTACCGCCACCTCCTGAAGAAGGAGTACGCGACGGTGAGCGTCCCCACCCCCGTGGCCCCCACCGACCTCTGCTTCGAGTGCCACGCCTGGGACACCTACGCCAACCTGTCCGCCGATCCCTCCGCGCACGCCGCCAGCCGCTTCAACCCCCCGGGCACCGCCCAGGGCCACGTCTTCCACGTCGCCCAGCAGGGGTACTCCTGCTATTCGTGCCACGCCACCCACGGCAGCACCCTCTATCCCGCCCTCATCGCGGTGGGGCGGGCCCCGGGCCTGGCCGGCTACACGCAGACCACTTCCGGAGGCACCTGCACCAGCAGCTGCCATCCCGTCCGCATCTATGCCGCGAGCTACCCTCGCTAGGGTGCTGCGGGTCCCCGTGGCCGCGGCGGCCGCCCTCCTGCCGACGGCGGCCCACGCCAGCGACCTGACCGGCCGCGCCATCTTCTCGTACCAGGACTTCGGCACCACGGCCGGGCTGGAGAGCGACGCCTTCCGCCGCACCTACGAGCTGCGCCTGGAGCGGCACGTGGTCAACCCGCTGCGGCTGCGGCTCACCCTCCGCGCCGACCACGACGACGGGGACAGCGACGCCGGCCGCGGCCGTCTCTCGCGCAGCTTCCGCCGCTTCCAGCCCAACGCGGAGCTGTTCTACAACCTCGACAAGCTCGACCTGCAGGGGAGCTGGTACCTCGTCCGCCAGACGGCGTTCGCGGAGGGGGCGGGGGAGCGCGAGCAGCGGCTGGACCGCCTCGCGGGGCGCGCCTCGTGGCGGCCCGACGGCCTGCCTACCCTCACCCTGCTCTCCGAGCGCCGGGGCACCTTCGACGCCGCCGCCGAGGTCGACCGCACGGAGAGCCTGCTCCAGGGCTCCCTCGACTACGTCTTCCGCGACCTCACCGTCAGCGCGAGCAGCCGCCGCACGACGCTGGACGACGGGGAGCTGGCCTTCGCGCGCGAGAGCCTGCAGAACCAGGGCACGCTCTCCTACGACCACAGCTTCTTCGGAGGCCGTCTCACCACCGCCCTCAACGCGTCCGTCCTGGACACCCGCATCGACGAGCGCGCGGCGGAGGGCGCCATCAGCGTGCCCACTCCCGTGACCATCACGCGCGCCGCCCACGCGCGGGACGACACGCCCCTCGACGACGTCGACCGCCCTCCGGTGGCGCTGCCCGCCCTCATCGACGGCGCGCTGGACCGCGGCGCCGGCGTCTTCATCGGGCCGGGCGGCGACTCCTACCAGAACCTGTCGCTCGACCTCGCGCGCCCCTCGGAGGTGGACACCGTCCGCGTGGTGGTGCGGGACCGGTCGGGCCTGGAGGTGCCGTCCGGGGGCGGCCTCGCCTGGGACGCCTACCAGAGCCCCGACGGCGTGCGCTGGACGCCGCTGCCCACGGGCGCGGCCACCGCCTTCGTCACCGGACTCAGCGCCTACGAGGTCCGCTTCCCGGTCACGACCTCGCGCTACTTCAAGGTCGTCAACCCCGCCACCAGCACCGTGGACAGCGAGGTCACGGAGGTGCAGGCCTTCCTGCACGCCGCCTTCGGGGCGGGGGAGACGCGCCGCACGGACGTGCGGATCGGCAACGGCATCGCCTCGGTGACCGCGCAGCCCACCACCGCGGTCACGCTCTCGTACTACGGGCTCTTCAACGGGCTCCGGCAGACGTCCGACGTCCGTCCCGAGCTGACGAGCGACACCGTCGACCAGACGGTGTCCCTGGGATTCGACCCCCACCGCCTCCTCGGGTTCATCGCCCGCTACCAGGACCGCCGGCTCACCCAGTCCGACGGGTTCCGCCAGGACTTCCTGGCCTACACCGGAATCGTGCGCGTGGGGCTGGCCGGCGTGCTGGACGAGACGGTGGAGGCCATCCGCACCGAGGAGGACAACGGGGGCCGCGCCAGCACCACCGACACCCTGAGCTTCCGGACCTACGCGCGGCCCTATCCGTCCTGGAACGTGTCCGTGGACGCGGGCCTGCAACGGCAGCGCTTCGCGGGCCCCGGCATCGACATCGACCGCCGCCACTTCAACGCCGTGAGCTCCTCCCAGCTCACGCGCCGCCTCAAGCTCTCGCTGAGCGTGACCCTGCAGAACAGCGACTACGATGCGGGCCTCCTGCCCGGCCTCGTGCCCGAGGGCCTCCCCGTCGGCGACGACCGGCGCTGGACGGTCGAGCTG
>DATBIO010000171.1:0-12104 GCA_036556965.1 Vicinamibacteria bacterium
TGGTCGACGCGCGAGCCCGCCGGCACGTAGTGCGCGACGTCGGCGATGTGCACGGCCAGGCGCCAGCCCCCGTCCGCCCGACGGTCCAGGCTGATGGCGTCGTCGTGGTCGCGCGCGGTCTCGGGATCGACGGTCACGGTGTCCCAGCCCCGGAAGTCGGTGCGGCCCGCGCGGTCGGCCTCGCCCACCGCCGCCGGCACGCGCGCCGCCTCCGCCTCCACCTCCTCGGGGAAGGCGTGGGGCAGGCCGTACTTTGCCACCACCACCTTGAGGTCGACGCCCTTCTCGTCCAGGCGGCCCAGGACCTCGAGCACGCGGCCGATGGGGTTGCGGGTGGCGGTGGGCGGGCGCGTGATCTCCGCCAGCACCATCTGCCCGGGCCGGGCGCCCGCCTCGTCCCCCGCGGGCACGAAGAGCTCGTGCAGAACCCGCCGGTCGAAGGGCACCACGCGGCCTCCCGCCCGCCCGTCGTCCTCGAAGCGGCCGACGATGCGCAGGAGGCCGCGCTCCAGGATGCGGATGATGCGGCCCTCGGGCCCGCGCGGCCCCACGCGCTCGACGCGCGCCACCACCCGGTCGCCGTGCAGGGCCTCCTTCATGTGGGCGGCGGAGACGTAGAGGTCCTTGCGCCGACCCCCGGAAGGCGCCGTGCCTTCGCGGGCCGAGCGCGGCTTGCGCCCTCCGCGCGCCGGCCCCTCCCCCGGGGGCCGGACCTCGGGGACGACGAAGCCGTAGCCGGACGCATTGCACTGCAGCCGTCCCACCACCAGGTTCATGTGGGAGGGCAGCCCGAGGCGGCCCCCGCGGATGGTGACCAGCGCGCCCTCCTCGAGCAGGCGGCGCAGGGCGGGCTTCAGCTCGCGGCGCGCCTCCTTGTCGAGGTCCAGGCGGCGGACGAGCTCCCGCACCGCCACCGGCTTGCCCGTGGCGGCCATGAACTCGAGGACGCGGTCACGCAGGCTCAAGGCGCAATGGCTCCCGTGCTGTCATCCGGGCAAGGCTACGTCAGGTGGCGTCCAATCGCGACGCGTGGCGCGCGGGACGCGTTTGCCGGCCCGCGGGCTTCTTGCTAGACTGCCCGTTCCGACCCGTCGCCGGAGTGGCGGAATTGGCAGACGCGCACGGTTCAGGGCCGTGTTGGCTTCGGCTAGTGTGGGTTCAAGTCCCACCTCCGGCACCATCCTCCCCGCGCGAAGGCCGGTAGCCGTCCGGGCAGGGGCGGTACCATGCGCGCCATGCGCATGCACGACCCTTCGCTCGGCGACCCGCTCATCGAGCAGCCCGAGCCGGTCACGCTGTTCCTGCCCATCCTGGAGGCCTCGCTCTGGCGGGCCGGGCTCGACCCGGGACGGGACGAGATGGTGCGGCGCTTCATGGCCGGGGCGCCCCGCATCGTGATCGTGGGCGGGGCCCGCGACCATCCGGCGCAGATCGACGACGACGACGTGTCCCGGCGCGCCGTGGGCGCCCTCTGGCGCCGGGGAGCGCTCCCCTTCGAGACGTCCTTCCCCGCCGTCTGCGACGGCATCGCGCAGGGCCACTTCGGCATGACGTTCTCGCTGGTCTCGCGCAACCTCACCGCCGCCCTCCTCGTGGCCCACCTCGAGGCCCACGGCTACCACGGCGCCCTGCTGCTCGACTCCTGCGACAAGCGGCCGGTGGGCGACCTGGCCGCCGTGATCGAGGTGGACCGCGCGCGGCGGCGGCGGGGCCGGCCACCGTTCTACGCCTGCTTCCTCCCCGCCCACGTGATGCCCGAGCGCCACCTCTCCTCCGCCCTGGCCGAGGGCCTGCGCGCCCTGAAGGGCCGCGCGGGGCCGGCCTACGACGAGGAGATCGACGCGCTGCTGCAGCACCGCCTCAAGTGCAACACCTATGCGATGTTCAAGAAGCTGCTGGACGGCCTGCACGGCCGCGGCGCGCTGCCCGAGGCCGACCGCGACCGCTTCCTGGCCGAGATCGCCACCATGACCTGCGAGGCGGGAGGCACCTGCGCCTTCATCGGCACGGGCAATACGGACAAGGTCGTCCTCCACGCGCTGGGGCTGGTGCCCCGGGCGGCCGACCTCCTCACCCGCGCCGCCCCCGAGGAGGTCGTGGAGCGGTGCGTCACCGTCCTCCTCGACGCCGTGCGCCGCGAGCGCGAGGGGCGCAGCGCGGCCGCCCTGGCCCGCGCCAACCTGGCCAACGCCGTGCGCGTGTGGAGCGCCGTGGGGGGCAGCATGAACTGGGCCCTCCACTTCCCCTTCCTGGCCGCGCACCTCGGGATACGGATGACGCCGGCCACCCTGGCCCGCGTCTCCGACGAGACGCCGTTCCTGATCGACATCAGCCCCGCGCGCGACCGCAGCTTCTTCACCCTGGCCGTGGAGAAGGCGGCGGGACGCCACTCCGGCATGGACTCCACCGTCCGCCTCCTCCTGGAGCGCGGGCTGGTGCAGGACGCGGAGACCCTGGAAGGGCGGTGGTCCGAGCGCCTGCGCGACGCCCGGGAGCCCGACGACCACATCCTCCACAAGACGCCCCTGCGGCCGGTGAGCGGCATCGTGGAGCTGAAGGGGAACTTCACACGCAGCGCGGTCTTCAAGCGCGCGGGCATGACCGAGGACGCCCTCGCGCACTTCGACGGCAAGGCCTTCGTGGTGGTCTTCTACCTGGGCGAGCCGGAGGCCCAGGCCGACCTGCTCCACGGGCGCGTGCTGGAGCGGCTGCGCGGGACCGTGCCCGCGGGCCTCCTGCGCGCGCTCTGCCGCTGGAACGGCGGGGCGGCGGCGGCGCCCCTGGACGGCGTGGGCGACGACGACCTCCCCGCGCGCGCCGCCGCGCTGAAGGCGCTCCGCGTGCTGGTGGTGATCGCGGGAGAGGGCCCCAAGGCCAACGGGATCCCGGAGATGTTCTATCCCTCCGAGTACCTCAACCGGGACCCCGTGCTCCGCCACGTGGCCGCTCTCTGCACCGACGGCCGCTACTCCGGGGCCACCTACGGCCCCTGCATCGGCCATGCCTCGCCGGAGGCCCTGGAAGGCGGCGGCATCGCGGCCCTGCGCACGGGCGACCTCGTGCTCCTCGACACCGGCGCGGCGCGGATGGACGTGCTCGACGCGGAGCGCTCGTGGACGGACGGCGCGCTCGTTCCTGTGCCCCTGGCGACGGAGGCGCTGCAGGCGCGCCCGGAGCGCCTCGCGCGGGTGGCCCGGCTGCGGGAGAGCCGCGGGCGGATCCCCGCCACCATCCGCCTCCTGCTCGACGCCACCACCACCTGCGAGGAGGGCGTGGGGCCCGCCGGCCTGGAGCTCGAGGAGAGCTGGTGAGTGCTACGATCCGGCCATGGGTGCCCTGGCCGCCGTGGCCTTCCTCCTGACCGCCGCCGGCGCTCCCGCCGCGACGGAGCCCGCGGAGACGCGCGTCTCCATCGACTTCAAGGACGCGGACGTCGTCGACATCGTGCGCCTGATGTCCGACGTGGGCGGCTTCCAGGTCGTGGTGGACCCGGGAATCGCCTGCAAGCTCACGCTCAAGCTCAAGGAGGTGCCCTGGCCCACCGCCCTGGACATGGCGCTCCGGGTCTGCGGCCTGGGCTACGAGGAAGACCACGGCGTGGTCCGGGTCGCCCCGGTGGCCCGGCTGACGGCCGAGCACGCCGAGCGACGCCGGCTGGACGAGGAGCGCCGGCTGAGCCGTCCCCTCCGCACCACCACCGTGCGCCTGTCCTACGCCCGGGCGTCGGAGCTGGCCCCCCTGCTGAAGAAGCACCTCTCGCCGCGGGGCGACGTCAGCTTCGACGCGCGGACCAACACGCTGTTCATCACGGACGTCAACTGATCCCGGCCGGCCGGCGGCCGCTGCCCCTCGGGCGGGGCCGCCGGGACCCACGTCCGAGGACAACCGTCCTCGGGGCGGGACGCGCGGCTGCGGCCGGGGTCCCGGCAAACGACTGAAGGCCAAGCGATGACGGGTCAGCGACTTAAGGCACGGGGCTTGCAGTACGGGCCAGCGCTCGGAGGAGCATCGATGATTCGACGACTGCTGCTCGCTCTCGCCCTCGGCCTTCCTGCCGCGGCCGGGGCGGAGTCTTCGTACGACCACGGCCGCGTGCGGTACGTGGAGCAGGGCGTCGCGCTGCAGCGTGAAGCGGAGACGGGGGCCGAGGAGGCGCTCACGAACACCCCCTTCCTGCCCGGCGACCGGGTCTGGACGTCCGAAGGCCGGCTGGAGCTGCAGTTCGCGGGGACGCTGGTGCGGCTGGACCGCCGGGGCAAGCTCGACTACGTCGCCCACGACCGCGACCGTGTCGTGCTGCGCCTGTGGTCGGGCGCCCTCTACGTCCACCAGCGCAAGGGCGACGAGGCGGTGGTGGTGGAGACGCCCGACGCCGCGGTGGAGTCGGACCGGAGCTCCGCCTACCGCGTGGACGTGCGGGGAGGCGAGACCCGCGTCTGGGTCCTCGACGGCCAGGCGGAAGTGGCCGGCGACCGGCGGACGACCGTGCGCGAGGGCGAGTGGCTGGCCGCCACGGACGGGCGGGTCGAGGAGGACGCGCGTCGCTTCGATCGCGACGAGGCGGACGAGTTCGCGCGGTGGGACGAGGAGCGCCAAGGGGACGCGCGCTGGGCGGACCGCCACGAGTACCTGCCGGACGACGTGGCCCCTTATGCCGGCGAGCTGGACCGCTACGGGGACTGGTACTACGAAGGCGAGGTCGGCCACGTCTGGCGGCCCTTCGTGTCCCAGGGCTGGCAGCCCTACACCAACGGGCGCTGGGCGTGGACCTCTTACGGCTGGACCTGGGTGCCGTTCGATCCCTGGGGCTGGGCCCCGTATCACTACGGGCGCTGGGGCTGGGCCGGGCATCTCGGCTGGTACTGGATACCCGGGCGCACCTGGGGACCGGCCTGGGTGTCGTGGGCCGTGGACGACGGAAACGTGGGCTGGTGCCCGCTGGGATACGGCGACCGCCCGGTGGTCGTCGGCGCCTACCGCGGGCGCGCGGTGACGCGCGGCCGCGCCGCGCAGCCCTGGGTGGTGGCGCCGCGGGCGGACCTGGGCGCGCCCGACCTCGCGCGGCGCGCGCGCACGGGGGTGGGGATCAGCGAGACGGCGCGCCTGGTGAGTCCCTCGGAGGGGACCATCGGCCGCGACCTCCGCATCATCGAGGGCGGGCGTCCCGTCCTGCGGGAAGGCGAGCGGGCCACGCCGCGCGGCGTGCGTACAAGGCCCGCCCCGGGCGCCACCCTGCCGGTGCTGCGCAGCGACCCCCAGACCACCATCTCGCCCGTCCCGGCTCCGCGCCGGCGCCAGGGGAGCGACGAGGAGAGGGAGCGCGCCCGCGTCGTGCGGCCGCAGACGCCGTCGGAGGCCCCCGCGGCCGTGCCGGCGGCGGACACCCCCGCGCGCTCGCTCCCCACGGAGAGCCGTCCCGTGCGGGTCGCGCCGCGGCCGTCCGGCGAGCGGCGGCCCTCGGAGTCCGAGCGCGAGGCCATGGAGCCGCTCTTCCGCGCCATCGGACGCCGCCCGACGGGCGGCGAGCGGTCCCGCGGCGAGGCGTCGAGCCCCCGCGCCGCTCCCGCCGCGCCCCGCGTGTCCGCGCCCGCAGCCGCAGCGCCCCGGCCCACCGCCGCAGCGCCCCGGCCCTCCGCCGCGGCGCCGCGGCCGGCGGCCAGTGCTCCGGCCGGCGAGGCACGCCGGGCGGCCCCGCGGCCGCCCAAGGAGCGCGAGAAGGAGCGGCCCTAGCGTGGGCGGGACGGCCCTCCGGCGTACCCTCGCCCTCGCCGTGCTGCTGGCCCCGCTGGCGGGCTGCGGAGAGGGCCTCGTGGAAATCGATACCGAAGCCACGGTGCGCTTCCAGGACCTGGAGGGCGGCTTCTACGGCCTGGTGACCGACGACGGGCAGCGCTACGACCCCATCAACCTCCCCCGCGAGTTCCAGGAGGACGGCCTCCGCGTCCACGTCGTGGCCCGCGTGCGCGAGGACATGGCGAGCGTGCACGCCTGGGGCGTCCTCGTGGAGATCTCGTCCATCCGCCGCGCCTGAAGGCGGGGCGGGGGCCCCTGCTATAGTCAGGGCGACCCGATGGCCACGCTCTCCCTGTCCGCGCGCCCCTTCGTGCGGCTCCGGCGGGCCTGGGTCACGCTGCTCTTCGCGGGGGCCATCCTCGCCGGCGCCCTGATCGGCCTCTTCCTGGCCTACGAGAGCGACCTCCCCCAGGTTTCCTCGCTGGAGGAGTTCGAGCCCAACATCATCACCCAGGTCTACGCCGTTGGGGGCGAGCCTCTGGGCAGCTTCGCCATAGAGAAGCGGGTGGTGGTGCCCTTCCGCGACATCCCCCCCACCCTCCGCAACGCCGTCGTGGCCGTGGAGGACAAGGACTTCTGGAAGCACATCGGGGTGGACCTCTGGCGCGTGCCCTCCGCGGCCATGGCCAACCTGCGCGCGGGCCGCCGGGGGCAGGGCTTCTCCACCCTCACCATGCAGCTCTCGCGCGTGCTGTTCCTGACCCCCGAGAAGACCTACGAGCGGAAGATCAAGGAGATCATCCTCGCCTTCCAGATCGAGAAGAACTTCACGAAGGAGGAGATCTTCACCTTCTACTGCAACCAGGTCTACTTCGGCCACGGGAACTACGGCGTGGAAGCCACCGCCCAGTCGCTGTTCAGCAGGCCGGCCAAGGAGCTCACCCTGCCCGAGGCCGCCCTGGTGGCGGGCCTGCCCCAGAACCCCTCGCGGCTCAGCCCCCTGGAGCATCCCGACCGAGCCCTCCAGCGGCGCAACCACGTGCTGGACCGCATGGCGGAGGAGAAGTACATCACGGTGGAGGAGGCGGAGAAGGCCAAGGAGGAGCCGCTGGGGCTGCGCCTCCGCAAGGATCCGCCCTCGATGGCCCCGTATTTCCTGGAGGAGGTCCGCAAGTACCTGGAGCGGGAGTACGGCTCGCAGCGCATCTACCAGGGCGGCATGCGCGTCCACACCACCCTGGACGCGCGCCTGCAGCGGGCGGCCAGCCGCGCCCTCGGCGCGGGCCTCCGCCGCCTGGACCGGCGCACGCGCGGCTTCGTGCCCCCCGCCCAGACCGTGCTCGTGGACGGGCGCTTCCCGGCCCGGGTCCACCTCGACGAGTGGGACTGGCCGATGGCCGTGGGCGACGTCGTGCGCGGCGTGTCCCTGCAGTCCGACCGCGGGCTGGCCGTCGTCCAGATCGGCCCCTACCGCGCCGCCGTCACCGCGCGCGAGATGGGCGCGGCGGCGGGCAAGCGCGCGGTGGGCGAGGTGCTGCCCGCGGGCACCGTGGCCCCCTTCCTGCTCGAGGCCCTCGGCGACGATCCCGAGGGCAAGCGGGCGCGGGTGGTCCTCCAGCAGGAGCCCGAGCTGGAGGGCGCCCTGGTGGCCCTCGACCCCAGGACGGGGGCGGTGCGGGCCATGGCGGGCGGCTACGACTTCGAGCGCAGCAAGTTCAACCGCGCGACGCAGGCCCTGCGCCAGGTGGGCTCGGCCTTCAAGCCCATCGTCTACGCGGCGGCCCTGGAGCGCGCGAACTACACGGCCAGCACCATCATCGTGGACTCGCCGGTGTCGTTCCCCGACAACCAGGGCGTGTGGTCCCCGCACAACTACGACTTCACCTTCTGGGGACCGATCCCCCTGCGCCGGGCCGTCGAGCAGAGCCGGAACATACCCGCCATCAAGACGCTCCAGGTGGTGGGGATCAAGACCGGGATCGAGTACGCGCGCAAGCTCGGCATCAGCGGCGAGCTGCCCGCCTACCTGCCCCTGGCCATCGGGGCGGGGGAGGCGACGCCCCTGGAGATGGCCTCCGCCTTCGCCGCCTTCGCCAACCAGGGGCTGCGCATGAAGCCGCTCTACATCACGCGCATCACCGACCGTGACGGCAACGTGATCGAGGAGCCGCGGCCGGTGGCCAAGGACGCCATCCGCGCCGACACCGCCTACATCCTGACCAGCCTGCTCAAGGGCGTGGTGGAGCGCGGGACCGCCGCCCGTGCGCGCTCCCTCAAGCGCCCCATCGCGGGCAAGACGGGCACCACCAACGACTGGACGGACGGCTGGTTCGTGGGCTACGAGCCGTCGCTGGCGGCCACGGTCTGGGTGGGCTTCGACGACAAGCGCAAGAGCCTGGGGCGCGGGCAGGACGGCGCGCGCACGGCCCTGCCCATCTGGATGGAGTTCTGGGCGGAGGCCATGAAGGACAAGCCGGTGGAGGACTTCCCCGTGCCCGCCAACATCGTCTTCGTGCCCGTGGAGACGAGCAAGGGCGGCCTGCGCATGGAGGCGTTCCTGGCGGGCACGGAGCCCCGCTCCCTGGCCGCGGCCGCACCCGCCCCTGCCGAGTGAGGGATCAGGGGGCGGGCCGGTAGTCGGGGTATCGCGCCGGGCCCGGGCCGTAGGTCACGCGCCAGGACTGCCCGTCGGAGAGGCGCTGCCGGTAGACCACCCACTCCCCGGTGATGTTGGAGGCGAAGGCCAGCTCGGTGCCGTCGGGGGAGAAGGCCGGGTCGTAGTTCAGGGCCGGCCACTCCACCAGCGCCGTCTCCTGTCCCGTCTCCAGGTCCTGGGTGACGAGGCGGCTCTTGTCCGCCTGGAACCCGCGCCGCACGTAGACGACGCGGCGGCCGTCGGGGTGGAAGCGCGGCTCGCAGCCCCCCGCGCGGAAGCTGGTGATGCGCCGCGCCTCGCCGCCCGCGGCGTCCACGACGTAGATCTGGTGTCCGAGCTTCCAGTTGGAGGAGAAGACCAGGCGGCGGCCGTCCGGGCTCCAGCTCGGGTTGCCCATCACCGTCTGGTTGCCGTGCCGGACGAGGACGCGTTCCCGGCGCGAGCCCAGGTCCATGAGGAAGAGGTACTCCGGCCCCTCCTGCTTCGAGAGGAAGGCCAGCGTGGTGCCGTCGGGCGACTGCTCCTGCTGCCAGTCGGTGGTCTGGTTGGTGCGCACGCGGACGGGCGGGCCCCCCTCCAGGCGCGCCCGGTAGATCTGCCAGTTGCCGCTGCGGTCGGAGGTGAAGAAGACGGCCCTCCCGTTGCGGCTCCAGCGCGGCAGCGCGTCGTGGCCCGGATGGTCCGTGAGCCGGCGCTCCAGGCCGCCCCCGGGCAGCACGTAGATGTCCTGGTCGCCGCCCACCGTGCGCTCGTAGACGAGGTCGAAGCGGCCCGAAGAGTCCGCGGCCGGACCGGGGGCGGCCTCCGCCGACGAAGACAGCGCGGGGGCGGGCCGCGGACCGCTGCCCTGGCAGGCCGCCGAGAGGAGGGCGGCGGCCAGGAGGCGCCGGGCCAGCCTCACTCCTCGGCCGGCGCGGCCTGGCCCAGGGTGCCCTTGGCGCGCGCGATGAGGGTGGACTTGATGAAGTCGTCCAGGTCGCCGTCCATCACGCGGTCCACGTCGCCGCTCTCGTGCTTGGTGCGGTGGTCCTTCACCATGCGGTAGGGGTGCATCACGTACGAGCGGATCTGGCTGCCGAAGGCGATGTCCTTCTTGGCCGCTTCCACCGCGTCCAGCTTGGCGCGCTGCTTCTGCATCTCGAGGTCGTAGAGCCGGGACTTGAGCACCTTCATGGCCACCTCGCGGTTGCGGATCTGGCTGCGCTCGTTCTGGCAGGAGACCACGATGCCGCTGGGCAGGTGGGTGATGCGCACCGCGGAGTCCGTGACGTTGACGTGCTGCCCCCCCGCGCCGCTGGAGCGGTAGGTGTCCACGCGGAGGTCCTTGTCCAGCACCTCGATCTTGATGTCCTCGTCGATCTCGGGCCAGGCGAAGAGCGAGGCGAACGAGGTGTGCCGCCGCGCCGCGGAGTCGAAGGGGCTGATGCGCACCAGGCGGTGGACGCCGACCTCGGCGGAGAGGTAGCCGTAGGCGTACTCGCCCTCCACCAGCACCGTGGCGCTCTTGATGCCCGCCTCCTCCCCCGCCTGGACGTCGGTGAGCTGGCGCTTGAAGCCGTGCCGGTCGCACCAGCGGAGGTACATGCGCAGGAGCATCTCCGCCCAGTCCTGGCTCTCCGTGCCCCCCGCCCCGGAGTTGATGGTGAGGATGGCGTTGCGGCGGTCGTGCTCGCCGCCCAGCATCTTCTGGAACTCGGCCCCCTCCACGATCTCCTCCAGGGAGCCGAGCGCGGCGGCCAGGTCGCCCGCCACGTCCTCGCCCGCGGCCAGCCACTCCAGGAGCACGCGGGTGTCGTCCTCCTGGCGCCGCAGGCGCCTCAGGAGGTCGAGGTCGCCCTCCAGGCGCTTCCGCCGCTGCAGCACCTTCTGGGCCGCCTCCTGGTCGCGCCAGAAGTCCTCCGCCGCCACGCGCTGGTCGAGGCGCTCGACCTCGCCGCGGAGCTTGTCCTCCTCAAAGATAGCCGCGGATGTCCGCGGCCCTCGCCTGCAGCTCTTCGAAACGCTGCGCCCGCTCGTCAGCCACTCATACCTCCGGACGTTCCATCTTAACGGATGAACCGCCGCGGACCCGCCCGGAAGACGGTGGGGCCGGGGCGCGACTCAGCGGCGGCGGAAGGTCGCCGCGGTGAGGGCGACGGCCCCCCCCAGGCATCCCCAGGCGAAGAGGTCGCCGTGCCGCCCGTAGAAGGTGCGGCCGGGCACCACGGGCACGTCGCGCACCACCACCGCGGGGGCGAAGAGCGGCGTGCGCTCGAGGACGCGGCCGCGCGGGTCCACCACCGCGCTGAAACCCGTGTTGGCGGCGCGCACCAGGTACTTGCCGTTCTCCACCGCGCGGAAAGTGGCCATGGCGAGGTGCTGGTAGGGCGCGGAGCTCCAACCGTACCAGGCGTCGTTGGTGATGTTCACCAGCAGGTCGGCGCCCCCCGCGGCGAAGCGCCGCACGAGGTCCGGGAAGATGGCCTCGTAGCAGATGAACGCGCCCAGGCGGTGGCCGTCCACGGGGGCCACCACCGCCTCCGTGCCGGGCGTGAACTCGCCCACCTGCTGCACCACGCGCGCCTGGAACCGGCCGCCCAGGGTCAGCACGGACTGCACGGGCACGTACTCCCCGAACGGGACCAGACGCATCTTGTGGTAGCGCAGGGTGAGCGCGCCCCCCGGATCGAGCATCTTGGCCCCCACCCAGATGCGGTCCGTGAGGCCGGGGCCCTCCTCGCGGTCGTCGTTCCCCAGCAGCAGGTGGATGCCCAGGGAACGCACGAGGCCGCGCAGGTCCTCGGCCACCGCGGGGGAGCGATCGAGGTAGAAGGGCAGGGCCGATTCCGGCCAGACCACCAGCCGCGCCCCGCCGGCGGCCGCGCGCCGCGTCAGCTCGTAATGGCGCCGGATGTTGTCCCAGGCCTTGTCCGGGTCCCACTTCTCGTCCTGGAGTATCGAGGCCTGCACCAGGCCGACGCGGAGGCGGGCCGCCTCCACCGAGGGCGTGCGCAGCTGGCGCGCTCCGTCCGCCCACACCGCGCCCAGGAGCGCGGCCGCGGCCAGGCCCGCGGCGCGGCGCGCGCGGGGTCGCCGCTCCGCCGCCATGTAGGCGAGGGCCGCGGAGACGGCGGCCACCACGAAGGACACGCCGTAGACGGCGGCGAACCGAGACACCTGGATCATGGGCAGGTTGGCGTGCTGGCTGTACCCGAGCAGGCACCAGGAGAAGCTGAACAGGGTGTGCCCGCGCAGGATCTCGGTGCCCACCCACGCCACCGGCGCCAGCAGGAGGGCCGCGGGACCGAGCGCTCGCCGCCAGCGCGCCACCGTCCAGCCGAACAGCGAGGGGAAGAGGGCGAGGGCCAGGCACAGGAGCACCATGACCGCGATGGCGAGGGGCCGGCCCACGCCGCCGTACTGCACGACGACCTGCGCCGTCCAGTACACGATGCCCAGCGAGGACACCGCCCCCGTGAGGTAGCCCAGACGAAAGCCGTGCGACGTGCTCCGTGCCCTGTCCAGGGCAAGGAGGAGGGGCACCAGGGCCACCCAGGCCACCGCCCCGTGCCCGTACTTGGGGAACGAGAGGGCGAGGAGCACGCCCGACACCACGGCCAGGACTTCCGGCTTCATCGGCGCCGCCTGGCGGGGATGAGGGCGGCGCGGCCTCCCTGCAGCTTCATGGCCACGGGCACGCGCGCGGAGGCGGATTCACTCCGCCGCAGCGCGCGGG
>DATBIO010000172.1:0-20034 GCA_036556965.1 Vicinamibacteria bacterium
GTCCTCCAGCGGGTTCTGGACCATCTGCGCCTTCTTGAGGTCGGTGTCCTTGAAGTTGTCGACGTTGACGATGAGGATGCCGCCCTTCTTGAGGTCGGCCAGGTTGGTCTTGAGGGCCGCCGGGTTCATGGCCACCAGCACATCCACGGCGTCGCCCGGCGTGTAGATGTCGCGCGACGAGAAGTTGATCTGGAAGCCGCTGACCCCGGGCAGGGTGCCCGCGGGCGCGCGGATCTCCGCCGGGAAGTCGGGAAACGTCGCCAGGTCGTTGCCGAAGAGGGCGGCCGTGGTCGTGAACTGGCTGCCCGTGATCTGCATGCCGTCCCCGGAGTCCCCCACGAACCGGATGACGGCTTGCTCCAGGATCTCGTGGCGGCGATGCAGCGGCGTCTCGGTGGCAGTGGCCATGGGCTCCTTCGTCCTCCGCGGCGCATGACGGGCGCGCCCGCAAACACCGATTATAGCGCCGGCTTGCGGGAGCCCTTCGCGCAGGCTAAGGTGGCGCCCGACCACACTGCCCGGTACGGAGGCCCGTGATGGCGCACGCTGTCGCCGCTCCGCGCGCATTCGGCCGCACCATGCGCGGGGACGCCTGGTGGATGACGCCGCTCCTGGTCTTCGCGGCGCTCTCCGCCTTCGTGGTGTACTCCACCTGGGCCGCCCTCCAGGGTACCCACTACCACTGGGGGCCGTACCTCTCTCCTTTCTATGCTCCCGAGCTGTTCGGCGACAGCCCCCACGCCTGGTTCGGCCCGCGGCCGGGATGGTGGCCGGGCTGGCTGCCCTTCTCCCCCGCCATCCTCATCCTCTGGGTCCCCGGGTTGTTCCGCCTGACCTGCTACTACTACCGAGGGGCCTACTACAAGTCGTTCTGGGCCGACCCGCCGGCCTGCACCGTGGGCGAGGCGCGTGCCTGCTACCGGGGCGAGCGCTCGTTTCCCCTGGTGCTCCAGAACGTGCACCGCTACTTCCTCTATCTCGCCCTCGCCTTCCTGCTCGTGCTGTCGTGGGACGTGTGGACCGCGCTGTGGTTCCTGGACCCTGCCACCGGCCGGCGCACCTTTGGCGTGGGTGGGGGCACGCTGGTCCTGGCCCTCAACGTGGTCTTCCTCGGCGGCTACACGCTGGGCTGCCACTCCCTGCGCCACCTGGTGGGGGGGGCGCGCGACGAGGTCTCGCGCGCGCCGCTCTGCCGGCGCGCCTACCGCGGCGTGAGCACCTTCAACCGCGCCCACCACCGCTGGGGCTGGGCGAGCCTGTTCTCGGTGGCCTTCTCCGACCTCTACGTCCGCATGCTCTCCATGGGCGTCTGGACGGACGTGCGCCTCCTCTGAATGGCGGACTACGAGACGCACCGCCACGACGTGCTCGTGATCGGGGCCGGGGGGGCCGGCCTCCGCGCCGCCATCGAGGCCTCCGCCGCCGGAGTCTCCGTGGGCCTGGTGTGCAAGTCGCTCCTGGGCAAGGCCCACACCGTCATGGCCGAGGGGGGCATCGCCGCCGCCCTGGGCAACGTGGACGACCGCGACGACTGGCGCGTTCACTTCGCCGACACCATGCGCGGAGGGCAGTACGTGAACAACTGGCGCATGGCCGAGCTGCACGCGCGCGAGGCCCCCGACCGCGTGCGGGAGCTGGAGGCCTGGGGGGCCACCTTCGACCGCACGAAGGACGGGCGGATCCTCCAGCGCAACTTCGGCGGCCACAAGTATCCCCGCCTGGCCCACGTGGGCGACCGGACGGGACTGGAGATGATCCGCACCCTGCAGGACCGGGGCGTCCACCAGGGAATCGACGTGCACATGGAGTGCGCGGTGGTGCGCCTGCTGCGGGACGGCGGGCGGGTGGTGGGCGCCCTCGCCTTCGGCCGCGACCGCGGCCGCTTCCGCGTCTTCGAGGCCCGCGCGGTGGTGCTGGCCACGGGCGGCATCGGCCGCGCCTACCGCATCACCAGCAACTCCTGGGAGTACACGGGCGACGGGCACGCGCTGGCCTACGAGGCGGGCGCCGACCTCATGGACATGGAGTTCGTGCAGTTCCATCCCACGGGCATGATCTGGCCGACCAGCGTGCAGGGCATCCTCGTCACGGAAGGGGTGCGGGGCGAGGGGGGCGTCCTCCTCAACAAGGACGGCCGCCGCTTCATGTTCGACGACGTCCCCGAGAACTACCGGGGCCAGACCGCCGACAACGAGGAGGAGGGCTGGCGCTACACCCAGGGCGACAAGGGCGCGCGCCGCCCCCCCGAGCTGCTGACGCGCGACCACGTCTCGCGCTGCATCGTGCGCGAGATCAAGGAGGGCCGCGGCAGCCCCCACGGCGGGGTGTATCTCGACATTTCGTGGATCAAGAAGCGGCTGCCCGACGCCGAGGACCACATCAGGCGCAAGCTGCCCAGCATGTACCACCAGTTCAAGCAGCTGGCCGACATCGACATCACCAAGGAGCCCATGGAGGTGGGGCCCACCACGCACTACGTCATGGGTGGCGTGCGCGTGGACGCGGAGACGCAGATGTCCACGGTGCCCGGCCTCTTCGCCGCCGGGGAGTGCGCGGCGGGGATCAACGGCGCCAACCGCCTGGGCGGCAACTCGCTCTCCGACCTGCTCGTCTTCGGCAAGCGCGCGGGCGAGCACGCCGCCCGCTTCGCGCGGGAGAACGGAGACGGGCGCGTGCACGCCGCCCAGGCGGAGGAGGCCGCCCGCGCCGCCCTCGCCCCCTTCGAGCGGGCCCCGGGGGACGCCGCGGAGGGCCCGTATCAGGTGCAGCACGACCTGCAGGAGATGATGCAGGACCTGGTCGGCATCGTGCGCATCGAGGCGGAGATGAGCCGGGCCCTCGACGGCCTTCGCCGCCTCGGGGAGCGCGCCCGCCGCGTGCGCGTGGACGGCAACCGCGAGTACAACCCGGGCTGGCACACGTCGCTCGACCTGCCGAACCTGCTCCTCGTCTCCGAGGCCGTCACGCGCTCCGCCCTCGAGCGGAGGGAGAGCCGGGGCGGCCACTTCCGCGAGGACTTCCCCGGCAAGGACCCCGTCCTGGGCAAGGTCAACGTGGTGGTGCGCAAGGGAGCGGACGGCGCCATGGAGGTGACCCGCGTGCCCATCCCCGAGATGCCCGCGGAGCTGAAGAACGTGATCGAGGAGATGAAGTGATGGCGTCCGCCCGCTTCCGCATCTGGCGGGGTGACGCGCAGGGGGGGGCCTTCCGCGACTACGCGGTGGAGGTGGCGGAGGGCATGGTGGTGCTCGACGCCGTCCACCGCGTGCAGGCGGAGCACGCCTCCGACCTGGCCGTGCGCTGGAACTGCAAGGCGGGCAAGTGCGGGTCGTGCTCGGCGGAGGTCAACGGCGTGCCACGCCTGATGTGCATGACGCGATTGTCCACGCTGCCCCTCGACAAGCCCGTCACCCTCGAGCCCATGAAGGCCTTCCCCCTCGTGCGGGACCTGGTGACGGACGTGTCCTGGAACTTCGCGGTGAAGAAGCGGATCAAGCCCTTTGCGCCGCGCCCGCCCGACGCCCCCGACGGCACCTGGCGCATGGCCCAGTCCGACGTGGACCGGGTCCAGGAGTTCCGCAAGTGCATCGAGTGCTTCCTGTGCCAGGACGTCTGCCACGTCCTGCGCGACCACCGGATGCACGAGGCGTTCGTGGGGCCGCGCTTCCTCGTCTATGCGGCGGCCCTGGAGATGCACCCCCTGGACACGGCGGACCGCGTGGGCGACCTGCGCCAGGCCCACGGCATCGGCCTGTGCAACATCACCAAGTGCTGCACCAAGGTCTGTCCCGAGGGGATCACCATCACCGACAACGCCATCATCCCGCTCAAGGAGCGGGTGGTGGACCGCTTCTACGACCCTCTGAAGAGGGCCTTCCGCGTGCTGCGGGGAAGGTAGGGAGGCCGCCATGTTCGAGCCCAAGCCGCTGACCAGGGAGGGCATCCCGCGCGCGCTGGAGAGGGCGGAGCGCTACCGGTTCCTCAACGAGCCGGTGGAGGCGGAGAGCATCTGCCTGGACGTGCTCGCCGCCGATCCCGGGAACGCCACCGCCCTCGTCACCCTGCTCCTGGCCCTGACCGACCAGTTCGACGAGGGCGTCGAGCGCACGCTGCGCCGGGCGCGGGAGCTGCTGCCCCGCCTTCCCAGCGAGTACGAGCGCGCCTACTACGCGGGCCTGATCTGCGAGCGCAAGGCCAAGGCCCAGCTCAAGCACGGGGGACCGGGCTCCGGCTACGCCGCCCACGGCTCCTTCCAGGAGGCGATGGGCTGGTACGAGAAGGCGGAGGCCCTGCGCCCGGCCGGGAACGACGACGCGCTCCTGCGCTGGAACACGTGCGCCCGGATCCTGGAGGGCCACCCCGGCCTGGTGGCGGAGCCGACCGACCGCTCCGAGCCGCCCCTCGAGTAGCGTCCTCCCCCGGCCGTCCCGCAAGCCCGCCCCACCCTGCGGGGCTTGCCTCGCGAATTATCTTGACGTCTCCTGATTTATGCTTATTATCGCCATCGTAAGCATAATTCCTGGTTCACTAAACCTTAGAGGCCACGATGGAGTACACGATGAGAGGCGTGGACGTGCCGCTGCGGGACTTCCTGAACATCCCTTACGACCAGCTCGAGGAGATGAACCTGGAGGTCAAGGCGGATCGCGTCGCGCGCAAGGACGCCGGCAAGGCCCGCGAGGCGCGCATGAAGTACCTGGCGGACGAGAAGCGCCTCAAGGCGGTGACCGTCTGCTTCACCGACCTCGAGGGCCGGCTGCACATGCTGGACTACGACAAGAAGTTCCTGCTCAAGTCCGCCGACAACCTGACCTTCGACGGCTCCTCCGTGCGGGGCTTCTCCCAGCAGCACGAGTCGGACCTGCGCCTCGGCGTGGACTGGCCGGCCTTCTACTGGCTGCCCGCGGACATCTTCGGCCCCGGCAAGGTGCTCGTGTTCGCCCACGTGCTCAACCGGGACGGGTCGCCCTACGCCGCCGACCTGCGCGGCCGGCTGGCCTCCCACGCCCGGGAGCTGTTCAAGAAGGAGGGACTGGTCTGCCACGCCGCCAACGAGATCGAGGGCTTCATCTTCAAGGGCCGGGACGCGGAGCGGCGCTACCACGAGACGGGGGCCTTCGAGTTCGTCTCCACCGGCGGCTACTACCACTCGCTGCCGGGTGACCCGCTGCGCCGCTTCATCGACGCGGCGGCCGAGGCCCAGAGGGCCATGGGCTTCGCCAACGAGAAGGACCACCCGGAGGTGGCGCCCTCCCAGTTCGAGATGAACTACTCCTACACCGAGATGACGGTGGCCGCGGACCAGATCCAGCTCTACAAGCTGCTCTGCCGCCAGGTGGCGCAGAACATGGAGATGACGGCCTGCTTCCTGCCCAAGCCGGTGACGGGCGTCAACGGCAACGGCATGCACACCAACCTCTCCCTGGCCAAGGGGAACAAGAACCTCTTCTACGACCCCAAGGGCGAGGACGGCCTGTCCGCCACGGGCTGGGAGTTCGTGGACCGCATCCTCACCAGCGCCTCGGACATCTGCCTGCTCCTGAACTCCAGCGTCAACGCCTACCGCCGCCTGGACCCCCACTACGAGGCTCCCAACCAGATCAAGGCCTCCGCCATCAACCGGGGGGCCATGGTGCGGATCCCCGTGGGCAACGAGCGCTCCACGCGCATCGAGGTGCGCTCGGTGGCGCCCGACGCCAACCCCTACCTGGCCTTCTACGCCATGCTCCGCGTGGGACGGGAAGGGCCGGCGGCGGAGAACGATCCCGAGAAGCGGAGCCGCACGCGCTTCCTGCCCGACAACGTCTACGACGCCCTCCGGCTCTTCAAGGGCAGCCGCTTCCTGGGCGACATCCTGGGCGAGGAGGTGCGCGACCGCTACGCGGAGCTCAAGCAGGCCGCCGCCGACCGCTGCCCGCGCGCGCTCGGCACCACGGTGAAGGCCTCGGAGATCCAGTTCCACCACGAGGTGACGAACCAGTACCTCTGGAACCAGTTCTAGGGTGCGGCGCCCGCGGGCGCGGGGTCAGGAGCTGGGCGCGGTGATGGGCCGCGTGGCGAGCTCGACCTCCTCGCCCGCGGGCACGGCCAGGGCCTGCGCCACGATGGCCTCCTGCTCCGCCACGTGCGTCTTGTGCGAGCCCCCCGCGGGGCTGGCGGAGGCGGACCGGCCCACGTAACGCAGCGCGCGGCCCTCGGCCGCGGGCACGGCGCCGTCCAGGAACTGCTCGCGCACGAACCGCCAGGCGCCCATGTTGCGCGGCTCCTCCTGGGCCCACACCAGGTCGGCGGTCCCCGGGTACCGCTGGAGGACCAGGGAGAGCTGGGCGGCGGCGAACGGGTAGAGCTGCTCGAGCCGCACCAGGGCCACCCCGGACACGCGCTCGTCCTCGCGCGCCTTCTGGAGGTCGTAGTACAGCTTCCCCGTGCAGAGCACCACCCGGCGCACGCGCGCGGGATCGGCGGTGGCGTCGTCCAGGATCTCCTGGAAGGCGCCCTCCGCCAGCTCGCGCAGCGCGCACTGGCAGCGCGGGTGGCGCAGGAGGCTCTTGGGGGTCATGACCACCAGCGGCTTCTCCACGCGGTCGCGCGCCTGCTTGCGCAGCAGGTGGAAGTACGAGGCGGGCGTGGACGGGTAGCAGACCGCCATGTTGTCCTCGGCGCACAGCTCGAGAAAGCGCTCCAGGCGCGCGCTGCTGTGCTCCGGCCCCTGGCCCTCGTAGCCGTGCGGCAGCAGCAGCACCAGCCCGGTGGGCTGCCCCCACTTGGTCTCGGAGGCGGCTATGAACTGGTCGATGATGGGCTGCGCCCCGTTGAAGAAGTCGCCGAACTGGGCCTCCCACATCACCAGCGCCCGGTGCTCGGCCACCGCGTAGCCGAACTCGAAGCCCATGACGGCGGCCTCGCTGAGCAGGCTGTCGTGCACCTCGAAGCGCACGCCCGCGGGGGCCACCGCGTTGAGGGGCAGGTGCTCCCGGCCCGTGCGCACGTCGTAGAGGACGGCGTGGCGCTGGCTGAAGGTGCCGCGCCCCGAGTCCTGGCCGCTGAGGCGCACGGGCACGCCTTCCAGGAGCAGGGTGCCGAAGGCCAGGGCCTCGGCGGTGGCCCAGTCCACGTCCGTCCGCCCCTCCGCCATCTCCGCGCGCTTCTTCAGGAAGGGCTGGAGCTTCGGGTGGAGCTCGAAGCCCCGGGGCACGGTGGCCAGGGCCGCTCCCACCGTGCGCAGGCGCCCCCACATGGCCGCCGCGTCCACGGGCGCCGGCTCCACGGGGGCGCGCCTGGCCACGCTGGCCAGGAACCCGTCGTCGCCCTCCCCCTGCATCTGCGCCTTCTTGGCCGCCCACAGGGACTCGAGCTCCTCGCGGGTGACCACGCCGCCCTTGACCAGGTGCTCGCCGTAGAGCTGGGCCACGGAGGTGTGGCCCTTGATCTTGGCGTACATGATCGGCTGGGTGTAGCTCGGCTCGTCCCCCTCGTTGTGGCCCCAGCGCCGGTAGCCCACCACGTCCACCACCACGTCGCGCTTGAACCGCTGGCGGTACTCCAGGGCCAGGCTGGCCACGTGCGCCACCGCCTCCGGATCGTCCCCGTTCACGTGGAAGACCGGGGCGTGGACCATCTTGGCCACGTCCGTGCAGTAGGTGGACGAGCGCGCGTCGTGGGGCAGGGTGGTGAAGCCGATCTGGTTGTTGATGACCACGTGCAGGGTGCCGCCCGTGGTGTATCCCTCGAGCTGCGCGAGGTTCAGCGTCTCGGACACGATGCCCTGGCCGGCGAAGGCGGCGTCCCCGTGGAGGAGGATGGGCAGGGCGCGCCGGCGCTCGTCGTCGCCCAGCGCGTCCTGCCGCGCGCGCACGATGCCCTCCACCACCGGGTTGACCCACTCCAGGTGGCTGGGGTTGGGGGCCACGCTCACCGTGATGGTCTTGCCCTCCGGCGACTCGTGCACGCCGGCCGCGCCCAGGTGGTACTTGACGTCGCCCGAGCCCTGCACGTTGTCCCCTACGTTGCCCTCGAACTCCGAGAAGATCTGGGCCAGCGGCTTCCCGATGATGTTGGCCAGCACGTTGAGCCGGCCGCGATGGGCCATGCCGATGACCGCCTCCCGGATGCCCAGCGCCGCCGCCTCGTTGAGCACGCGGTCCAGCACCGGGATCACCGACTCGCAGCCCTCGAGCGAGAAGCGCTTGTGGCCGACGTACTTCGCGTGCAGGAACCGCTCGAAGCTCTCCGCCTCCACCAGCTTCTCCAGCAGGTGCCGGCGGGCGGCCTGGTCGAGGGCGGCGCGGTTGCGCCGGCTCTCCATGCGCTCCTGCAGCCACTCCTTGCGCTCGGGGTCGGCGATGTACATGTACTCCACGCCCACGGTGCCGCAGTAGGTCTCGCGCAGGATGTCGAGCACCTGGCGCAGGCTGGCCTTCTCCTCCGTGCCCGCCAGGTTGTTGGTGAGGAACTCGCGGTCCAGGTCCCACACGGAGAGGCCGTAGGTGGCGGGGTCGAGGTCCCGGTGGGGGGCGCGCTTGCTGTCGAGGGGGTCGAGGTCGGCCACCAGGTGCCCGCGCACGCGGTAGGCGTGGATGAGCTGGAGGACCTTGGCCTGCTTCTCCACCGCCTCGTCGCTGCTCGACGCGCCGAAGAGGGCGGGGGCGGCGTCGATGTCCCACTTCACGGGGCGGTGGGGGACGCCGAGGTCCTCGAAGATCCGTTCGTAGAAGCCGTCCGCGCCCTTGAGCAGCTCCTCGAGCCGGGCCAGGAACAGGCCGGACTCCGCCCCCTGGATGATGCGATGGTCGTAGGTCGAGGTCACCGTCATGACCTTGGAGATGCCCAGGAGGGAGAGCGTGCGCGGGGCCATGGAGCGGTACTCGGCGGGATAATCGAGGGCCCCCGTGGCCACGATCAGCCCCTGTCCGGGCATCAGGCGCGGCGCGGACGAAGTGGTGCCGACGGTCCCCGGGTTGGTGAGGGACACCGTGGTGCCCATGAAGTCGTCGGGGGAGATGGTCCCCTTGCGCGCGCGCGCCACGAGGTCGTCGAAGGCGTCCAGGAACTGCGCGAAGCCGAGCTTCTGCGCCTCCTTGATGTTGGGGACGAGCAGGGTGCGGGTGCCGTCCTTCTTCTGGACGTCCACCGCCACCCCCAGGCGCACGGAGTCGCGCTGGATGCGGTGGGCCCCCCCCTCCAGCTCGGCGTAGGCGTCGTTGAGGCGGGGGAACGTGTCCAGCGCGCGCACGATGCCCCAGGCGATGACGTGGGTGAAGCTGATCTTGCCCGTCCCCAGGGTGGCCCGGTGCTTGTTGAGCAGGGTGCGGTTCTCCTCCAGCGTGCGCACGGGCAGGGTGCGGATGGAGGTGGCGGTGGGGACGGTGAGGCTCGCCTCCATGTTCTCGGCGATGCGCAGCGCGCCGCCCCGGATGGGTTGGGCGATGTCGCCAGGCAGGATGGGCGGCACCAGCAGCGCGCGCGCCTTCTCCGCGAGGGCGGTCGGCGGGGGCTCGCGGCGCACCAGGGTGGCCGTCCGCGCGGGCCCGTCCGCGGGCGGGGCGGGCTGGGCCGCCACGGTGACCGCCGCGGGCGGGGCCGCCACGCCGAGCAGCCGGTCGAAGTACTGCTGCCAGCTCGGCTCCACGGAACCCCGGTCGGAGCGGTACTGCTCCAGCAGGTCGAGGGCGAACACGTAGTTCCCCCCGAAGTCGCTGACGAGCTGGTCGAGAAGCGGCTCGGAAGGAGACGCGGTCACGCGTCCGAGTCTAGTCCCGCCCCCGCGCGGGCGGCAACCGCGCCCGGGACGAAAACGCACGGCGCCGGAGGTAGGATCGGAGGTCCCGACAGGAGGCCTCCGTGCCGCTGCGCTCCATCAACCCCGCCACCGGCGACCTGATCCGCGAGTACCGAGCGCACACGGACGGCGAGATCCGCCAGATCCTCCTGGAGTCGGCCTGCGCCCAGGCCGGCTGGCGCACCACCGCCTTCACGGAGCGGACGGCGCGCATGCAGGCGGCGGCCGCGGCCCTCGACGCCGGCAAGGAGGCACTGGCCCGCCTGATGGCGGAGGAGATGGGCAAGCCCCTGGCCCAGGGCCGCGCCGAGGTGGAGAAGTGCGCGTGGGTGTGCCGCTACTATGCGGAAGAGGCGGAGAGGCAGCTCGCCCCGCAGGACGTGGCCACGGACGCCGCGCGCAGCTTCGTGGCCTTCGCGCCCCTGGGCGCGGTGCTGGCCGTCATGCCCTGGAACTTCCCGCTCTGGCAGGTGTTCCGCTTCGCGGCCCCCGCGCTCATGGCCGGCAACGCCGGCCTCCTCAAGCACGCCGCCAACGTGACCGGGTGCGCCCTCGCCATCGAGCAGGTGTTCCAGGAGGCCGGCTTCCCGCCGCCCTTGTTCCGCACGCTGCTCCTGGAGTCGGAGCGGGTGGCGGGGGTGATCGAGGCGCCGCAGGTGGCCGCCGTCACCCTGACCGGCAGCACGCCGGCGGGCAAGGCGGTGGCGAGCAAGGCGGGCTCCGTGCTCAAGAAGACGGTCCTGGAGCTGGGCGGCAGCGACCCCTACCTGGTGCTCGAGGACGCCGACCTGGAGACGGCCGCGGAGACCTGCGCCGCCTCGCGCCTGATCAACGGCGGGCAGAGCTGCATCGCGGCCAAGCGCTTCATCGTGGTGGAGGCGGTGCGGAAGCGCTTCGAGGACCTCTTCGTGGCGCGCATGGCCGCGCGCCGGATGGGCGATCCCTTCGCCGAGGGGGTGGACGTGGGGCCGCAGGCGCGGGCCGACCTGCGCGACGCCATCCACGACCAGGTCGAGCGCAGCGTGCAGATGGGGGCCCGGGTGCTGCTGGGCGGCCGCGTCCCCGACGGCCCCGGCGCCTACTACCCTCCCACCGTCCTCACCGGCGTGCGCAAGGGAATGCCCGCGTACGACGAGGAGATCTTCGGCCCCGCCGCCGCCGTCATCGGGGTCGGGGACGAGGACGAGGCGGTGGCCGTGGCCAACGACAGCCCCTTCGGGCTGGGCGCGGCGGTGTTCACGCGCGACCGCGCGCGGGGCGAGCGCATCGCGGCGCAGCGCCTGGAGGCGGGGAGCTGCTTCGTCAACGCCTCCGTCAAGTCCGACCCGCGCCTGCCCTTCGGCGGCATCAAGGAGTCGGGATACGGCCGCGAGCTGAGCGAGTTCGGGATCCGCGAGTTCGTCAACGTCAAGACGGTCTACGTCAAGTAAACCAATACAACACAGTTAGTTAGCGAGCCGCCTTGTTCTTCCTGGAACATTGGACATATACTTAACGTTGTTAACCGTGTGATCGCGGTCAAGGAGGCCGGTCGGATGGGGGTGCTGGAGCGCAGGGAGCGCGAGCGCGAGGAGGTGCGGCGCAAGATCCTCGACGCGGCCCGCAGCCTCTTCACGCGCGAGGGCTACGAGAAGGTCACCATGCGCGCGATCGCGGAGGCCATCGAGTACTCCCCCACCACCATCTACAACCACTTCCGCGACAAGGACGCGCTGGTGGACAGCCTCTGCGAAGAGGACTTCGGCCGCCTCCTCGGCGCCCTGCAGAAGAGCCCCGCGCCCACGGACCCCGTGGAGTGGATCCGCGAGCTCGGGCGCGCGTACTGCGCGTTCGGGCGCGCCTATCCCAACCACTACCGCTTCATGTTCATGACCCCGGGCAAGTTCCCCGACGACCACGAGCTCAGCATGCCGGGCCAGCGCGCGTTCGGCCTGCTGCTGGACGCCGTGCGCGAGGCGATCCGCCAGGGCGCCTTCGTGGCCGGCGACGCCCTCACCATGGCCCAGGTGCTCTGGTCCAGCATCCACGGCGTGGTGGCGCTGCTGGTCACCTACAAGCCGGAGCAGTTCCCCCACGGCCCCGCCGCGGCCGACCTCGCAGAGCAGGTCTGCGCGAACGGCATCCGCGGGTTCCTGGCCCGCGCGGAGTAGGCCATGGTCTCGCTGGCCCGCAAGAACCTGCTCCACGACCGCCTGCGCTTCGTCATCACGGTGGCGGGGGTGGCCTTCGCGGTGACCCTCGTCCTCGTGCAGGTAGGGCTCTTCATGGGCCTCCTCGACAAGGCCACCGTCACCATCCAGAACGCCAGGGCCGACATCTGGGTCACCTCCAAGCAGACGCCCAACGTGGACTTCGCCCACACCTTCCCCGAGACCACGGTCCTGCGCGTGCGCGGCGTGCCCGGCGTGGAGCGCGCGGACAACCTCATCGTGGCCTTCATGAACATCCAGCTGCCCAGCGGGGCCGAGGAGGGTTGCCTGGTCTACGCCCTCCACGACTTCCCGGCCTGGAGCCTTCCCTGGGCGGTGGAGGAGGGCGACGTGCGCGACCTCCGGCGCGGGTTCTCCATCTTCATGGACCGCTCGGCGGAGCGGCGCTTCGGCCCCTTCGCGGTGGGCGAGCACCGCGAGATCCTGGGCCGGCGCTTCCGCATCATCGGCTCCACGCGGGGGGCGGCCTCCTTCACCACCGCGCCCATCGTCTTCATGGACTACCGGCGCGCCCAGGAGCTGAACCAGACGCTGCAGCAGCGCACCAGCTACGTGCTGGTGAAGACGGCGCCGGGCGCCGACCCGGAGGCGGTGGCGGCGGAGATCCGGCGCATCGCGCCCTTCAACGACGTCTACACCCGGTCGGAGTGGGCGGCCCGCTCCCGCAAGTACTGGGTCGTCTCCACGGGGCTGGGCATGAACATGGGCGTCACCGTGTTCCTGGGCATCCTGGTGGGCATCGTGGTGGTGGCGCAGACCCTCTACACCTCCGCCGTCGAGCACGTGAAGGAGTTCGGCACGGTCAAGGCCATCGGCGGCTCCAACCGCGACATCTACCGCATCCTCGGCGAGCAGGCCCTCATCGCCGCCGTGGCCGGCTTCGTGGTGGGCGGGCTCCTCTCCATGGCCATGCGCCCGGCCATGGCCAGGCTGCACCTGAGCGTGATGGTGTCGCCGCAGTTCGCGGCGGCGGTCTTCGTGGGCACGGTCCTCATGTGCCTGGGGGCGGCCATGGTGTCCTTCCGCCGGGTGGCGGGCATCGACCCCGCCCTCGTCTTCCGGGCCTGAGCGAGGGATCGGGCCATGAGTGAGCGCGTGCTCGCGGTCGCGGACGTGACCAAGACCTTCGAGGAGGGATCGCAGCGGGTGGAGGTGCTGCGCGGCATCTCCCTGGCCGTGGCCGGCGGCGAGGTGGTGGCCCTGGAAGGGCCCTCGGGCTCGGGCAAGACGACCCTGCTCTCCATCATGGGGTGCATCCTCACCCCCAGCTCGGGCTC
The DNA here is from genome assembly GCA_036556965.1 of Vicinamibacteria bacterium. Classification (GTDB taxonomy): domain Bacteria; phylum Acidobacteriota; class Vicinamibacteria; order Fen-336; family Fen-336; genus DATBIO01. The sequence goes on from DATBIO010000172.1 coordinate 13,266, forward strand.
CGTCGAGGTGGCGGGCCGCCGCGTGGACGGCCGCCCGCACGCCCTGCGCGAGGTGCGGCGCCGCTCCATCGGCTTCGTCTTCCAGCAGTACAACCTCTTCCCCGCCCTCACCGCGCTGGAGAACGTGGAGTACGCGCTGAACGTGAAGGGCCTGGAGGGCGAGCGCGCGCGGGCCGAGGCGGCGCGCGCCCTGGACCGCGTGGGCCTCGCCGACCGCCTGCACTTCCTCCCCCGGGACCTCTCCGGCGGCCAGAAGCAGCGCGTGGCCATCGCTCGCGCCCTCGCCGGCTCGCCCCCCGTCATCCTGGCCGACGAGCCCACCGCGAACCTCGACTCCGCGGTCGGGGCGCAGGTCCTGGAGCTGTTCCGCGCCCTGGCCGTGGACGACGGGCGCGGCGTGGTGGTGGTGACGCACGATCCCAAGGTGCGCGCCGTGGCCGACCGGGTCATCGGGATCCGGGACGGCCTCCTGGCCGCTTGACCGAGGCAACGACCATGAACACGTCCAAGCTCCTCCTCGGCGCCGCCGTCGGCAGCGCCCTGCTCGTGGCCACCGTGCTGCAGGCGCGCCAGGCCGCCCTGGCCACCTCCCCCGCCGCCGCGGCTCCCGCCGCCGACGCGACGGCGTCCGGCCGCCTGGTCGCCGCCGAGGGACGCGTGGCCGCCTACCCGGGAGCGGAGGTCCTGGTCAGCGCCGAGCGGGGCGGGCGCCTGGTGCGGCTGGCCGTGGTGGAGGGCCAGGCCGTGCGGCGCGGCGAGCTGCTGGCCGAGATCGAGGGCGAGGAGCTGCGGGCGTCGCGCCGGGAAGCGGAGGCGCGCCTGGCCGAGGCGGAGGCGCAGGCCACCCTGGCCGCGGCGGAGCTGTCACGGCGCCGGCGGCTGGTGGAGGAGAGGATCCTGGCCCAGCAGGACCTCGACCAGGCCCGGCGCGACGTGGAGGTGGCGGCGGCCACCGCCGGGCGCGCGCGCGCCAGCATCGCCCTCTACGACGCGCAGCTGGCCAAGACCCGCGTGGTGTCGCCGCTCTCGGGCACGGTCATCGCGCGCCACGCGGACAGCGGCGAGACGGTGGAGACGGGCGACCCCGTGGTGACGGTGGCCGACCTCACGCGCGTGCGCGTGGAGGGCGAAGCGGACGAGGCGGACGCGGGCCTCCTCGCCGTGGGACGGCCGGCGCGGGTGACCGCCCAGGGATGGCCGGGCCGCAGCTGGCGCGGCACCATCGAGGAGGTCTCGGACGCGGTCTCCGTGCGCCGGCTCAAGCCGCAGGATCCCGCGCGGCCCGCGGACACCCGGGTGGTCGGCCTCAAGGTGGCGCTGTTGGAGCCCACGCCCCTCAAGCTGGGCACCACGGTGGACCTGCGCATCGAAGCCGAGCCCTGACGGCACCGCCCGCGGGGCACCGCGGACGGGAGGGGGCGGGAACCCCCGGCGTCGGGCGAGAAGGGATCGGGGCGTCGGGCCGCGGCCCGAGCCTCAGGCGCTGCGGCCCCTCTGCGAGCGCCGCCAGAGCACGACCTCGAAGCCGGTCACCTTGCTGCCCTTCACGGCGATGGTCGGCTCGTAGTGCGTGCGGAACTCGTCGCGGTCGAGGGCGCGGCGGAGCTCGGCCTCCATGCGCAGGAGGGCGAGGGCGCGGCTGTCCAGGGGGCCTTCGAAGACGTGACAGCGCCCGCGGCCCTTGGCCTTGGCCTCCAGCAGCGCGCTCTCCGCCTCGCGCATCAGGTCCTCGGAGCCCTGCCCCGCCCGCGCCATGGCCAGGCCCGCGCTGGCCTGCGGCACCACCTCCCGGCCGCCCACGGCGATGGGCCGGGCCAGGCAGGCCAGCACGCGCTCGGCTCCGCGCCGCGCGCTGCCGACGTCGGCCACCTCCTCGAGGAGCACGGTGAACTCGTCGCCCGCGAACCGGGCCAGGACGTCCCGCGAGCGGGTGACGTCCTCCAGCCGCCGCCCCACCTCCGCCAGCACCTCGTCGCCGCCCACGCAGCCGAGGCTGTCGTTGATGGCCTTGAAGCCGTCGAGGTTCACCAGGAGCACGGCACAGGACGGCCGCTCGGACGCGGACAGCACCTCGGCCAGCCGCTCGTGGAAGGCGGTGCGCGTGGGCAGGCCGGTCAGGCCGTCGCGCAGCGTCGAGCGGGACAGCTCCTCCTGGACGCGCCGCAGGACGGTCACGTCGAGGGCGGCCCCGATGGTCCCCGTGACCACCCCGTCCGCGTCCACGAACGGCTCGACCTGGCAGGCGAACCAGCGGCCGAGCCAGGTGGCCTCGTACTCCGCCGCCTCGCCCTGGAGGGCGCGGCGGTGGGCCGCGAGGTGGACCTCGCGGTCGGGCACGCAGTCGGCCAGGCGGCAGCCCACCAGGTGCTCGGGCCGCCGGTCGAGCCCTTCCAGGCCCGCCCCCAGGCAGGACGTGAGCCGGAGGTCGACGTCGGTGGACCAGACCAGGGTGGGCACGCGCCGGCCGAGGAGCCGCATGCGCGCCTCCGTCTGCTTGCGCGCCACCTCGGGGGCGGGACCGCTCGTCACCTCGGCGAGCGTCGCGATCACGTCGTGCCAGGCCGGCTTCATTGATGGGCTCTCCCACCGCACCCGGAGGTGACCGTCGGCGGGGCGGGCGGCCGGGTAAACCGCGAGCCCTCGTCGGGCTCCTGGCGGCTCGGCTGACCCTTCCTGCGCTTCCCGGTTGGCTGTTCCACGAGGGGGAGGGTCCCGTGGCTCTGCGTCCCCGGATCGCTCCGGGTTTGCTCTGAGCAGGAGCATGCTCCGGCGACGGCCGGAGCGGACGAGAATGCTACTCCTTCTGCCGCGTTTCTGTGAGCGCCGTCACCAGGGGGCCTCTAGCCCTCGCCGGGCTGGTCGGGGGCCTCGTGCTCCACCACGAAGACGTTGGCGTAGAGGTTCGCCTTCACCTGCTTGCCCGACTGCGTCAGCGACAGGTAGGCGAGGGCGTCCTGGACGTACGGGTACACGCCCTTCCAGTAGAACTTCGGGTAGTTGGCGCGCAGGTCGCCCGGATGGCGGTAGCCCAGGCGCCCGTTGACGCCCGTTTCCTCGAACTCGAAGAACAGGGCGGGGATCTTCTTCAGGTAGCGCGGATCGCTGAGCTGGCCGATGAGGTCGGCCGCCCGCACCAGGGCGGGGAAGCTCACGGTGTCGGTGTCGTCGCCCTCCGCGGGCACGGGGAACCGCGTGGGCTCGATGTACCTCTTGACCAGCTCCACGTCGATGAGGCGGTGGTCCTTGAACCGCTCGTGCACGAAGAGCTTGCCGCGGTCCACGTGGTAGGGCGTGAGCCCGGCGTCGGTGGCCCCGGGGGGAAGGCGCACGGGGGGGGTGTCGAGCCCCGTCACGTACTGGCCGTGGGCGTCGCCCCGGCAGACGCCCTTGACGTAGCCGATGTCGTGGCAGAGGAGGGAGAGGCTGAAGTGCAGCCAGTCCTCGGCGGTGACGTGCCCCTCGCGGATGTGCTTGCCGCGCAGGATCTCCTGCCCCACCAGGGTGACGAGGATGGTGTGGTCCACGTTGTGGTACAGGGCGTCGCTGTTGGCGATGTTCTCGAGGGCCATGCTCCCGGCCCAGGCGATGATCTCGGCGTAGTCCGACTTGTGGCCCCCGTACATCCGCTCGTAGCCCTGCTGCAGGTGCTGGACGAAGGCCCCGATCTCGAGCTCGGTGATGTTGAACATCGCGCCCTTACTTGTCCTTCATGTCGTAGACGCCGTCCCAGTCGGGGGCGGGCGGGGTCTCCATGAAGTACTGGCAGCGGCGGGCGTAGAGGTCGAAGGTCATGTCCAGGGGGAACGCCTCCTGGCCCGCGCGGAAGAGGGCGAGCGCCTCCTTCCAGTTGCGCTCCTTGTACTGGATGAGGGCGCGGTCGTGCACGTCGAGCAGGCGCGCCATCTCCGGCTTGAGGGGCGGCCCCGCCTCCGCCAGCACCTCGTAGATGCGCACCGGCATCTGCTTGCCCTTCACCCGGATGCGGTCCAGCTCGCGCGACACGAAGCGCCTCCCGATCTTGGCCAGGGTGTACTCCGAGATCATGATGTGCGCCCCGTACTGCTTGGTGGCCCCCTCCAGGCGCGAGGCCAGGTTCACGGCGTCGCCGATGGCGGTGTACTCCATCCGCTTCTCGGAGCCGATGTTGCCGCAGATCACCAGGCCCGTGGAGATGCCGAGGCCGGTGTCGATGGCCTTCTGTCCCCGCTGCTTGCGCTGCTGGTTGTAGGCGGCGAGCTGGGCCTGCATCTCGAGGGCGGTAGCCACCGCGTTCACGGGGTCCGTGTCCGGGCGGGCGAAGGGCGCACCGAAGACGGCCATGATGGCGTCGCCGATGAACTTGTCGAGGATGCCCCCGTACTTGAAGATCACGTCCACCATGTAGGAGAAGTACTCGTTGAGCATCTCCACGATGTCGTGGGCGTCCGCGCCCTCGGTGAGGGTGGTGTAGGAGCGGATGTCGGAGAACAGGATGCTGGCCTCCTGCCGCACGCCGCCCAGGGCCAGCTCGGCGTCCTCGTGCAGGAGCCGGTCCGCCACCTCGCGGGACATGTAGCGGCTGAGGCTGCTCTTCACGCGCTTCTCGCGGGTGATGTCCTCCATGACCAGCACCAGCCCCTGGCCGTCCCCCGAGGCGTCGCGCAGGGGCACCACGTTCGCGTTCACGGTGAGGTCCTTGCCCTGGTCGTTGCGGCAGGGCAGGTCGTAGCCCAGGAAGGCGCTGCCCGTCCTCTGCACCTGGGCCAAGGCGTCGAGGAGCTCGCCGCTGGCCGCCCCCAGCACGTCCGCCGCGGGCCGGCCCACCAGGGTGTTGTCCTCCACGGTGGCGCTCGGCGCCGCGCCGAGGATGCGGCTGGAGGCGGTGTTGGCGCTGGTGAGCTTGCCCCCGCCGTCCACGGTGAGCACGCCGTTGCTGAGGCTCTGCAGGATGTTCTCCAGGTAGGCCTTCATGCCCCGCACGCGCTCGTAGAGCTGGGCGTTGTCGATGGCCACCGCGGCCTGGGCGGAGATGGCGCCCAGCAGGTGCTCGTCGGCCTCCGTGAACCGCCCCGCGCGCTTGTTGATCACCTGGGTGACCCCCAGCACCTGGCCGGTGGTGTTGCGGATGGGCATGCAGAGGATGGTGCGCGTGCGGTAGCCCGTCTTCTGGTCCACCTCCTGGTTGAAGAGGGGGTGGGCGTAGGCGTCGGCGATGTTCAGGGTCTCGCCGGTGGTGGCCACGTGCCCGGCGATGCCCTGCTTCAGGGGAAAGCGGATCTCCGCCGTGTCCATGCCCTGGGCCACCTTGCTCCAGAGCTCGCCCGACGCGCGGTCGATCAGGAACAGCGAGCTGCGCTCCGCCCCGATGATCTCGCTGGCCTTGCGCATGACGGTCTGGATGAGGGTGGCCAGGTCCAGGGTGCGCGAGAGCGCGCTGCTCACCTCGAGCAGGGTGGACACCTCCTGCTGCTTGGCCCGCACCTGCTCGTAGAGCACGGCGTTCTGCAGGGCCACCCCGAGCATCACCCCGAAGCGCTGGAGGGCGGCCTGGTCGTCGTCGGTGAAGGTCCCCTGCTTGCGGTTGATCACGGAGACCACGCCCACCACGTCGCCCTCCTTGCTGCGCACGGGAACGCAGAGCATGGAGCGCGTGCGGTAGCCGGTCTTCTGGTCGAACTCGGGGTTGAAGAGCGGGTGCTCGTAGACGTCGGCGATGTTCAGGCTCTCGCCGGTGCTGGCCACGTGCCCGGCGATGCCCTGGTTCAGGGGGAAGCGGATCTCCTCGGTGTCCACGCCCTGCGCCACCTTGCTCCAGAGCTCGCCCTTCTCGCGGTCCACCAGGAACAGCGAGGCCCGGTCGGCCTGCAGCAGGCTGGTGGTGCGCTGGAGGATCTTCTCGATGAGGGGCACCAGCTCGAGCTGGCTGCCCAGGGACTCCGCCGCCTCCAGGAGCACGGCCTGCTCGCGCTGCGCGCGGGCGGCCTCCTGCAGGGCGGAGCCCATCTGATCCGGAGAGAGGCCGCGCACGGCGACGTCGAGCCGCTCTCCCTCCAGGTCGATCAGGGACGCGAGCAGGTCGCTGCCGCGCACACTCTTGCCCGTCTCTGCCTCACTCGCCATGGTCCACCCTCTGCTTGTTCACCCCGCCGACGAGGAGAGGCCCACCCTCCCGCCCGCGTCACCGACGCGGGCGGGTCACGAAAGGCGCAGGCCCGTTTGCGGGGGGCCCCCCTGTGGCCAGGGGGGCGACGTTACGCCCGTTACCGCGCGATGGTCAAGACGTGGCCCCCGCCTTGACCGCCTCCGCCTCCACGAAGCCGAGGGCGCGATCCACGGGCACCTCGAACACGAAGCCGATGCCCGGCTTGTCGAGCTGTCCCTCCTTCACCATCGCGTTGAGGACCTGCTCGGTGAGCCACTCCTCGATGATGATGAAGATGATCTCCTTCTCCGGCTGGATGGCGATCCCGAGGGGTCCCAGCCTCTCGCGCATGCCCTGGCCGCGGCCGAACATGACGGTGGCCGCCGGGGCCCCTCCGCGGATGGCCGCTCCCACCACGTCGTCGGCCTTGCCGCGCTGCACGATGGCGATGATCATCTTGAGCTTCTTGCTCTTGGCATCACTGGACATGGAGACCTCCTACGCAGCCGCGGACGCGGACGGCGTCGTCTTTTGGATGAACAGGCCGAGGGCCAGGACGGCGATGATGGGCCACACCGACCCCATGGCGATGAGCGAGAAGCCGTCGGCCCCGCCGACGGCCGCCGCCACCCCCAGGCCGAGGGCGAT
>DATBIO010000173.1:0-26572 GCA_036556965.1 Vicinamibacteria bacterium
GATGATCTCTCGCCGGACGGCGCTAGCATCGGGCGTGCGCCGGATCCTCGCTCTCGTCCTCGCCCTGGCCGCGGTGGCCTGCGCCCGCGGCGGCCGGGAGACGGCGGCGCGACCCGCCTCCGTCCTGCTCGTGACCGTCGACACCCTGCGCGCGGACCGGCTCGGCTGCTACGGCGACGCCCAGGCCCGCACGCCCGCCGCCGACGGCCTCGCCCGCGCGGGCGTGCGGTTCGAGCGCGCCTACACGCCGGCGCCCCTCACCCTGCCCGCCCACGCGTCGCTCATGACCGGCCTCCTTCCCCCCGCGCACGGCGTGCGCGCCAACGGCGGCTACGCCCTGCCGGCGGGGCCGCCCACGCTGGCGGAGGCGCTGCGGGCCCGGGGTCTCGCCACGGCCGCCTTCGTGGCCGCTTTCCCCGTCGCCCGGCGCTTCGGTCTCCACCGTGGCTTCGACCACTACGACGACACGCTGAGCCGGCCGGGCGGCGTGCACTACGAGTTCGCGGAGCGGCCGGCCACGGCCGTGGTGCAGGCCGCGTCCGACTGGCTGGCCGCGCACGCCGGGCCGGCCTTCGTGTGGGTCCACCTGTTCGAGCCGCACGCGCCCTACGACCCCCCCGCCGCCTTCCGGGGCCCGGACCCGTACCGGGGCGAGGTGGCGGCGGCGGACTCCGCCCTGGCCCGCCTGCTGGCGGCCTGGGATGCGCGGCCCGATCCGTCCCTGGTCGTGCTCACCGCGGACCACGGGGAGGCCTTCGGGGAGCACGGCGAGGAGAGCCACAGCCTCTTCGTCTACGACACCACGCTGCACGTGCCCCTCGTGCTGCGCGGGGCGGGGGTCCCCGCGGGAGCGCGGGTGGCCGCCCCGGTGTCGCTGAGCGACGTCGCGGCGACCGTGCTCGACGCCGTGGGCGCGCCGGCCTCGATGCCCGGGGCCACGTTGCTGCCCGCCGCGCGCGGCGGGGCCGCGCCGGCGGCGCCGCTCTACGCGGAGACGCTCGCCCCCCAGCTCGACTTCGGCTGGAGCCCGCTCTTCGCCTGGCGCGACGGCTCCCGCAAGTACATCCACGCCCCCCGCCCCGAGCTCTACGACCTCGCCGCCGACCCCGCCGAGACGCGGAACCTCGCCGCGACGCGCGGCGCGGAAGCGGCTCGGCTCGCCGCCGCTCTCGCCGCGCACCGGCAGCGGGGCAGCGTGGAGAGCCGCGGGCCCGCGGACGTCGAAGCCGCGGAGCGGCTGCGCGCCCTCGGGTACGTGCAGGGGCCCGGTGCGCGCGGCACGGGTGCCGACCCGAAGGACAAGGTGGAGGTCGCGCGCCGCATCGCAGGGGCGGCGGGTCCCTTCGCCAGCCATGCCGCCGCCGCCGAGGCCTATGCCGCGCTCTTCGCCCTCGATCCCGACGTGCCCGTGGTCAACCTGCGCCTGGCCGACGCCCTGCTGCGGTCCGGGCGCGCGGCCCAGGCCGTCCCGCGCTACGAGCAGGTCATCGCCGCCGCCCCGCGCACGGCCGACGCCCACGTCGGGCTGGCCACCGCCTACGCCGAGCTGGGCCGGCTCGAGGACGCCGCCCGCGTCCTGCGCGCCGCGCTCGCGGTGGACCCCGACAACGGGCAGGTCCACTACAACCTCGGCGAGGTCGCGCGCGCGAAGGGCGACCTCGTGGCCGCGCGCGCGCGGTACGAGAGGGCACTGGGGGATCCCATCACCGAAGAGCGTGCGCGCCAGCGCTTGACGTCCCTCCACTGATCGGCCGCGCCGCACGCCGCGCGGAATCCAACGTGTTGATCGCATGTGCCGTTCAGCGAGTTGAACGATCCGTTATGGATCGTTCCATGCGATTGGAGTGCGGCGGCCTGGACTCCAATCACCCGTACGCCTCTTCGCGCTCGTCGTGCCGCAAGTGCAACCGCGTCAATGACCAGCCGAGTGGTCCTCCATTTGCACTCCCGCGCGCCGACACACGGGTGTCCACCGTCTTGGGGGCAGCACACGGCGGGGATCGTCCGTGAAGGAGGTGTATGAGATCACGTCTGTTGGCGGCGGCCCTCATCGTGGCCGCCATGGCCACTCCCGCCCTGGCGCAAGCCACCAACGGCACCCTCGAGGGCCAGGTGCACGACGAGCAGGGCCTCGCCCTTCCGGGCGTGACCGTCACCGCGTCGAGCGCCGCCACGGGGCTGAGCCGCTCGGCGGCGACGGACTCCGCGGGCGCCTTCCGCATGCCGGGCCTGCCCATCGGCGTCTACGACCTCAAGGCCGAGATCGCCGGCTTCGCCGCGCAGACCCGCAAGGTCTCCGTGAACGTGGGCGTCACCACGTCCGTCGAGTTCCGCATGACCGTCGCCGGCCAGGCCGAGGAGGTCACGGTCACGGCGGAGGTGCCGCTCATCGACGTCCGCGACACGGGCGTGGGCGAGGTGGTCACGAGCACGCAGATCGAGAACCTGCCCCTGAACGGGCGGCAGTTCGCGAACCTGGCCGCCCTGGTCCCCGGGGTCAGCCTCGGCTTCCACACCGATCCCACCAAGTCCACCCAGTTCGCGCCCCAGGTGGTGGGCGGCGGCGGCCGCAACATCAACTACCTGATCGACGGCGGGGACAACAACGACGACACCGTCGGCGGCCTGGTGCAGAACTTCCCTCTCGACTCCATCGGCGAGTTCAAGTTCGAGACGCTGCGCTTCCGCGCCGACTCCGGCCGCGCCAACGGCGGCGCCCTCAAGGTGGTGACCAAGAGCGGCACCAACGAGCTGCGCGGCTCGGTGTTCGAGTTCTTCCGCGACAAGAGCCTCAACGGGAAGAGCTTCACGGAGGAGGAGAACGGCCTGGAGAAGGGCGACTACAAGAAGCACCAGTTCGGCGCCTCCCTGGGCGGGCCCATCGTCAAGGACCGCACCCACTTCTTCGCCGCCTTCGAGCGGATCCAGCAGGACACGAGCCAGGTCGTCAACACGGAGGGGCTGTTCCCGGAGAAGGACGGCGTCTTCCCCCTGCCCGTGCGCGAGAACATGATGGTGGGCAAGATCAACCATCAGCTCAACCCCGACAACTACCTGTCCGTGCGCTACGGCTACAACGACAACTCGCAGCCCTACGGCGCCAGCCCCCTGGCCCCGCCCGAGAACTGGGGCGACAGCACGAACACCTTCCACTCCGCGAACCTCAACTGGAACTCCGTGCTGGGCAACGGGAAGCTCAACGAGTTCGTCTTCCAGTACTCGTACTTCAAGAACACCATCACCCCGAACTCGGACCTGCCCACCGAGGACTTCCCCAACGGCGTGTTCGTGGGCCAGAGCATCAACACCCCGCAGAGCACGGAGCAGCACAAGTACCAGTTCCGCGACGACTTCACCTGGAACATGGGACGCCACGAGATGAAGGCGGGGGTGAGCTTCATCAACGAGCCCGTGCTGGACATCACCTTCTCCACCGGCCAGCAGCCGCGCTACACCCACCTGGAGGACGCGCGTGACGCCCCCATCTCCAGGATCTCGTTCAACGGCTCCATCGGCGGCTCGGGCGGCGGCAGCGAGGCGGCCATCCCCAACAAGCAGTACGCCCTCTACCTCCAGGACGCCTGGCGCGTGAACGACCGCCTGACCCTGGACCTGGGCGTGCGCTACGACCTCGTCACCGGCTTCGCCTTCGACCAGGACGAGAACATCATCTTCAGCGAGCTGCAGGCGGCGGGCCGCGCGGGCCTGCTCGACCGGTTCCCCGGCTACGAGGACTTCGGCGAGGAGCCCGCCGAGGACAAGAACAACATCGCTCCCCGCGTCGGCTTCATCTACGACGTGAAGGGCGACGGCAACTTCGTCCTGCGCGGCGGCGCCGGCCGCTACTACGACTTCGCCTACACCAACGCCAACATCCTGTTCGCGGTGGTGGGGGCCCAGTCGTCCTTCGGGCAGATCTACGACCACCAGGACCAGAGCGGGATCCGCAACGCGGACGGGAGCTTCTACCAGGTCGGGCAGCCGCTGCCGCCCAACCAGCTCACCAACGTGACCAACCCGCTGCCCACCCACGCCGCCTCGCCCCTCATCAAGCAGCCCTACACCGACCAGGCCAACCTGGGCTTCTCGCGGTCGCTGGGCCAGGACCTCGTGGTGGAGGTGGACGCCGTGTACGCGGCCGGGAACGACCTCGGCCTGCGCCCGCGCCTGAACACCCGCACCGCGGGCGGCACCTCCCCCCGCCAGCTGGTCGGCATCCTGCCCACCACCGGCGGCTCGGACTTCCGCATCGACATCTCGGAGGGCGTGAGCCACTACAAGGGCATCAGCGTCGCCCTGAAGAAGCGGTGGGACGGCCGGCTGCAGTTCCTGGCCAGCTACACCCTGTCCGAGGCCACCTCGAGCACCAGCCTGCGCGCGGTGGACGAGTTCGGCGAGTACGACGTGATCGTGGCCTCCGAGCCCTTCGCCGACCGGCAGGAGGGCCCCACGCGCACCGACCACCGCCACCGCGTGACGGCCAGCGCGGTGTGGGAGCCCGGGGCCGGCTTCACCATCTCCCCCGTGATCCGCTACAAATCGGCGCAGGCCTTCAACGTGATCACGGGCACGGACGACAACCGCGACGGCCGCAACTGGGACCTGCCCGCGGGGGTGGAGACGCTCAACTCCGGCCGCGGCGAGAACTTCTTCCAGGCCGACGTGCGCGTCTCCAAGAGGTTCCGCTTCAACGACCGCGTGGGCCTCGAGCTGATCGGAGAGGTCTTCAACGTGACCAACGACAACAACCCGAACACCTACGTGGCCAACCAGACCTCCGCGCTCTTCGGCCAGCCGACCCGCTTCGCGGGCGACTTCCGTCAGTCCGAGCAGCGCCTGGCCCAGCTGGGCCTGCGCCTGGAGTTCTAGCCCTTCGTTCACGCCGGGACGGGAGCGCGAGGCTCCCGTCCCGGCGCCGTCCTCCCGCCACCTGCTTCCGTTCGCCCTCTTGGCGTCCCCGGCCGCCTCCCGGCCGAGGGAGCGCCCCGTGGTCTATGATCCGCGCCCATGCTGCCTGAGCCCATCCGCGCCGCCATCGTATGGGCGAGCGATGCCGTGTACGGGCCATGGACCATCGCCCTCCTCTTCGGCACCGGCCTCTTCCTGACCGTGCGCCTGCGCTTCGTGCAGGTGGTGCGCTTCCGCGAGGCGCTGGCCACCCTGGTCCCGCGCGAGCGGGAGGGGGCGCGCGGCGCCATCAGTCCCTTCCAGGCCTTCATGAGCGCGCTGGCCGCCACCATCGGCACCGGCAACATCGCCGGCGTGGCCACCGCGGTGGTCAGCGGGGGCCCCGGGGCCGTCTTCTGGATCTGGTGCTACGGGTTCTTCGCCACCGCCGTGAAGTTCACGGAGGCCGTGCTGGGCATCCGCTTCCGGGTGGTGGACGGGGAGCGCCTGTCCGCGGGGCCCATGCACTACCTGCGCGACGGCATGCGGCTCCCGTGGCTGGGATGGGTCTTCGCGCTGGTGGCGGGCATCGCCGCCCTCACCACCACCCCGCTCACCCAGCCCAACTCCATGGCCCTCGTCCTCGACAGCGAGTTCGGCATCCCCAAGTGGGTCTCCGGCCTGGGCATCGCCCTCCTGGCCTGGCTCGTGATCATCGGGGGCATCAAGTCCATCGGCCGCGCCGCGGAGAAGCTGTCCCCGGCCAAGGTGATCCTGTACCTGGCGGGCGGCCTCGTGGTGATCGTGACGCACCTGGGCGCGGTGCCGGACGTGCTCGCCCTCATCTTCCGCGAGGCGTTCTCCCTGCGGGGGGCCCTCGGCGGCACGGCGGGCGTGGGCATGATGGTGGCCGTGCGCTACGGGCTGGCCCGCGGCATCTACGCCAACGAGGCCGGTTACGGCACGGCGGCCGTGATGTACGGCACCGCGCGCAGCGAGCGCCCGGTCCAGCAGGGGCTGAACGCGGTCATGGAGGTGTTCATCGTCTCCTTCGTGACCTCGACCATCAGCGCCCTCACCATCCTCGTCACGGGCTCGTGGCGCTCCGGCCTCACCAGCACCGCCGCCGTCGCCGCCGCCTTCAACGCCTCCATGCCCGTGGTGGGAGGATGGGTGGTGGCCTTCTGCGCCTTCCTCTTCGGCTACACCACCCTCATCGGCTGGTCCTACTACGGCGAGCAGTACCTCGAGCACATCTTCGGGCGGAGGGTGGTCGTGCCCTTCCGCTGGGTCTACTGCATCCTCATCGTCTTCGGCGCCGTGGGGAAGGTGGAGACGGTGTGGGCCTGGGGTGACTTCATGAACGGGCTGCAGATCTTCCCCAACCTGGTGGGCGTGCTCGGCCTGAGCGGCCTGGCGGCGGCCGTGCTGCGCGAGCCCGCCGGGCCGGGACCGGAGCGCGCCCCCGCGGCATGACCGGCTTCGCGCGGGCGGCGGACGGCGCCCTCGGCTGCGACGGGGTGCCGGTGGCGGAGGCGGCGGAGCGGTTCGGCACCCCGCTCTACCTCTACAGCGCCTCGGCCATCGCCGCCTCCTACGGGGCCTACGACGACGCCTTCGCGGCCGTGCCCCACCGCGTCTGCTACGCGCTGAAGGCCAACGGCACGGGGGCCGTCCTCAGGCTGCTGGCGCGCCTGGGCGCGGGGGCGGACATCGTCTCCGGGTTCGAGCTCCTGGCCGCGCGGCGGGCGGGCTTCCCCCCCGAGCGCATCGTGTTCTCCGGGGTGGGCAAGAGCGACGAGGAGCTGGACCTCGGCCTCGACCACGGCATCGGCGAGTTCAACGTGGAGAGCGAAGACGAGGCCGGGCGCCTGTCGCGCCGGTCCGCCGCGCGCGGGATGCGGGCCCGCGTCACCCTCCGCGTCAACCCCGACATCGATCCGCGCTCCCACCCCTACATCTCGACCGGCCTGCGCGAGAACAAGTTCGGCGTGGACATCGCGGAGGCCCCCGCCCTGCTGGGGCGCCTGCGCGCCCTGCCCGGCGTGGAGGTCACCGGAGTCCAGTGCCACATCGGGTCGCAGATCACGGACCTCGACCCGCTGGTGGAGGCCGCGCGGGAGCTGGCCGCCCTCTCGCGCCGCCTCCTCGCCGAGGGCTACCCCCTGCGCACCCTCGACATCGGCGGCGGGCTGGGCCTCGACTACGAGGGCGACGCCGGCCCCGACCCCGCCGCCCTGGCCGCGGCCGTCGTGCCCCTGGTCCGCGACCTTCCCCTCACCCTGTTGGTGGAGCCCGGGCGGTCCCTGGTGGCGCGCGCCGGCTGCCTCCTCACGCGCGTGCTCGCGTTGAAGGAGCAGGCGGGCAAGCTCTTCGTGATCGTGGACGCCGGCATGAACGACCTCATGCGCCCGGCGCTGTACGAGGCCTTCCACCGCGTGGAGCCGGCGGCCCGTCGCGGGAGGGAGACGCGGCGCGTGGACGTCGTCGGTCCCGTGTGCGAGAGCGCCGACTTCCTGGCCCGCGATCGCAACCTGGAGGTTCCCGCTCCCGGCGAGCTGCTGGTGGTGCGGGACGCCGGAGCCTACGGACACGCCATGGCCTCGAACTACAACATGCGGCCGCGCGCGGCGGAGGCCATGGTGGAGGACGGGGCGCTGCGCCTCATCCGGCGCCGCGAGACCTTCGACGACCTCGTGGCCACGGAAGCCGGCTGAGACCCCGGGGCGCGGCGCCCCCCGGCCGGCGCGCCCTCCTCGCTCAGCGGTCGGAGACGATCCGGCCCAGCGCGCTGGCGCGGTCGAGGCGGTCGAAGGTCTCGAGGAGCGCGGTGGAGAGGTCGCGGATGGCGGCCTCCCCGTCGGCGTCGCGGCGCAGGTGGGTGGCCATCACGGCGGCGGCGTAGGGACGGCGGGGGAGCTCGACCAGCGCCGACACGCAGCGGACGCCTTCCAGGTCTCCGGGCTTGTCCGCCACCGTGAGGCCCGGGGGCAGGACGGAACGGAAGGGGGACTCCTTGGGCAGCGACGCCAATGCCAGCATGTCGCGGCGGCCCGCCTCGGAGAGGCCGGTGCCGGCGCGCATCGCTTCCAGGAGCCGGAGCATCTGGGCGGGAGTGGAGACGTTCTCCTCGCCGCGGCCGGCCGCTTCCACGTCCATCATGAGGCGCCGCAGGCGCGTGGCCCCCAGGCCGAGCCCGTCGAGGCGCGCGTTCACCGCCGCCATGCCCACGCGTTCGATGAGCAGGTTCGCCGCCTCGTTGTCGGAGAGCGCCATCATCAGCACGGCCAGGTCCCGCCAGGTCAGGCGCACCTGGGGTCCCAGCAGGTAGAGGACGCCGTCGCCGGCCACGCGCCGGGCGTCGGGCGCCGTCACCTCGGCCAGGTCGAGGCGTCCCTCCCCGGCCTGGCGGAAGAGCTCGTAGAGCACCGCCAGCTTGATGGACGAGGCCTGGGGAAAGACCAGGTCGGGCCGCAGGGAGATGGTGGCGCCGGTGGACAGGTCCTTGATCGCCACGCCCAGCACGCCGTCCAGGCCCGCGTCCACGGCGTCCACCCGGGCCGCCAGCTTGAACAGGAGCGCCGCCTCCAGGGGCGGCCGGGGCGGGCCGCCGACCACGGAGTCGCCGGCCAGGGCCGGCGCCCCGGCCAGGACGGCGAAGGCGGCCGCCGCCCGGAGCGGCTTCATTCGTCCTTCCATACGCGGTCGAACCTCATGATGCCGGTAGGCCCCACCGTCAGACCGCGGAGGGTGCGGCGGTAGGCGGTGAAGACGGCGGCGTGGTAGAGCGGCACCCAGGGCATGTCCTTCTGGAACAGCTCCTGCGCCTCGTCGTAGCGACGGCGCCGCTCCGCCTGGTTCGTGCCGTGCCGCGCCTGCTCCAGGAGCGCGTCCATGGCCCGGCTGCGATAGCGGCTGCGGTTCGTGGTGCCCACCGCCGCGGAGGACAGGAGCACGCTCAGGAAGTCGTTGGGGTCCATGGTGTCCGCTTCCCAGCCCAGCAGCGCCAGGTCGTAGTCGCCTTCCGTGGCCCGCCGCAGGTACTCGGGCCAGGAGGGGGCCTGGACCAGGCGCAGGCGCACGCCCGCGCGGGCCAGGTCGTCGCGCACGCGGGCGGCCAGCCGCAGCGGCGTGGGGAGATAGGGCCGCGGCGCGTCCACCGTGAGCAGCGTCGCCTCCACCCCGGAGGCGTGCCCGGCGCGGGCCAGCAGGCGCCGCGCTCCGTCGGGATCGTAGGGCAGCGCGCGCGTCAGCCGGCCGTACCCCCACAGCGCGGGCGGCAGCGGGTTCCGCGCCGGCTCCCCGTGGCCGCCCAGCACCTCCCGCACCAGGCCCTCGCGGTCGATCGAGCGTGCCACCGCCTGCCGCACGAGCGGCTCGCGCAGCGGCCCCCGCTCGTTGTTGAGGGACAGGAAGGCCAGGTTGAGCCCGGTGCGCGACTGGAGGGCCACGCCCGGATGCCCTTGCACGCGGGCCACGGTGTCCGGGCGCAGGGACAGGCTGACGTCGACCGTCCCCGCCGCCAGGCCGGCGCCCAGGGCCTCCTCGCTGGGCAGGCGGCGGAAGAGCACGCGCCGCAGCCGCGGCGGCGCCCCGCCCGGGCTCCGGTGGCGCACCAGGAGGATCTCCCCCGGGGCCGCCGAGTCCAGGCGGAAGGGGCCCGTGCCCACCAGGCGCGGGCCGTCGGCAGCGAAGCTGGCCGGGCTCAGCATGCAGAAGTAGGGCTGGGAGAGGGTGGCGAGGAGGGCGGCGTTGGGCTGGGGCAGCGTCACGGAGACGTGGGCCGGTCCCAGGCGGGCGGCGGCGGCCTCGAAGCCCCTCTCGCGGCGGAGCCGCGCGAGGTTCGCCACCACCGCGTCGGCGTCGAAGGCCCGGCCGTCGTGGAAGCGCACGCCCTCGCGCAGGGTGAACGTCCAGGTGCGGCTGTCGAGCGTGGCCCAGGCCGCGGCCAGCGCTCCCTCGGGCCGCGAGCCGTCGTCGCGGTAGCGTACCAGGGGCTCGCACACGTTGACGGCCACCGCCGCGGACACGAGGTCGGTGGCGCGGTGGGGGTCGAGGGACGCGGGACCTTCGAGGACGCCGACGACCAGCGTGTCGGCGGCGAGCAGGGCGGCGACGAGCAGGGTCACGCGACGGGCGGCCCTCTCCGGCGGCTGGCCGTCACCGCGGCCGGCGCGCTCCCCGAGAGAGCTCCGGCCAGGGCGGCTGGTCGAAGGCCACGTCCGCGGTGGCCCCGGAGGCGGAGGACATGCTCTCTACGGGCAGCGTCACGACGGCCTGGGCCGCGGGCGCCGTGTCGAGGAGGCTGGCCAGGAGGGGTCCCAGGACGGCCGAGGGCATGCAGAGGGGATGATGGGCGACGCCCGGGGTGGCGTCAACCGCGCGCCCGGCACGGCCCGTCCGCGAGCGCCGGGTGACAATTGGAGATGCCCGTCGTACGCCATCGCCCCCTGGCGCTGCGCCTCCGCCACACCTTCCGCATCGCGCGCGGGGCCTCGGACGTGCGCCACAACCTCCAGGTGGAGGTGGAGGAGGCGGGCCGCAGGGGTCTCGGGGAGGCGGCGCCCATCCGGCGCTACGGGGAGGACGCCGAGTCCGCGGCCCGCGCGGTGGAGGCCATGGCCTCCCGCCTGGGAGACCACGCGGCCTTCGCGCAGGCCGCCCAGCGCGCCGCCGTGCCCGGCCAGGCCGCGGCGGAGGCGGCGGTGGACATGGCCCTCCACGACCTGGCCGGCCAGCGCCTGGGCGTGCCCGTCTACGCGCTGCTGGGCCTCGACCCCCGCCGCGCCCCGGAGACCTCGTTCACCATCGGCCTCGACACGCCCGAGGTCGTCGTGCAGAAGGTCCGGGAGGCGGCCGCCTACCCCATCCTGAAGGTCAAGGTGGGCACCGACGACGATCGCGCGGTGCTGGAGGCGGTGCGCGACACCACGCGCCAGCGGCTCCGCGTGGACGCCAACGAGGGCTGGACGCCGTCGGGGGCCGAGGAGCGCCTGCGCTGGCTGGCCGCCCTGGGCGTGGAGATGGTGGAGCAGCCGCTCCCCGCGTCCATGCTGGAGGAGACACGCGCCCTGCGCCGGCGAAGCCCGCTGCCCTTCTTCGCGGACGAGAGTGTCCACCGCGCGCAGGACGTGCCGCGGCTGGCCGGGGCCTTCGACGGCGTCAACGTCAAGCTGATGAAGTGCGGCGGGCTGGGCGAGGCGCTGCGCGTCATCGCCGTGGCGCGCGCCTGCGGGTTGCAGGTGATGCTCGGCTGCATGATCGAGTCGTCGCTGGGCATCACCGCGGCCGCGCACCTCTCTCCGCTCGCGGACACCGCCGACCTCGACGGGAACCTCCTGCTGGAAGAGGATCCCTTCGTGGGCGCGACCGTGCGGGAGGGCCGCCTCGTCCTGCCCGAGGCCCCGGGCCTGGGCGTGCGCCCCCGCTGACGGCGGACCCATGGCGGCCTCCGGGCATCGGACGATACGGTGCCGCTCCTCCGGGGCCGGCACCCAGGTGGCCGTGGCACGCAGCTTGCTTCAACCCCGGGTTGTGGCGGTGACAGGAGGTTGACGTGAGCAGCCAGATGAAAACGCCTCTCGACGAGGAGGGCGTCGTCCCCGGTACGTCGCTCTCCGCGGCCCTCAAGGGGTTCGTCAGCCAGCTCCACAAGCAGGCCGAGCGTCACACGGACCTCATCGACGTCTTCGCGCGCGCGCTCAAGGAGCTCAACCGCGAAGTGAAGGTCGAGCGTGGCCGTCGCGAGCTCCTCGAGAAGCAGCTCGCCAAGGCCGAAGCCCGCATCGAGCGGCTGGAAGAGACGGTCCACGCCATCGCCCGCCAGGGCTGGGTCCATTGAGGCCCTAGCCGGGGCCGTCCGGCCCACGCGCGCCCGCCTCGCGGCGGATGCCGCGCCCCTGCAAACGCCCGCGCCGGCCCGTGCTGCGTTTACTGGCTGGGCGCCGTGCTCGACTGCAGCAGGCTCGTCCCGCGCGACGTCCCCACCGTGGTCCGCACGGAGGCCAGGCTCACCCCGCCTCCCGCTTCCTGCACGCGGTCGAAGTTGACCACGCTCTTCCGGTAGTCCGCGGTGGCGCGCAGCTCGGCCACCTCGGCCAGGGCCAGGTCGCGCTGGGCCTGGGTGACGAGGAAGTTGGTGGAGAGCCCCGCCGCGAACTTCTTCTGCTCGGCGTCCAGGCGCCGCTCCTGCAGCACCCGCGCCGCGCGCGTGGTGGCCACGCGCTTGTAGTTCGTCTCCACGGCCCGCGCCGCACTCCTCACCTCGGCCGTGATCTGCATCTCCAGACGCCGCAGGCTGGCCGCGACCTGGTCGCGCCCGATGCGCGCGCGCGCCTCCGCCGCGTCGCTCTGGCGGTTGAAGATGGGGTAGGACAGGTTCAGGCCGATGGTCCAGGTGGGGTAGTCCTGGCCGAAGATGTCGCCCAGGGCGTCCCCGAAGCCGCCGGGCACGGTGCGGATGATGGGTCCGCCCAGTCCCTCGCGCTCGATGAAGGTGCCGCCGATCCCCGAGGTGCCGTAGGCGGCCACCAGGTCCACGCCGGGGAGCGACTGGCTGTGCGCGAACTTGATGGTCAGGTCGGCGTTCTCCAGGCCCTTGCGCGCGGCCACCACGTCGGTGCGGTTGGCCAGGGCGTTGAGGACGGCCTTCTGCGCGTCCACCGTCACCAGCTCCGCCGACGGCCGCTCGCTGGGCACGATGGGCGTGGTCCAGGTGGCGGGGTCGTTGTCCGGGAAGATGGCGCGCCGGAGGGCGTCCTCCGCGTCGCGGAGGGCGGCTTCGGCCACGATCACCGCCTCTTCGCGCGTGGCCACCTCGGACTCCGCCGCCACCACGTCGAGGGGGGCCAGCGTCCCCACCCGCACCTTGATCTGGTTCTCGTCGAGCAGCTTCTGGGCCAGGCCGAGGCTGTCCCGCTGCGCCTCCAGGTTGTCGATGGCGTAGATGAGGTCGTAGTACAGCTCCTTCACGTTGGCCACCGTGTTGACCACGGTCTGCCGGAACTGCACGTCGGAGATCTCGCGGTTCTTCTTGGCGGTGCGGATCTGGAAGCGCGTGTTGTCCATCCCGAGGCCCCGCAGGAGGGGCTGGCTCAGGCCCAGGTTGAAGGTCGAGTTGTAGGAGGGGTTGAAGCTCGAGAAGACGTTGCTCGTCTCCAGCCGGCTGTTGTTGAAGTCGAGCCGGAGCTCGCCCCCCGTGGGGAGGAGCTGGCTGGCCCCGAAGTTGTACACGGTGCTGTCCGTCTCCACGGAGTCCCCCCCGGAGAAGGCGTTGGAGCCGGGACTGGTGCGCCCGCTCTGGCTCAGGGTGGAGAAGAGGAACGGGTCGTAGGCCCCCAGCTGCTCGCGCACCGTCTCCGCGCTGGCCTCCGGGTTGTACCTCTCCACCGCGATGTCGGCGTTGTTCTTCAACGCGCGCTCCACCGCCTCGTCCAGCGACAGGTGGAGGACCTGTCCGGCGGGCGCGGGCTCGGGGGGTGCTTCCTGGGTCAGCGCGGGCGTGGGCTCGGGGGAGGGGGGCGCCTCCTGGGCCAGCGCGGGGGCGGCGGCGATCAGAAGGGCGGGCACGGCGAAACCAAGTCTCATGTTCGCTGAAGACCTCCAGGTCGGCGGACGCACGTCCGGCAGGACCGATCATTATAGCCGGCCCACTCATCGTTCAAACGACCGGCTCCCGCGAAAAGATCCCAAAAAACGCAAAAAGGGGACCGCCCGCGCGGGCGGTCCCCCGAGTGAGACGCCGGGGAGGCCTAGAAGGTCAGCCGGGCTCCGAGCTGGGCCTGCCAGCGCGAGCGCAGGTCGTCGCGGTCGAACTTGCGGTAGGTGGGCGCGGTGATGGTCGCGATGTCGTAGACGTACTTGCCCGTGGCCGCGTCGATGGCGAAGCGGATGGGGTTGAGGTCGTTGAAGCTCGCGATGTCCACCACCCCCTTGCTGCTGTCGATCAGGTTCAGGACGTTCAGGACGTCCGCCGTCAGCTCGATCTTGGCCTCGCCCACCGTGGGCAGCTTGACCGCCAGCTTGAAGTCCAAGGCGTCCGTCCACGGCGCCCGCCCCGCGTTGCGGGCCACGATGCCCCCGCGGTGCTTGCTCAGCGCGCTGTCGGCGGCGATGAAGGCGTCGAGCTGCTCCCAGGTGCCCCCGCGCACGATGACCTGGTCGGGGCTGGACGGCACGAAGATCAGGTCGTTGGCGGTGCGGCCGTCGCTGTTGGCGTCGCCGTTGAAGACGAAGCTGTAGGGACGGCCGGACTGGCCGTTGTAGAAGAGCGACGCGATGGCGTTGACCTTGCCCAGCTTGAAGTCGTAGGACAGGGCGGCGTTGATGCGGTGCCCGGGGTCGTAGTTGGAGCGGGCCAGGGGCGCGTTGTTGGGATCGCCGGGGACGTAGACGTTGCCCCAGTTCGAGGCGGCCTGCGAGGACCCGCCGTCGTTCACCGCCTCCGACTCGCCGTACAGCCAGGAGGCGGAGGCGTAGATGCCGTTCTTGAAGGGCCGCTCCATCTTGGCCAGGAACGTCCACTGGGTGCCCTCGTCGGTGTTCCGCAGGAGGACGACGTCGCCCAGCACGTTGTTCGCGCGGGCGAAGACCGGCCGCCCGTCGGGCCGGGTGGTGGCGGTGGGGACGAAGTTCAGGTTGGCGTAGTCGATGTCCTTCTGCGTCCACGAGTAGAACAGCTCCACGGTGCCCACCATGTCCCACAGGCCCAGCTTCTGGTCGTAGGCGATGTTGGTGCGGAACACCTGGGGGAAGGCGTAGTCGGGGTCCACCACGTCGATCTCGTTGCGGAAGGAGCCGGCGGACGCCCCCGCCACCACGCGGGGCTGGGCGTCGGGATCGGCCACGAAGGGGATGCGGTTGGCGGCGTTGAAGCTGGCCCCGATGCGCGTGAACTCGATGCCCGTGTTGCCGTACTGGTTGGACAGCCAGACGTAGGGGGTGCGCCCGGTGAACAGCCCCAGGCCGCCGCGGACCTGCGAGGTCGAGTTTCCGGTCACGTCGAAGTTGAATCCGGCCCGGGGCGAGAACATGACCGGGCTCGGCACCACGTCGGTGGCGAAGCCGAAGGCCGCCTCCGCCGCGGGGTTGGCGGTGGGCGTGTCCGGGAACATGGGGATGTCGGCGCGCGCGCCGAGGGTCAGGGTCAGGCGCGGCGTGGCCCGCCACAGGTCACCCACGTAGAAGCCGATCTGGTTGACGTTGAACTCCGCGGCCTGCTGGGGGTTCACGGTGGCGGAGAAGCTGTGGTCGAACGACTGGGCCAGGCCCGCCTCGAGGTTGTTGAGGCTGCTGAACCGGTAGTTCCCCATGTTGTCGCGGATGAACAGGTTCCGGAACTTGAAGAACTCGTTGTGGGTGCCGATGGTCACCATGTGGTTGCCCCAGCGGAAGGTGGCGTCGTTGGTCAGCTCGAAGATGTCCTGGTCCAGCTCGTTGGCGGCGCGGAAGTTCTCGCGGCCGGCGCGGACCTGGGAGCCGTCGGCAAGGTCCACGATCACCTGCGGGAAGCGCGTGGGGCCGTCGGCCACCGTGCGGATGCGCTGGTAGGTCACGCGGAACTCGTTCACCACGCTCCCGAAGGTGCTGTTGAGCTGGGCCACCGTGGAGTTGACGTTCTCCTTGGGCTGGTACCAGTTGTCGGGGAAGTAGTAGGTACGGCTGCTGGGGAAGCCGCGGTCGGTGATGCCGTCGATGTAGTTGTGCCGGACGGTCATGCGGTGGTTCTGGTTCAGGTTGAAGTCCATGCGCGCGAAGATCTTGTCGCTCTCGATGTTGCGGATGAACTCGCCCTGCCCGCCGGGGTCGTACCCGTAGCGGGACTGCAGGATGCTGAGGAAGCGCTGGACCTCCGCCTCGTGGCCCCAGGGCGTGCCCGTGGCGCCGTCCGCGGAGAAGCCCGACGGGCTCTCGCGGCGGGCGAAGTCCACGTTGGCGAAGAAGAAGGCCTTGTCCTTGACGATGGGGCCGCCCAGGCTGGCCCCGAACTGCGAGTCGTCGAAGGGCGCGATGGGCCGGTCGTCCGGTCCGTCCCCCGTCATGCCGTCGCCGCGGAAGAAGTAGTAGGCGGTGCCGTGGAAGGCGTTGGTCCCGCTGCGGGTGACGGCGTTGATGCCGCCGCCGGTGAAGCCGCCCTGGCGCACGTCGTAGGGCGAGACCAGGAGTTGCAGCTCCTGGATGGCGTCGAGGCTGATCGGCTGTCCGTCCGCGCCGTTTCCGGGCGCGGAGGAGTCGCTGATGGCGAAGAGGTCGTTGTTGATGGCCCCGTCGATCTGGATGTTGTTGTAGCGGTTGTTCCGTCCGGCCACCGCCAGCACGGAGCGCTCGGTGCCGTCGCCGGAGCCCTTGGCGTCGAAGTAGGGGGAGAGGCGCGCGAAGTCCTCCAGGCCGCGGCCCACCGTGGGCAGGTTCTGGATGGCCTCCTGGGTCACGCTGTCCGCGGGGCCCGTGGCGGAGGGCGAGATGATGTCGCCCGCGGAGGCGGTGACCTCGACCGTCTCCGTCATGGTCTCGAGGGCGAGCTTGAAGCTCATGTTCGCGGTCTCGCCCAGGCGCACGAAGACGTTCTCTTCCTTGCGCTCGCGGAAGCCGGCAAGGGCCGCGGTCACCGTGTAGGGGCCGCCCGCCCGGACGTTGAGGATGGTGAAGGTGCCCTCCGCGTCGGAGGTGGCGGAGTACTGCGTTCCGGTCGGCTCGTGGCGGGCGGACAGGCTGACGCCGGGCAGGACGCCTCCGCTCTCGTCGCTGACCTCGCCCGAGATCGCCCCCGTTGTGGCGGTCTGGGCGAGGGCGGGGACGCTGGTTACGGCCACCAGGACGGCCAGGCCCAGCGCGGACAACATGGTACGCAAGCTCTTCATAGCTCCTCTCCTCAGACGGTGGGTCGAGATCAGCCTATAGGGGTCAGACCGCAGGCGGGATGGCTCTCGGGACGGCGAGATGGTAGCCCCCGGGCCTCCACCGAGTCAATGCTGCCGGACTCGTCATGGCGCCGATGATGCCCGCGCGCCGTGACCGCCGCGTGACGCCCCGGGAGGCCTCCTGCCGTCTTCCTCTGGCGACGGGCGCGCCGCCGCCCGCGGGCTATAATCCGCGCCCGCCAAGGAGCCCTGCCATGAAGGTCCTGCTGTCGAACGACGCCATCCAGGCCCGCGTCCACGAGATGGGCGCGGAGATCGCCCGCGATTACGCGGGCCGCGAGCCCCACCTGGTGGGCGTCCTGAAGGGGGCCTGCACCTTCATGACGGACCTGGCGCGCGCCATCGAGCTCCCCATCACCCTGGACTTCATCGCCGTGTCGTCCTACGGCGCGGCCACCAAGTCGTCGGGCGAGGTCCGGCTGGTGAAGGACCTCGACCAGGGCCTCGACGGCCGCGACCTCATCGTGGTCGAGGACATCGTGGACACCGGCCTCACCCTCAACTACCTCCTCAACGTCCTCCGGGCGCGGGGCCCGCGCACGCTGAAGGTGGCGGCCCTCCTCTCCAAGCCGTCGCGCCGGCTGGTGGAGGTGGCGGTGGACTACGTGGGGTTCTCCATCGACGACCACTTCGTCGTGGGTTACGGGCTCGACTACAACGAGAAGTACCGCAACCTGCCCGACATCGTGGTCTACGGCGGATAGCCGGAACCGGGCCCGGCGCCGCCGGGCTGGTGCCGTTAGCCGTTAAGCTAGCGCCAGATGCGGCACGTCATCGGCATCGACGCCGGCGGCACGAAGACCGTGGGCATGCTCGCGGACGAGAGCGGCGGCGTGCTGGCGGAGGCCCGCGGAGGGGGAGCGAACCTCCAGACCCACGGCGAGCTCGAGGTCGAGAAGGTGTTCGACCACGTGCTGGAGAGCCTGGGCCGCGAGCGGCCCGTGGCGGCGCTCTGCCTCGGGATCGCGGGCGTGGACCGGCCCCACGACGAGGGCGTCATCCGCGCCATCCTGCGGCGGCTGGGCTGGCGCCAGAACGCGCGCGTGGTGAACGACGCCGCCGTGGCCCTGGCCGCCGGCGCTCCCGACGGCTACGGGGTGGTGATCCTGGCCGGCACGGGGTCCATCGCCTACGGCATGGACCCGGCGGGGAAGAGCGCGCGCTCGGGGGGCTACGGTTTCCTCCTCGCGGACGAGGGCTCGGGTTATTGGCTCGGACACCAGGCCCTGCGCGCCGTCGTGCGCGCCACGGACGGCCGCGGCCCCCACACGCTCCTCCAGCCCCTCGTCTTCGAGGTCCTGGAGGTGTCGAGCGTTGCGGACATGATCCCCCGGGTCTACGAGAAGGGGCTGCCCAAGCACCGCGTGGCGGCCCTCGCCCCCCTCGTGCAGAAGGCCAGCGACCAGGGCGACCGCCTGGCCGGCGACCTGCTCGACACGGCGGCCGACGAGCTGGGCCGCGCCGCGCGGGCGGTGGCCCGCCAGATCGCCCTGCCCGAGACCTTCCCCCTCGTCCTGGCCGGCGGGGTGTTCCGCGGCTGTCCGAGCCTGGCCGGCCGCATCGAGGCGTGCCTCGCCCTGGCCGGCGCGCAGCCGCACCTCCTGGAAGGCGAGCCGGCGCGGGGCGCCGTGCGCCTGGCCCTGGAGGCCCTGCCATGAGCGCGGTCAAGCGGCTGGTGGTCAACGCCGACGACCTCGGGCGCACGCCGGGGATCAACCAGGGCATCTTCGAGGCGCACGACCGCGGCCTGGTGACCAGCGCCACCCTGATGGTGAACTACGCCGCGGCGGAGGACGCGGCCCGCCACTCGCGGCACAACCCGCGCCTGGGCGTCGGCCTCCACCTGGCCTTCACCGGCGGCCCGTCCGCGCTCCCCGCCGCGCGCATACCCACGCTGGCCGACCCGGCGGCGGGCATGCCGGCCAAGCCCGAGGGCCTCGGCCCCGCCCGCCTGGAGGACGTGCTGGCGGAGGCGCGCGCCCAGCTCCGCCGATTCCGGGAGCTGATGGGGCGCGACCCCACGCACTTCGACAGCCATCACCATTCGCACCGCGAGGCGCCCGCGGTGCTGGAGGCGGTGCTCACCCTGGCCTGGGAGACCGGCCTCCCCGTGCGCAACGCCTCCCCCCAGGTCGGCGCGCGGCTGCGCCGCGAGAACGTGCGCACCACCGACCACTTCGTGGAGGAGTTCTACGGCGAGAAGGCGACCACCGAGGACCTGGTCCGCATCCTCTTCGGCCTGCCCCTGGGCACCAGCGAGCTCATGTGCCATCCCGCGGTGGTGGACGACGAGCTCCGCGCGTCCTCCAGCTACGCGGAGCAGCGGTCGGGGGAGCTCGCCGCCCTCCTGCACCGCGAGGCGCGCCAGGCCGTGCAGGCGGCGGGCATCCGGCTGATCAACTGGGGCGAGCTGTGACGGCGACCGCGGTGGCCGCCCGGCGGCGCGGGTCCGAGGATCCCGCGTGGCCCTGCTCCCTCCGCGCCGGCCACCCCCGCCTGGAGGTCCTCGCCGGCCTCGAGGCAGCCTCGAGGCCGTGAGGCAGCCGCAGCGTCCGGCGCTGTACGCGTCCGCCGCCCTGGCCGTGGTGGCCACGGCGGCCCTCTGGCTCCTCCTCGAGCCCCTGCTGGGCGCCGGGGCCATGTCCTACACCGTCTTCGTGCTGGCGGTGTCGGCAGCGGCCTGGTACGGCGGCCTGGGGCCGGGCCTCTTCGCGACCCTCCTGGGCGCGGCCACCGCCTTCGCCCTCTCCGGCGCCCAGGCCCGGATCCCCGACGACGGCCTGGCGGGGGAGCTGGTGCGCATGGGCGCCTTCGTGCTGGTGGGCGTCATCGTGAGCGCGCTCAGCGAGGCCCTGCACCGGGCGCGGGTGAAGGCCGAGGACGGCTCGCGCCGCGCCCAGGACGCCGAGCAGCGGTGGCGGACGCTGGCCGCCGAGCGCAAGCAGGCCGAGGACGCGGCGCGCCGCAGCTCCGAGCTGGTGCGGGCGGTGGTGGAGGGGGTCTCCGACCAGGTGTTCGTCAAGGACCTGGAGGGCCGCCTGCTCCTGGCCAACCCCGCCGTGGTCGAGGCCCTGGGACGGGGGGAACGGGACGTCCTGGGCAAGCGCACCGACGAGCTCGCTTCCGCGGAGGCGGCGGCGCGCAGCCGCCACGCCGACGCGCAGGTGGCCGCCAGCAACGCGGCGGTGACCTACGAGGAGAGCACGACCGTCGGCGGAAGGGTGCGCCACTTCCTGGTCACCAAGACTCCCTACCGCGACGGCGACGGCCGCGTGGTGGGGGTCATCGGGATGGCGCGTGACGTCACCGAGCAGAGGGCCTCGGAGCTCCGCATCCGCGAGCTGAGCCGGGAGCAGCAGCGCCAGCTGGCCGAGCTGCAGGCCCTGCTCGACGTGATCCCGGTGGGCATCGGCATCGCTCGCGACGCGGGATCCGCGGAGGTCACCCCCAACGCCTTCTATGCCCGGCTGCTCGGTATCGACCCGAGCCGGAACGCGTCCTTCCGCACTGCCCCGGACCGGCGCGCCTCCGCCGTGCGCGTGCTGCGCGACGGCGCGGAGGTGCCGCCCGAGGAGATGCCGCTCGAGCGCGCCGCCGCCGAGGGCGTGGCCGTCAGCGGCGTCGAGCTCACCCTGCAGCTTCCCGACGGGAGGACGCACGAGGTGCTCAGCTCCGCGGTGCCCCTGCTGGACGACGCGGGGCGCCCGCATGGAGCGGTGGGCATGTTCGCCGACATCACCGACCGCCGGCGGGCCGAGGAGGCGGAGCGCCTGCTCGCCCAGGCGGGCGCCCTCCTGGGCGGCTCCCTGGACTACGAGACCACGCTGGCCGCGCTCACCCGCCTGGTGGTGCCGCAGCTCGCGGACTGGTGCGCGGTGCACCTGGTGGCCGAGGACGGCCGCCTGAGCCGCCTCGCCGCGTCGGGCGCCGGCGAGGGCGGGACGGGCGCCGAGCACGACCGCTTCGCCGTCGAGGGCGTGCCGAAGGTGGTGCAGACGGGCAAGCCCGAGCTCTATCCCGAGATCCTGGCCGCGGTGGTGCGCGAGGGCCAGGCGCCGGAGCTCGTGCGCGGGGTGGGCAGCCGCTCCGCCATGATCGTCCCCCTGGTGGCGCGCGGCGCCACGGTGGGCACCCTGTCCCTGGTGGCGGGGGAGTCGGGGCGCCGGTACGGGGAGAAGGACCTGGCCCTGGCCCAGGCCCTGGCCGCGCGCGCCGCCATCGCCGTCGAGCACGCCCGCCTCTTCAAGGAGGCCCAGGAGGCCAACCGGCTCAAGGACGAGTTCCTGGCCACACTCTCGCACGAGCTGCGCACGCCGCTCAACGCCATCATGGGCTGGACCCACCTCCTGCGCACGGGCGACCTGGACGCCGACACCTCCCGCAAGGCGCTCGAGGTCATCGCCCGCAACGCCAAGGCGCAGAGCGAGCTGGTGGCCGACATCCTCGACGTGTCCCGGATCGTGAGCGGCAAGCTGACCTTCGAGCGCCGGGCGGTGGACCTCCAGCGCGTGGTGGAGGCGGCCCTGGAGACGGTGCGTCCCGCGGCCTCGGCCAAGGGCATCGTCCTCGAGTCCCGCCCGCCCGCGGAGACGGTGACGGTGTCGGGGGACCCCGACCGCCTGCAGCAGGTCGTGTGGAACCTCCTCAGCAACGCCATCAAGTTCACCCCGGGGCACGGGCGGGTCGAAGTGCGCGTGGGTGCCGTGGGCGCCCTGGCCGAGCTCGAGGTGCGCGACACGGGAAGCGGCATCCCCGTGGAGTTCCTTCCCCACGTGTTCGAGCGCTTCCGCCAGGGCGACTCCTCCACCACCCGCCAGCACCGCGGGCTCGGCCTGGGCCTGTCCATCGTCCGCCACATCGCGGAGGTGCACGGAGGGACGGTGGAGGCGGCCAGCGCGGGGCCGGGACAAGGCGCGACCTTCATCGTGCGCCTGCCCCTGCGCGCGTCGATGCCCGCCGCGCTCCCGGCACCGCCGGCGTGGGCCGCGACCCCGGCCGAGGGCCTGCGCGGGGTGCGCGTGCTGGTGGTCGAGGACGACCAGGAGACGCGCGAGCTCATCGCCACCGTGCTCGGCCAGCGGGGCGCGCGGGTGACGGGGGTGGCCTCGGCCTGGGAGGGCCTGGTGGCCCTGGAGCAGGACCCCCCCGACCTCGTGGTGAGCGACCTCGAGATGCCGGGCGAGGACGGCTACAGCTTCATCCGCAAGCTGCGGGCGCGCACCGACCGGAGCGGGAAGCTGCTGCCCGCGGTGGCCCTCACCGGCTACGCGCGCGAGGAAGACCGCGACGAGGCGCTGCGGGCCGGGTTCCAGGTCCACCTGCCCAAGCCCGTCGACCCTTTGCAGATGCTCGCCGTCGTGTCCGAGCTGGTGCGCGCTCGCTAGCGCGGAGGCCCCGGGCGCGCTCCCGGACCGCGTGCGGCCGCCCCCTGCCGTTATGCTCTCAGCCGTGGTCGACCTCGCCGCCTCCGTGCAATACGTGAAGGGCGTGGGGCCCCAGCGCGCGGAGGCGCTGGCCGGCCTGGGCGTGCGCACCGCCGAGGACCTCCTCTTCCACGTGCCCATGCGCTACGAGGACCGCCGCCAGTTCACGCACATCGCGGACCTGCGGGCCGGCACGAAGACGGTGGTGGCCGGCGTCATCGAGGTGGCCGGACTGCGGCGGGCCCGCCGGATGGCCGTCTTCGAGCTGCGCCTGGCCGACGAGAGCGGGCGGCTCAAGGCGGTGTGGTTCAACCAGCCCTACCTGCGCGAGGTGATGGCGCGCGGGCGCCGGGTGGTGCTCTACGGGAGCGTGGAGCGCGACCGCCACGGCGGGGGACGCCTGATGATGGCCTCGCCCGAGTACGAGCTGATCGAGGAAGACGACGCCGCCGTGCACATGGGCCGCATCGTGCCCATCTACGAGAAGCTCGGCCCCCTCACGGGCAAGGGCCTGCGCCGCGTGATCCTGCCCCTGGCCGCGGGCCTGGCCGAGGGGCCGGACCCCCTGTCCGCGCCCGTGCGCGAGCGGCTCCGCCTGCTGCCGCGCCACCTGGCCCTGCGGCGCCTGCACGACCCGGGGGGCGACGCGGACCTGGGCGACCTGAACGCCGCGCGGTCGCCCGCCCACCGCAGCCTGATCCTGGAGGAGCTGTTCCTGTTCCAGCTCGGGCTCGCGCTGCGCCGGCAGCAGCGGCGGGCCGACCGCCAGGGCATCGCCTTCCGGGTGACGGACGCCGCGCGCGAGGCGGTGAAGCGCATCCTCCCCTTCCCGCTCACCGCCGCGCAGAAGCGCGTGCTGCGGGAGATCGCCGACGACATGCAGGACGCGCGGCCCATGAACCGGCTGCTCCAGGGAGACGTGGGCGCGGGAAAGACGGTGGTGGCCCTGCTGGCCATGGTCATCGCCGTGGAGAACGGCTACCAGGCCGCGCTGATGGCCCCCACCGAGGTGCTGGCCGAGCAGCACGCCCTCACCCTCGGGCGGCTGCTGGCGCGGTGCCGCTACACGGTCGCGCTCGTGAGCGCGGGCACGCGCGCGCAGCGGGCGGAGGCGCGCGACCGCCTGCGCGCCGGTCACGTGGACATCGCGGTGGGCACCCACGCCCTGATCCAGGAGCAGGTGGGCTTCCGACGCCTCGGCCTGGCGGTGGTGGACGAGCAGCACCGTTTCGGCGTCCTGCAGCGCGAGGACCTCCTGCGCAAGGGGTACCAGGCCGACCTGCTGGTGATGACCGCCACCCCCATCCCGCGCACCCTGGCCCTCACCGCCTACGGCGACCTGGACGTCTCCCTCCTCGACGAGCGCCCGCCGGGACGCACGCCGGTGCGCACGGAGGTGCGCGCGGCCGCCGCCCGCCGCGCGGTCCAGGACCTGGTGCGGCGGGAGGTGGCCGCCGGCCACCAGGCCTACGTGGTCTACCCCCTGGTAGAGGAGTCGGAGAAGCTCGAGGACGTGGCGGCGGCCCGGCAGATGGCCGAACGGTGGCAGGAGGCGCTGCCGGGCGTGCGCGTGGCCCTGCTCCACGGCCGCATGAAGTCGGGGGAGAAGGAGGCGGTGATGGCCTCCTTCGCCGCGGGCGAGGCGCAGGTCCTGGTGGCCACGACCGTCATCGAGGTGGGGGTGGACGTGCCCAACGCCACCCTGATGGTGATCGAGAACGCCGAGCGCTTCGGGCTGGCCTCCCTGCACCAGCTCCGCGGCCGCGTGGGCCGCGGTCGCGCGTCCTCGTCCTGCGTGCTGGTGACGCACGGGCGCCTCTCCGAGGAGGCGCGCGCCCGGCTGGAGGTCATGGTGCGCACCGACGACGGCTTCGTGATCGCCGAGGAGGACCTGCGCCTGCGGGGGCCGGGCGACTTCTTCGGCACCCGGCAATGGGGCCTGCCCGCCTTCCGCGTGGCCGACCTGATGCGCGACCGTGAGCTGCTGGAGACGGCGCGGGCGGAGGCCTTCCGCTTCCTGGAGGAGGCGGGGCCGGCGGAGGCGCAGCGCCTCCTGGCCAGCGGGGCCTGGGCCCGGCGCTTCGCGCTCTCCGCCATCGGCTGACGGCGATGACGCGGATCATCGGGGGGCAGGGCAAGGGGCGCCGGCTCACCGCGCCCCGGGGGGACAGGACGCGCCCCACGGGGGCGCGGCTGCGCCAATCCCTCTTCGACATCCTCGCCCCGCGCCTCCCGGGGTGCCGCTTCCTCGACCTCTGCGCGGGCAGCGGGGCGGTCGGCCTGGAGGCGCTCAGCCGCGGCGCGGCCCACGTCACCCTCGTGGACGAGGACGCCGCGGCCGTGGCCTCCATCCGGGCGAACGCCGCCGTCCTGCAAGGCGCCGGCGGCGAGACCCGCGTCCTGCGGCAGGAAGCGCGCGCCGCGCTGGCCGGGCTGCGCGCGTCCGGGGACCGCTTCGACGTCATCTTCGTCGACCCGCCCTACGACAGCCCACAGTACGAGGTCGTGATCGAGGCCGCGGACGCCGTCATGGCGGAGGGCGGGGTGGTGGTGGCGGAGCACTTCCACAAACGCGACCTCCCGGAGACAATAGGGCGCCTTTCCCGCACGCGTGGCGCGCGGATCGGCGACCACCGTCTCAGCTTCTACCAGCGAGCGCCCGAGTGATCACCAAGACCGAGGCCGTCGCCGTCTTCCCGGGGTCGTTCGATCCCATCACCAACGGCCACCTGGACATCGTGCAGCGCGCGCTGAGCGTGTTCGACCGGCTCATCGTGGCCATCCTCCTGAACGCGGAGAAGCAGCCGCTCTTCACGGTGGACGAGCGCGTGGAGATCATCCGCGAGGCCTGCCAGGGCGACCCGCGGGTGAGCGTGGACACCTTTTCCGGGCTGCTCGTGGACTACGCGGAGAAGGCGGGGGCGCGCGTCATCGTACGGGGGCTGCGCGCCATCTCGGACTTCGAGTACGAGTTCCAGATGGCCCTCATGAACCGGCGGCTGAACGCGCGCATCGAGACCGTGTTCATGATGCCGGCGGAGGCCTATTCCTACCTCTCCTCGCGGCTGGTCAAGCAGGTCTTCCAGCTCGGGGCGGACGTCACCGACCTGGTTCCGCGCGTGGTGGAGCGCCGGCTGCGCGAGAAGTACCGCGAGGTGAAGGCGTGAGCGCGGCGGGGGCGGCGGCCGACGGCTCCGCCCTCGACCTCAGCCGGCGGGCGCTCTCCATCGAGGTGTCGCCGACGGTGGCCATGGCCGGGCGCGCCGCCGCCCTCCGGGCGCGCGGGGAGCCCGTCCTCGACTTCTCGGTGGGGGAGCCCGACCAGCCCACTCCCCCCCACATCTGCGCCGCCGCCACCGCCGCCATCGGCGAGGGCAAGACCCGCTACACGCCGGCGGCGGGGCTCCCGGAGCTGCGCGCGGCGGTGGCCATGCGCTACCGGAAGGACTTCAAGGTCTCCTTCGCCGAGTCCGAGGTGGCCGTCACCACGGGGGGCAAGCAGGCGCTCTACCTGGTCTGCCAGGCCCTCCTCGACCGCGGCGACGAGGTCATCATCCCCTCGCCCCACTGGCCGACCTTCTCGGAGGCGGTGCGCCTGGCGGGGGCCCGCCCCATCCTCGTCCAGGCCCAGGAGAAGGAGGGCTTCCGGGTCACCGCGCGCATGATCAGCAAGGCCACCTCGCCGCGCACGAAGGCGGTCATCCTCAACAGCCCCTCCAACCCGACGGGCGCGGTGATCGAGCCGGAGGACCTGCTCGTGATCGGGGACATGGCGGGCCGGCGCCGGTTCACCCTGGTCTACGACGACACCTACGCCCGCCTGTCGTACGCCAAGGCCGACGGCGGCGTTCTGCAGTCGCTGCGCGACGCGGTGGCCGAGCGCTTCGTGCTCGTGGGCACCGCCTCCAAGAGCTACTGCATGACCGGGTGGCGCATCGGCTGGGTGCTCGGGCCCAAGGCCCTGGTGGACGCGTGCGCGGCCCTCGTCTCGCACAGCACCCAGTGCCCGGCCTCCTTCGCCCAGGTGGGGGCGGTGGAGGCGCTGACGGGCCCGCAGAAGTTCGTGTCCGACCTCGCCGGCGAGTACAAGCGGCGACGCGACTTCATCCACCCCGCCGTGGCCTCCCTGCCCCGGGTGACCTGCGTGGCGCCCGGGGGCGGCTTCTACCTCTTCCCGAACCTGGCCCGCTACCTCGGAGCCCGGGTCCCGACCACCCTCGCCCTGGCCAGCCGCCTGCTGGAGGAGGAGAAGGTGGCAGTGGTGGCGGGGGAGGGCTTCGGGGCTCCGGGCTACGTGCGCATCTCCTTCGCGCGGCCCCTCGAGGACCTCAAGGAAGGCTCCCG
>DATBIO010000174.1:0-5179 GCA_036556965.1 Vicinamibacteria bacterium
CGGTCGCTGATCGCGCTGTTCCTGCTGGTGTCCACCCTGCTCCTCATGGCCCTCAAGCTCGCGCAGCGCCGCTGGCTCCTCCGCCACCGCGGCGAGGCGCTGGCGGTGGCGGTGGGCCACGCGCCCGCCGCCGTGCGGGAGTTCGAGTGGTTCCGGCGCCGGAGGGTCGAGGCCCTCGAGGCCACCGGGCCCGAGGACCTGCGACGACGCTTCGAAGCCGGCGCCGTGGACGAGGTCCTCCTCGGTCCCGCGGTTCCCGCCGCGCGGCGGGCGGAGCTGGTGGTGGCCTGCCAGGACGCGGGGATCCCCGTGCTCGTGGCCACGGAGACGGTGGCCGCGGCCCTCGCCCCTCCGGGGGCCGAGGTCGTCGGCAACACGCTCTACCTCGCATACCGCCGCCGCGAGCCCGACCCCGCGTCGCTCGTGGTGAAGGGGATCCTCGACCGGGCGGTGGCCCTGGTGGCCGTGCTCGTGGCCGCGCCCTTCCTGCTGCTGGTCGGCCTGCTCGTGAGGTTGACGAGCGCGGGACCGGTGTTCTTCGTGCAGGAGCGCGGCGGCCTGAACGGCCGGCCCTTCCGCATGTTCAAGTTCCGCACCATGCGGCTCGGCGCGGAGGCGGAGCGCGACGCGCTCCTCGCCGCCAACGAGATGGACGGGCCGGTGTTCAAGATCGCCGGCGATCCCCGGGTCACGGCCGTGGGCCGCCTGCTGCGGCGCACCAGCGTGGACGAGCTCCCGCAGCTCTTCAACGTCCTGCTGGGGCAGATGAGCCTGGTGGGCCCCCGCCCCCTTCCCCTCGCGGAGACGCGCGGCATCACCGGCGCGGACCGCCGCCGCCTGAGCATGAAGCCCGGCCTGACCTGCCTGTGGCAGGTGAGCGGGCGCAACGAGCTGGGCTTCGGCGAGTGGATGGCCCTCGACCTCAAGTACGTGGACAACTGGAGCCTGGGCCTCGACGTCGCCATCCTGTTGCGCACCCTGCCCGCGCTCCTCTCGGGGCGGGGGGCGCGGTAGCCCCGGTGGCGAGCCTCCATCGGTGAAGGTCGGGCTGTACCTCGCCGACCAGCGCTGGGACCGCACGCTCAGCAAGGGGATCTACGGCTACTCGCGGCTGCTGGCGGCGGCCCTGGCGCGGGGCCTGTCCGGCCACGAGCTGGTCCTGATCCTGAACCGCGCCAACGCGCCGGAGATGGCGCCCGCCGGCGGCGGGGCGCGGGCGGTCATCCTGCCCGCCTGGTGCGCGGGGGGCGCGGGCCGGCTGCTGGCCGACCATGTGCTCGCCCCCGTGACCGCGCGCCGGCAGGGCCTCCGCCTCCTGCACTTCCCGAAGGGCTTCCTCCCCGCGGGGCCGTGGCGCCTGCGCGCCACGGCCACCGTCCACGACACGATCCCGCTCTACTACGCGCGGCACCACCCCGGCTTCTTCCCTGCGGCCAAGCTGGCCTACCTGCGGTGGCTCATCGCCCACACCCTGCGGACGGCGGCGGGGATCGTCACCGACTCGGGGTTCTCGCGCACGCACCTGTTGCGCTTCGCCGCCGAGGAGGGGATCGCGCCGCCCGCCATCGAGGTCTGTCCCCTGGCCACCGACCTCGGGACGGCGGCGGGGCCCCCCGTCGAGAGGCGCGAGCACCGGCTCCTGCACCTCGGCTCGGTCCTGCCCCACAAGCGCACGCGCGAGACGATCGCCCTCTTCCGGCGCTACAACGTGGGCCATGGCGGCCGCTGGCGGTTGCGGGTGGCGGGCCTGGACGCCGCGCCTCCGGAGTGGCAGCTCCCACCGGGCCCGGACGTGGAGTTCATCGGCGTCGTGGACCGGGCGGGGCTGGCCCGGGAGATGGCGGAGGCACGCGCCCTGCTCCTGCTCTCGAGCATCGAGGGGTTCGGGCTGCCCGCGGTGGAGGCCTGGTCGCTGGACACGCCGGTCTGCTACGCCGATGCCGGGGCCCTCCCCGAGGTGCTGGCGGGCCTCCCGGGCCGGTGCGCGCTCGAGGATGCGGACCGCTTCGACCACGCGCTGGACGAGGTGCTCGGCCTCGACGACGCCCGCCGCCGCGCCCTGGGGGCGGAGGTGCGCCGCCGTTACGGCCTCGAGCGCTTCTCCGCCGACATGGTGCGCATCGTGAACCGCTGGCTGGACGGCGCGAGCTGAAGACCGTGGACACGCCCGCTCCCGCCTCGCCCGCCACCGGCCCCCCGGCCTTCGAGCCCTACAGCGTCCTGGGCGTCTGGGTCGTGGCCTGCGACCCCCCGTCCGCCCTCGCGGAGGTCGCGCGCTGGCTGCGGGGGGGACGGCGGGGCTACGTCTGCGCGGCCAACGTGCACGGCGTGGTGGAAGCGCTGCGCGACCCCGCGCTGCGCGACGTCTACAACCACGCGGGCCTGACCGTGCCCGACGGCATGCCCCTGGTCTGGCTGGGCCGGCTGGCCGGACGGAGCGGCGTCCGGCGCGTGTACGGGCCCGACCTCATGCTGGAGACGTGCCGGCTGGCCGCCCGCGAGGGCCATCGCTGCTACTTCTACGGGGGCCGTCCCGGCGTGGCCGAGGCCCTGGCCGCGGAGATGACGCGCCGCTTCCCCGGCCTGCCCGTGGCGGGCACGCAGTCCCCGCCCTTCCGCGAGGCGCCGGGCGGCGAGGAGGAGGCGGCCGAGGAGGAGGCGGCGGTGAAGCGCATCAACGCCGCCCGCACCGACGTGCTGTTCGTCGGGCTCGGCTGCCCCAAGCAGGAGCGCTGGATGGCGCGCCTCCGGCCCGCGCTGGAAGCGCCCGTCCTCATGGGAGTCGGGGCCGCCTTCGACTTCCACACCGGGCGCGTCCGCCAGGCTCCGGCCTGGCTGGGCCGGGTGGGTCTGGAGTGGCTCTTCCGGCTCTTCCAGGAGCCGCGCCGGCTCGCGCGCCGATACCTGATCGGCAACACGGTGTTCGTGGCCCATACCCTGCTCCAGAAGACGGGCTTGCGTCGGTACCCGCCGCTGGCGCCGCCCGCCGGCCCTCACCCACCCGGGGACGGCGGCGGCGGCCCCGCCACGTAGCGCCGGGCCAGGAGAGCCGCGCGCTGGTAGCCGGCGCGGCGCGCTTCCGCCTCCGCCCGGCGGGACGGAAGCAGGCCGAGAACGCCCCACACGGCGCGGCGGAGACCGCTGCCCCACCGGATGTAGCGCGCCGCCGCGGCCAGCTCCTGGCGCGTGCCGCGACGGCGGTAGTGCTCGAGGGTGGCGCGCGTGTAGGCCTCGATCCAGCCGGCGTGGTCGCGCCGCGAGCCGGCCACGTGATGGCGCACGAGGGCGCGGGGCTCGTAGGCGACCTCGAAGCCCGCCTCCGCCGCGCGCAGGCAGTACTCGAGGTCCTCCCCGTACATGAAGGTGTCCTCGGGCAGGCCGCCGATCCTCTCGAGCACGCTGCGCCGGAGCATCAGGGCGGCCCCGCTCACCCAGTCCACGCGCCGGAACCGCGCGTAGGCGGGGCGGAGGAGCGGGTGCGGCCGCCGGCCGTAGGGGAAGCGGCAGGGCCACACCTTGTAGAGGAAAGACTGGAAGAGCAGCTCGGTGACGGGAGTGGGGCGCCTTCCCCACGACGGCTGCAGGGAGCCGTCGGGGTTCAGCAGCCGGGGCCCGCAGATGCCGACCGACGGCTCGCGCGCGAACACCTCGCGCAGGGCGTCGAGGCTCCCGGGCAGGAGGACGGCGTCGGAGTTCAGGAGCAGGATGAGGTCGCCGGTGACCTGACGCAGCGCGGCGTTGTTGCCGGCGGCGAAGCCCACGTTGCGGTCGTGGCGCAGCAGGCGCACGGAAGGGAACGCCTCCGCCACCATGTCCGCGCTCCCGTCCGTGGACGCGTTGTCCACCACCCACGTCTCCACGGAGCCGCCGCCTTCGGCGGCCACCGCGCGCAGGCTCGCCTCGAGCAGGTCGCGTGTCTCGAAGGAGACGAGCACGATCGAGAGGCCGGGCGCGGCAGGCCGATCACCCCGCTCCACCACGGGCCGCGATCAGACCAGGGCGAAGCCGGGCAGGGGAACGATGAAGCGGCCTCCCCCGAGGAGGTACTCCTCCTCGCGCCGCTGGAACTCCTCCATGAAGTGCCAGGGCAGGACCAGGAAGTAGTCGGGCCGGGCGGCGCGCGCCTCCTCCTCCGAGACGATGGGGATCCCGGTTCCCACGGTGACCCGGCCCCACTTGTCCGGGTTGCGGTCGGCGGCGCCCGCGATGAGGCTCCTGTCCAGCCCGAAGTACTGGAGCAGCGTGTTGCCCTTGGTGGACGCCCCGTACACGTACACGGTCCGCCCCCTCGCCACCACGTCCTTGACGAACCCCACCACGTCGCCGCGGACCCGCTCCACCCAGAAGGCGAAGTCGCGGTAGGGCTTCTCGGTGCCGAGGGCCAGCGCCTCTTCCTGCGCGCGCAAGCGGCCGACCCGCTCCCGGGCCAGGGCGCGATAGGTGGGGTCGCCGAAGACGTCCGGCGCCGCGTCCCCGCGCCGGATGTACGCACGGATGCTCCCCCCGTTCACGTCGTTGAGCTCCACGTCGACGATCTCGAGGCCGTGGCGCCGGACCAGGTGGTCCAGCGACTCCATCGAGTAGTACTCCAGGTGCTCGTGGCAGATGTTGTCGAAGGCGCGCTGCTTGAGCATCATCGGCAGGTAGCTCATCTGCACGATCCAGAGCCCGTCCGGGTGCATGACGGCGCGGAGGTCCGCCACGAAGCCGTTCGGGTCCTCCAGGTCGTAGAACATGGCGATGCTCGTCACGATGCGGGGGCGCCGCGCACGGAGCTCGGGGTCGCCGAGGAAGGCCTCGGCCCCGAAGAAGGTGGAGACCACGCGCGAGGCCACCCGGCGCGAGTGCGGGGCCATGTTCTGGGCGGGATCGAAGCCGACCCGGTACACGTCCGCCGAGCGATAGGAAGCCAGGAGGGTGCCGTCGTTGCACCCGATGTCGAGGACGGCGTCGCCCGGCGCCAGCGTGACCAGGGTCTCCGCCGTGTGGGCGATGTCCCCCAGCGCCTCCCGCATGGTGCTGTTCGTGCCCGAGCGGTACCAGTAGTTGCGATAGAGGGCCTCCGGCGCCACCGTGTGCCGGAGCTGGAGGAGCCGGCAGCCCCGGCACCGCACCAGGTCGAGCGGCGCCCGCAGGCCGCTCTCCTCGCCCGGCCGCGGGAAGTCCGACACATGCTGCT
>DATBIO010000175.1:0-11855 GCA_036556965.1 Vicinamibacteria bacterium
CGCACGCTCGCCGCCTACGCGGAGGCGGTGGCGCGGCCGCCGTTCGCTTCCCGGCCATGAGGATCGGCTTCGACACCAGCCAGACCGGCCCGGGGGCCACCGGCTGCGGCCGCTTCGCCGACTCGCTCCTGGACGCGCTGGGGGGCGTGGACGAGGCCAACGAGTACCTGCTCTACGCGACCTTCGGCGAGTCCTGGTCGCGGGAGGCGCGGCGGACCCGCGCGCCCGCGGCCCCGAGGCAGGCCCGGCTGCTCGACGGCCTCGGCCGGGAGGAAGCGGCCGAGCTGTGGAGCCGGCCGCCCCCGGACTTCGAGGAGCGGATCGGCGCGCCCGACGTCGTGCACGCCAACAGCTACTACTGCCCCCCCGGCCTGCGGCGGGCGCGGCTGGTCTTCACCGTCCACGACCTGGTGTCCATCGACGAGCCCGACCTCCTGCTCGAGGACAACCGGGTGCACTGCTTCCGGGGCCTGTTCGACGCCAGCGTCCGTGCGGACGCGGTGGTGGCCGTCTCCCGCCACACGCGCGCGCGGTTCCTGGAGCGGTTCCCCCACTACCCCGCCGACCGCGTGGAAGTGGTCCACGAGGCGAGCCGCTTCCCGCCGTCGCGCCGCCCGGCCGCGGCGCCGGGGCCGGAGGCCCTGGCGCCCGGCGGCTTCTGGCTGACGGTGGGGACGCTGGAGCCGCGCAAGAACCTGCGCCGCCTGCTGCGCGCCTTCGCGCGGCTGCGCGCCCGGGGCGAGGTCCGCCCCCTGGTGGTGGCCGGCCCCGAGGGCTGGAAGGAGGAGGGCCTCGCCGACGCCGTGGAGGCTCTCGGCCTGGCCGGGGCCGTGCGCTTCGAGGGCTACGTGGAGGACGACCGCCTGGCCTGGCTGTACGCCAACTGCTTCGCCATGGCCTACGTCTCCCTGGCCGAGGGCTTCGGGCTGCCCGTGGTGGAGGCCATGAGCCTGGGCGCGCCGGTGGTCACCTCCTCCACCACCAGCCTGGCCGAGGTGGCGGGACGGGCCGCGGTGCTGGTGGACCCGCGCGACGAGGAGGCGCTGGTCGAGGCGTTGTCCCGCCTGGCCGGCGACGGCGCGCTGCGCCGGCGCCTCTCCGAGGCGGGGCGGGCGCGGGCGGCGGAGTTCTCGTGGGAGCGCGCGGCGCGCCAGGTCCTGGCCGTCTACCGCGAGGCGGCGGAGCGCCCGCCGTTCGCCGCCCCCGCGCACGGCGCCACGGCGTGAGCCTGCCCGACGCCCCGCTGATCGCCGTCGACCTCACGCCCCTGCGGCCGGGGGGCGAGGGCGGGGGCAACAAGGTGGTGGCCCTCACCGCGCTGTCGGGCCTGCTGGCCGCGGGCGACCGCTGGCGCTACCTCGCGCTGACCACCGACGAGAACGACGCCGAGGTGGCGCAGCGGTTCGGCGGGACGCTGCCCCGGCTGCGCGTGCGCCGCGCGCCCGGCGGCGAGGCGGAGAGCGCGCCCCGCCACGCCGCCGGCCTGCTCTCCAGCCGGGGCGTGGACCTGCTCTTCTGCCCGTTCACGCCGCCCATCTACGCGGAGCCGTCGCTGGGGCTGGTCTCCGTCGTGTACGACCTCCAGTCGTTCGAGTACCCGCAGTTCTTCCCCGCGCGGGAGGTGGTGGACCGCCAGGCCCACCTGGAGCGGCTCTCCTGGCTGGCCGACCGCATCATCTGCGTCTCCGACTACACGCGGCGCTGCCTGGCCGCGCGCTTTCCCGCGGCCGCCGCGCGCTGCGTCGTGGTCGGGAGCGACGTCCACCGGCGCCTCCGCGTCCCCACCCCGGCCGCGGTGGAGGAGGCGCGGGCGCGCCTGGGGCTGGCCGGCCGCGGCTACCTCTTCTATCCCGCGAACTTCTGGCCGCACAAGAACCACCGCATGCTCCTCCTCGCCTACCGCCTCCTGCGGGACCGCCTGGCCGCGGACGCCGCCCCCGACCTCGTCTTCACCGGCGCGCGCGGACCGCTGGAGGCCGACCTGCGGCGGGCGGTCGAGCAGATGGGCCTGGGACGCTGCGTCCGCTTCCTCGGCCTGCTGGACGAGGACGACTTGGCCGCCGTCTACCGGGGGGCGCGGGCGGTGGTGTTCCCGTCGCTGCACGAGGGCTTCGGGATGCCCGTGGTGGAGGCGATGCACCTGGGCCGTCCCGTGGCCTGCAGCGACGCGGCCAGCCTGCCCGAGGTGGCCGGCGGCGCCGCCCTCCTCTTCGACCCCCGCCGGCCCGGCGACATCGCGGAGGCCGTGGGCCGGCTCCTCGCCGAGCCCGCCACCGTGGACGACCTGGTCGCGCGGGGGCGCGCGCGCGCGGCGCAGCTCGCCCTTCGCGACATGGCCCGGGGCTACCGCGACGTGCTGGCCGAGGTGCTCGGCGGGGAGAAGCGGTATGTGGACGCCGTGTCGGGCGTCTGGGCCGACGGCTGGATGGAGCCCCGGGTCAGCCTCACCCACGGAGCCGGCGCCGCGGGGCGCGTGTGGGAGGTGCGCCTGACGCCGCCCGCGTCACTGCCCGCGGCCGCCCTCGAGGTGAGCGTCCACGGCGAGGACCAGGCCCCACGGGCCGTGCGCGTGGCGCGGGAACGTCCGGGCACCCTCCGTGTACCGCTCTCCACCGCGCCGGGCCGCGTGGTGCTCGAGCTGTCTCCCGCCCACCAGCCCGGGCGCGCGGGGGGCGGCACGGACGACCGGTGGCTCGCCGCGCTCTGCGAATCCTGCCGCGTGCTGTCGCCGGACGGCACGACCCGCGCGCTGGTGGGCAGCCGCGAAGCTCCGCGCCTCGAGCCGGGCGACCTCGGCCGCGCGTACCTGAACGGCTACCGGTCCCTCGACCAGGACGACGCAGACCGCGCGCCCGCCGTGAGCGGGCTCGACGGCGACGGGTGGGCGGGCGAGTTCGTGGTGGTCTCGCATGGGGAAGGCCCGCCGGGCCGCGTCTGCGAGGTGCGCTTCGAGGCGGCCTGGCAGCGGAGCGAGGACCTGCGCATCGCCTGGTGGGGCGCGGCGGAGGCGGGCGGCTGCCGCCTGGCCCCCGGGGAGTCGGTCGCGCTGGCCGTCGCCCTCGCCGAGCGACGGGGCCACCTCGTCTTCCGGCTCTGGCCGACCGTCTTCCCGCTGTCCGCCGAGGACGCACGGGAGGTGGCCGGGTTGTGCCACGAGTGCGTGATCCGCGGGGACGGCGGCGCGCCGTTCGCGCTCCATCCGCCGCCGCCTCCGCCCGGCGCAGCCGCGGACGTCCCCGGCCATCCCCCCCAGGTGGGGAGCGCGGGAGCGCCGGGGCCCGGCCCTGCCGCGGGCTCGCCGCCGCGCGAGCGCGTGCTCGTCGTGGACTACCGCGTGCCCCACCACGACCGAGGGGGCGGCGACCCGCGCATGGCCGCCATCCTGCGCGCGCTGGCCACCGGATGGCCCCAGCTCCGCCTCACCCTGGCCGCGGTCTCCGACGCCGGGGCCGCGCGCTACGCCCCCGCCCTGCGCGCGCTCGGCATCGAGGTGGCCTGCGGCCTCGGCGACTGGACGGCCTGGTTCGAGCGGCGGCGGCACTTCTTCGGCACCGTGGTCACCAGCCGCGTGCACGACCTGGACGAGGCGGTGCGGCGCACGCAGCCGCGCGCCTGGCGCATCTTCGACGTGGAGGCCCTGTTCTTCCGCCGGGCCGAGCGGCGCGCGGCCGCCCTGGAGGACGCGGAGGAGCGCGCCGCCGCCCGCGCGCAGGCGGCGCGCCTGCGCGCGACGGAGGCCGCCGCCGCCGCCGCCGCCGACGCGCTCTGGTGCGTGACGGAGGAGGAGCGCGCGGTGGCGGCCACCCTCGCTCCCGGGAAGCCGTCCTGCCTGGTGGCCCACGGGGTGGCGCGCCAGGCCGCCCCCCCGCCCTGGGAGGCGCGCCGCGACCTCGTGTTCCTGGGCGGCTTCCTGGCCGGACCGGGCTCGCCCAACGAGGACGCCGTCCTCCACCTGGTGGGGGAGGTCATGCCGCGCCTCTGGGAGCGCGACCCGTCGCTGCGCCTGCGCGTGGTGGGCGCGGACCCCACCCCCGCCGTGCGCGCCCTCCACGGCGGCCGGGTGGAGGTGGTGGGCTTCGTGGACGACCCCCGGCCCCACCTCGGGCGCGCGCGCGTCCTCGTGGCGCCGGAGCGCTTCGGCGCCGGCCTGAAGCTCAAGCTGGTGGAGAGCATGGCGGCCGGGCTTCCCTTCGTGACCACCGAGGTGGGGGCGGAGGGCCTGGGCCTGGGGCCGCTCGCCCCGCTCGCCGTGGGCGAGGACGCGGAGGGCGTGGCCGCGCGCGCCTGGAGGCTCTACACCGAGCGCGAGGCGTGGGAGGGCGCGCAGGCCGGGCTGCTGGCCCTGGCCGCGCTCCGCTTCAGCCCCGAGGCCCTGCGCGCCGCGCTGGGGGAGGCGCTCGCCGCCGCCGGCATCCTCGCCCCCGGCGCGGACGCCTTCCCCTGAGCCGTCCCCGCCCTCAGAAGCGGACGACGGTGGAGGCGGAGAGGGTGTTCACGCGGTCCGAGATGTCGATGGCCGCGTCGAACTGGAAGCGCGAGGAGGCCACCCCGAAGCCGGCCGAGAAGTGGAACTCGTCGTCCAGCCGCACGTCGAGGGCGGAGCCGGGGATCTCCTGCTGGCCCTCGAAGCGCACGCGGTGGTCCGGGTCGAACCACGAGCCCCCGCGCAGCACGAAGGCGGTGGAGCCCGCGCTCACGATCCACTCCACCCCGAGGCGGAGCTGGTTGGCGTTGTCGATGGCCAGGCCGTTGATGATGTTCTCGCCCTGCCGGCGCAGCTCGGCGCGCAGCGCGGGGTCGGGATCCTGGGACTCGGTCAGGCCCGCGATCTCCACCGGCCGCCCGTCGCCGCTGCCGTCCAGGAGCTGCTCGTAGTTCACGAAGTTGTACTCGAAGGCCACCGTCCAGCGGTCGCTGGGACGGTAGGCGATGCCGAAGGCGTAGGAGTCCGGCACGTGGAAGAAGACCTCGTCCTCGTCCACCACGAAGCCGGCGGGCGACCCGAACACGCGGTTGTGGGCGGGGCCCAGCACGAACTCGGTGTTGAAGGTGAACTTGGGGCCCTGCCGGAAGGCGCCCCCCACGCTCCACTTCGAGCTCGGCTTCCAGACGAACCCGGTGTTGATGGCCACCGCCGTGTCCTCGCCCTGCGCGGTGTTGGTGAAGAACGTGTTGCCGTCGGAGAAGTCGGCGGGGCCGAGCTGCCCCCCGGGGAACGTCTGGCCGGCGCTCACGTCGATGCGCTGGCCGGGGGCCAGGTGCGGGGTGAGCAGGTAGCGGCTGGTGCTCGAGCCGATCTCGAAGTCGAAGAGGCCCACGCCGAAGCCGAGCGAGAACTGGTCGTTGAACTTGTAGGCCAGGGACGCCCCCCAGTCCGAGATGTCGAGGTCGAGGTCCCCGCGCAGGGGGTTGACGCGC
The DNA here is from genome assembly GCA_036556965.1 of Vicinamibacteria bacterium. GTDB lineage: Bacteria > Acidobacteriota > Vicinamibacteria > Fen-336 > Fen-336 > DATBIO01. The sequence continues at coordinate 5,419 of DATBIO010000175.1, forward strand.
GCGAAGGCCCCCGTGGTGTCGCTGGCGAAGGGCCCCAGGCTCTCGATGGTCGCCTCGTAGGAGGAGAGCTCGTGGCGGTAGACGGCGATCGCCCACTTCGGCTGCGTGAAGACGAAGGAGAGGAAGGCGGGGGCGGTGGCCGTGTCCTTGACCTCCGCGTTGACGATCCCCGCCACGGTGTCCACGCCCACGCCGCTGGGGGGGCCGAAGGCGTGCCCCTCGTGGGGCAGGAAGCTGAAGAAGTTCCAGAGCCGTCCCTCCAGCGAGATCTCGGGCTTGGTCAGCGTGGTCAGGCCGGCGGGGTTCGAGTAGGCCGCGGTGGCGTCGTCGGAGAGGGCCACGAAGGCGCCCCCCATGGCCAGGCTGCGCGCGCCGGGCAGGGAGAAGTCGAACTGGATGCCGCCGTTGATCTCGTCCGTCGTCTGCGCGGAGGCGATGCCCGCGGGACCGGCGAGTCCGACCACTGCGGCGAAGACGAGCCGTCGGTTCATGCTTCCTCCTTGCCGTTCGCCCAGGAGAGACGGGCCGGCGGGCGTCACGGAATCCGTCACCGCGGGTAATCGCGCGTTAACCTAAACCATCGGCGAAGGTCAGGCAAGGGCCGGAGCGCCCCGGCGCGCGCGCGGCCGCGCGCGGAGGGCGCGGAGCCAGGGCTCGAGGCCTTCCAGCACGCGGCTCCAGGCGTGGCGCTCCTCCACCCGCGCGCGCCCGGCCGCGGCCAGGCGGCGGGCCAGGCCCGGATCGGCCAGGACCGCGCACACGGCGGCGGCCAGCTCCTCGTCCGTGTCGCCCACCAGGGCGTGGACCCCGGGCTCCAGGGCGAGCCCTTCGAGGGCGACCGGCGTGCAGACCACGGGCACCCCCGCCGCCAGCGCTTCCAGCACCTTGTACTTGGTGCCGGAGCCCGCGCGCAGGGGCACGCAGGCCACGGCGGCGCCGGCCAGGTACGGGCGCACGTCGGGCACCCGGCCCGTGGCCTGGGTCGCGCCGTCCACCAGGTCCGCGGGCAGGGATTCCGCCCCCTGCCCCACCAGGGCCAGGCGCGTCCCCGGACGGCGCGCGCGCACGCGGGGCATGACGCCGCGCGCGAGACGAGCCGCCGCCTCCGCGTTGGGGGGGTAGCCCAGGCTGGCCACGAACACCACCGGACCCTCCGCCGGCCGCTCGCGGAAGGCGAAGTACTCGAGGTCCACCCCGTTCTCCACCACGCACACGCGCGCGGGGTCGAGCCCGTAGCGGGACACGAACGAGCGGCGGTCCCGCTCGCTCACCGCGATGACGCCGTCGTAGGCGCGCAGGTTCGCGCGCTCGAAGGCGGCGGCCCGCCGCGCCTCCTCCGCTTCCGCGCCGGCCAGCCGCTCCAGCCGCTCCGCCTCCACGTCGTAGGTGGCGAGCACGGCGCGGGTGGCGCGCGCGGGGGTGCGCACCGTGAGCCCGATGGGGTTGAGCTGCGGGCTCACGAACAGGAGGTCGGGCGCGCGGTCGAGCGCGGCCTGCAGCGCCCTCCGTCCGCCGGCCTCCAGGTGCGGGAGGCGGTGCGCCGCCTCCTGGTGGAGCATGGGCGGGCGCCGGAAGACGCGCGCGAGGGAGAAGGCGCGGGAGGGCGCGCGGGCCGCGGGGGCGCCCGGCCCCGCGCACGTCAGCGCCGTCACCCGCGCGGCGAGCACGTCCTCCTGGCCCTGGGGCGGCCCCGGGTAGAGGGCCAGCAGCTCCACCGCGCCCAGGGTGGCGAGGTGGGCGATCAGGTGGAGGTCGCGGATCTCGCCCCCGGAGTGGCCGGGATGGCGCGGCCAGAGGAACGTGCAGAAGACGCTGCGCAGGCCCGGCGTCACCGGCGCCTCAGCGCGGGCGCGGCAGGTCCCAGGCCTCGGGGTTGCCGAGGCCGGTCAGCGCGGAGGCGGCCACGGCGGCGGCCACCGCCCAGAAGGCCGGGCCGCGCGGGCGCCCGTGGTACCGGTGCCGCATGTAGCAGCCCACGAAGTCGCGCCACGCGTGGTAGAAGGCGCGCGGGGCGCGGGGCCAGCGGGGGCGGCTGAACCGGTACAGCTCGACCTGGAAGGCGCGCCAGCCGCCGCCCGTCCGGCTCTCCGGGTGGATGCGGTAGAAGGCCAGCGTGCGCTCCAGCTTGCGCACCCTCGCCTCGCGCGTGAAGCGCCAGAAGAGCTCGAAGTCGAAGATGAGGCGGTAGCCCTCGTCCAGGCCCCCGCAGCGCTCGAGCAGGCGGCGGCGGAAGAACACGCTGGGCTGGGGCACGCCGTGCACGTAGGACCAGTAGTACGGGATGCGCTCCCAGGGCTGGCGCTCGCCGAAGTACAGCCCGGTGCGGTGCCAGCCGTGGTCGGCCAGGCACACGCCGTCCTTCCCGTCGATGTAGAGGGCGTTGCCGAACACCATGTCCAGGTCGGGGTCCTCGGCGAAGGCGCGGCCCACGTGCCACAGCGCGTCCTGGGCCAGGGCGTCGTCGGAGTTCAGCCAGCCCAGCACCTCCCCCGTGGCCCGGGCGAAGCCCTTGTTCACGGCATGGGCGGGGCCCCCGTCGGGCTCGCTGACCCACGAGGCCAGCCGCGGCGCGCGCTCGCGGATCACGTCCACGCTGCCGTCGGTGGAGCCGCCGTCCACCACCAGGAGCTCGAGCTCCGGATAGCCCTGGCTCAGCGCGCTGTCGAGGCACGTGCCCAGGAACGCGGCCTGGTTGTAGGACGGGGTGACGAGGCTGATGCGCGGACAGACCACGCCCTCGGGGGGGGGGCGCGGCGGGTCGCCCGGGGAGGCGACGGTCAGGTAGACCTGGTCCTGGGGGTCGCCCGCCTCCGGGAAGCCGTCCAGGTTGCCCCACTCCGCGCGGAAGAGCTGCTGCAGGTCGAGCATGCCCTCGTAGAGGGCGCGCCGCAGCCCGGGCCGCTCCAGCGCGCGCGATTCCTCGAGCAGCGCCTCCAGCAGGTAGTAGGCGGCGCCGGGAGTGAGGCGGGCGCCCCCGCGCGCCTCGGCCAGGCGACGGATCTCCTCCGCCCGCGCCATGCCCCCCGTGCTCGTCTTGCTCGCCCCGTGCTCGCGGCTGGCGGAGAGGAACTCGTTGACGAGCACGGCGGGGTGGCGCTCGGCCAGCCGCAGCACGAGGTCCCAGTCCATGCAGTAGCGCAGGGCGGGGTCGAGGCCGCCCTCCTCCGCCCAGGCCGCGGCCCGGAAGAAGGTGGAGGGCTGGAGCACGTAGTCGAGCCCGCGGCGCAGGGCGTCGCGGCGCAGGGTGAGGTGGCGGCGGCAGAAGGGGACGTAGCGGTCCTCGTCCTGCCGGTAGCGGAGGCCGTTGCCCACGTACAGGGCGCGCCCGGGGAAGGCGGCCCAGGCGCGGCCCACCACCCACAGCGCGCCGTCGAGGTAGAAGTCGTCGGCGTTGAGCCAGGCCACGAGCTGGGTGCCCAGCCGGCGCACGCCCTCGTTCACGGCGGCGGCCTGGCCGCCGTCGCGGCCGCTGCGCCAGAAGGCGAGGCGGTCGGCGTGGGCGCGGATGACGTCCACGCTCTCGTCGGTGGACCCGCCGTCCATGACCACCACGCGCAGGCGGGGATAACCCTGCTCGAACAGGCTGGCCAGGGCCCGCGGCAGGTAGCGGCCCTGGTCGAGGCTGGGGATGACCACCCCGATGGAGGGCAGCGGCGGCGGGACGGGGGCCGCTTCGTCGCGCGCGAGAACGGCCAGGGCAGGGCTCGTCACGGCGCGGATTATAGGTTCCGCGCGCGGACGGGGACGGCCAGGTCAGGACGCGGGGGGCACCGCGCGCAGGGGCTTCTCCTCCAGCAGGCGCCGCAGCTCGGGCAGCGCCTGCGCCACCGCCTCCTCCCCCGCCGCCGCGAACTGCGGGATGCGCTGCGGCCGGCCCCAGCCCGACTCGCCGATGGGCGGGGCCACCACCAGGTCGGCGCCGCTCAGCTCGCCGCGCGTGCGGCCGCGGAGGATGGTCAGCCCCGCGCGCAGGGCCAGGCCGGCGAAGGAGTAGGCGGAGGGCCAGCGGCCGCCCGCGTTGCAGTCCACCGCCGCCACCACGCCGGTCTCCCCCGCCATCTCGCGCGCGCGGCGCACGGGCACGACCTCGGACACGCCGCCGTCGAAGAGACGCCGGTCGCCCACCTGCAGCGGGGGGAAGAAGCCGGGGAAGCTGCAGGAGGCGCGCACCACGTCGCGCAGGTTGTCCCCCTCCCGGAAGACCAGGGCCTCGCCGCTGTCCACGTCGGTGGCCACCACCCACACCGGGCAGCGCAGGTCGGCGAAGCGGGTGACGGGCAGGAACTCGTCGATGAGCATGCCCAGCCGCGTGCCGGACAGCAGCCCGCCTCCCCACCCGCGCACCCACATCCAGGGATGGAGGCGCGAGGCCTGGTCCACCAGGCGGTCCATGTCGGCCCCGCCCGCCCAGGCCGCCGCCACCAGCGCCCCCCCGCTCACGCCGGCGATGCCGGCCAGGGGGATGCCCGCCGCCTCCAGCGCCTTGAGGGCGCCCGCGTGGGCGGCGGCGTGCGCGCCGCCCCCGCTCAGGGCCAGGTAGAGGGGCTTCACGTGCGGGCGGGGGCGGGCAGCCCGGGGGCGGGCAGCCCGGCGGCGGCCGCGGCGTGGATCTCCTGCAGGCTGTACACGTCCATCGTCTTCTCGCGCAGCGAGCGGATGGCGTTGACGGTGGCGGCGGCGGCGGTGAGGGTGGTGACCACGAGCACGCCGTGCTGGGTGGCGCTCTTGCGGATGGCGCCGTCGTCGTAGAACGACTCGCGGCCCAGCGGCGTGTTGAAGACGATGTCGATCTTCCCGCTCTTGATGAAGTCCACGCAGTTGGGCCGGCCCTCGTTCACCTTGAACACGGTCTCCGCGGGCACGCCGTGGGCGGTGAGGAACTCGGCGGTGCCGCGCGTGGCCAGGATGGCGAAGCCGAGCTCGTGCAGGCTGCGGGCCAGGGGGAGCATGCCCCCCTTGTCGAAGTCGTTGACGGAGACGAAGACCGCGCCCCCGGTGGGGATCTCGTAGCCGGCGGCGGCCTGCGACTTGGCGAAGGCGGTGCCGAAGTCGAGGGAGATGCCCATGACCTCGCCCGTGGACTTCATCTCCGGGCCGAGCAGGATGTCGGCGCCGGGGAACTTCAGGAAGGGGAACACGGACTCCTTCACGAAGATGCGGGAGACGGCGAGGTCCTCGGTCAGGCCCTGCGCGGCCAGGGAGCGGCCGGCCATCACCCGCGCCGCCACCTTGGCCAGGGGGACACCGCTGGCCTTGCTCACGAAGGGCGTGGTGCGCGAGGCGCGCGGGTTGACCTCGAGCACGTAGACCACGTCGTCCTTGATCGCATACTGCGCGTTCATGAGGCCGCGCACCTGGAGGGCCAGGCCCAGGCGGCGCGTGTGCCGGCGGATGGTCTCCAGGTGGGGCGCGGTGATCTTGTAGGTGGGCAGGACCATGGCGGAGTCGCCGCTGTGGATGCCCGCCTCCTCGATGTGCTGGAGGATGCCGCCGATGACCACGCGCTCGCCGTCCGCCACCGCGTCCACGTCCACCTCGTAGGCGTCCTCCAGGAAGCGGTCGATGAGGATGGGGTGCTCGGGGCTGGCCCGCACCGCCTCCCGCACGTAGCCCTCGAGGTTGGCCTCGTCGTACACGATGGCCATGGCCCGGCCCCCGAGCACGTACGACGGCCGCACGAGCACGGGGTAGCCGATCTGCGCGGCCACCTGCTTGGCCTCCTCCAGGGAGGTGGCCGTCCCGCTCTCGGGCTGGGGGATGTCCAGCTCGCGGAGCAGGGCGGAGAAGCGCTTGCGGTCCTCGGCCAGGTCGATGGCGTCGGGGGAGGTGCCGAGGATGGGCACGCCCGCGCGGTGGAGGGGCAGGGCCAGGCGCAGCGGGGTCTGGCCCCCGAACTGGATGACCACCCCCTCCGGCTTCTCCTTCTCCACGATGTTCATCACGTCCTCGAAGGTGAGGGGCTCGAAGTAGAGGCGGTCGGAGGTGTCGTAGTCGGTGGAGACCGTCTCCGGGTTGCAGTTGACCATGATGGTCTCGTAGCCCTCCTCGCGGAAGGCGAACGAGGCGTGGCAGCAGCAGTAGTCGAACTCGATGCCCTGCCCGATGCGGTTGGGTCCGCTGCCCAGGATCAGGACCTTGCGCCGGTCGGTGGGGTCGGCCTCGCACTCGCTCTCGTAGGTCGAGTAGAGGTAGGGCGTGTGCGACTCGAACTCCGCGGAGCAGGTGTCCACCCGCTTGTAGACGGGCACGATGCCCGCCCCCCGCCGGCGCGCGCGGATGTCCGCCTCGCGCGTGCCCATGCCCACCAGCTGCGCGATGCGCGCGTCGGAGAAGCCCATGCGCTTGGCCTGGCGCATCAGCTCCGGCGCCAGCTGGGTGGGCCGCGTGAGCGCGTCCTCGCCCTCGCCGCCGCGGATGGCCTTCTCCACGTCCACGAT
>DATBIO010000176.1:0-3260 GCA_036556965.1 Vicinamibacteria bacterium
GCTGCGGGACCCGCGCCGTGGGCGCACTGCTCCTGCTGGGGGCCTCGGTGTCCACGGCCCCCGCGCGCCTCGAGGCGCGGCCGTGGATGGCGGCCGACGCCCAGGAGCCGCCGCGGGCGCCGTGCTGCTTCACGAACGCCGCCTACTCGGGGACGTGCGAGGTGACGCCGGCGCAGGACGAGACCTGCGCCCAGATCCTCGACTACCTGAACAACCCGATGTCGCAGGGCAAGAGCTACTGCGGCGGCACCAACATCCGCGGCGGCTGGCAGAGCGTGGCCTGCCCGGCGCCGGAGTAGGCGCGGCGGGCGGGCCCCCGCCCCCTCACTCGGCGTAGGCCCGGCAGATCGCCACGAACTCCTCGCCCAGGGAGCAGAAGGCGTCCACCATGTCCGGGTCGAAGTGGCTCCCGCGCCCGGCCACGATCTGCTTCACCGCCTCCTCGTGCGGGTAGGCCGGCTTGTAGACGCGCTGCGACCGCAGGGCGTCGTAGACGTCGGCCATGGCCATGAGCCGGGCGGAGAGCGGGATGTCGTCGCCGGCCAGCCCGTCGGGATAGCCCGAGCCGTCCCACTTCTCGTGGTGGCTGCGGGCGATCTCGCGCGCGTAGCGGAGGAAGGAGGCGGCGGCGGGAGAGAGCCCGGCGTCGGCCAGCAGCTTCTCCGTGGCCACGATCGCCTCGTAGCCGTGGATCACGTGCCGCTTCATCTCCTCGAACTCCTCGGGGGTCAGCTTGGCCGGCTTGCGGAGGATGTGGTCGGGCACGCCGACCTTGCCGATGTCGTGCAGGGGGGCGGACTTGAAGAGCAGCTCCACGGCGTGGTCGTCCAGCTCGTCGCGGTGGCGGGGGTGGACGGCGCGCAGCCGCACGGCCAGGCTGCGCACGTAGCCCTGCGTGCGCTGGAGGTGGTGGCCCGTCTCCGGGTCGCGGGTCTCGGCCAGGGTGGCCATGCTGAGGATGGTCGCGTCCTGGGTGGCCGACAGCTCGCGGGTGCGCTCGAGGACCATCTCCTGCAGGACCCGGTTGCGGTCCACGATGAAGTCGCGCGCCTGCTTGTTCTCCAGGTGCGCCTTGACGCGGGCCTCCACGATGGGCGGGGAGATCGGCTTGGTGATGTAGTCCACCGCGCCCAGGGCGAAGCCCTTCGTCTCGTCCCCCACCTCGCTCATGGCCGTCACGAAGATCACGGGGATGCCGCTCGTGCGGTCGTCGGCCTTGAGCCGCCGGCAGACCTCGTACCCGTCCATCCCCGGCATCATCACGTCCAGCAGCAGGATGTCCGGGCGCGGCTCGGCCTGGGCGCGCCGGACGGCCTGCTCGCCGCTGGTGGCCACCAGCGTGCGGTAGCGGGGCCGGAGCAGGTCCACCATCAGGTCGATGTTCACCCGCTCGTCGTCGACGATCAGCACCGAGGGGTCCGCCTGGCTCATGGCCGGCCTCCTTGGGCGTCCCGCGCGGGCGGGGCCTCCGCGCGACGCAGGGCGAGGATGGTGATGTCGTCGGACTGCGGCGCTCCTCCCGCGAAGGCGCGCACGGCGCGCAGCACCCGCTCCACCGACTCCGTCGCCGTCCCCCCCGCCCCCTCCGCGAAGCAGGCCCGCAGGCGCTCCGGGCCGAAGAGCTGGCCCGCGCCGTCGGCCGCCTCGGTCACCCCGTCCGTGTAGAGGAGGAGGCTGTCCCCCGCCCCGAGGTCCAGCGTCTCGCTCGCGTAGGCCTGGTCGGGGAAGAGGCCCAGCACCCTTCCCGACGAGGACAGCACGGGAGAGGCCCCTCCCGCGGCCCGCACGAGCAGCGCGGAGTCGTGGCCCGCGTTCGCGCAGGTGACGCGGTCCCCGCGCACGTCCAGGCAGGCCATGGTCACGAACATCCCCCGCGGGTTCTGGGCCGCCAGCTCGTCGTTGAGGCGGGCCAGGATCTCCCCAGGCCCGTCGAGCTGGCGGGCCAGGCTGCGCAGGAGCGTCACGGTGACGGCCATGAAGAGGGCGGCGGGGATGCCCTTGCCGCAGACGTCCCCCACCGCCACCACCAGCCGGTCCGCGGACGGGCGCAGGACCTCGAAGAGGTCCCCCCCCACCTGCCGCGCCGGCTCGATGGTGGCGTGGACCTCGAGGCCGGTGCCCTGGACGAGGGAGGCCAGGTCGCCGGGCAGGATCCCCATCTGGATCTCGCGGGCGATGGCGAGGTCCCGCTCCTGGGCGGCGCGGACGGCGTCGGCGTACGCCTTGGCCTTCAGAAGCGAGCGCACGCGGGCCTTGACCTCCAGGATCTCGAAGGGCTTGGTGAGGTAGTCGTTGGCCCCCAGCTCGAACCCGCGCGCCTTGTCCTGCACGTCCTCCAGCGAGCTCAGGAACATGATGGGGATCTCGCGCGTGGCGGGGTCCGCGCGCAGGCGACGGCAGACCTCGTAGCCGTCGATCCCGGGCATGACGATGTCGAGCAGGAGCAGGTCGGGGGCGCTCCTCTCCACCGCGCGCAGGGCGGCGTCTCCGTCGAGGGCCACGCTCAGCTTGAAGTCCCCGCGCAGCGCCTCCACCAGCATGTCCACGTTGGCCTTGACGTCGTCCACGATGAGCACCCGGCAGTCGGTCAGCTCCCTGGTCACGGGCATGGCGCGGGGCCTCTAGAGCCCCTTCTCGCCCGCCGCGCCGCGCAGCGCTTCGAGGGCCTCGTCGAACTGGTAGGCGCCGACCAGGCGGGCGAAGCGGGAGAAGCCTTCGCCGCCTCCGAAGAGCGCGCGCAGCGCCGGCCCCTCCCGCTCCAGGTCGTCGCCCGCGCTCGCGTCGCACTCCGCGAGCAGCCGCGTCCAGCGCTCCAGCATGGGCTTGAGGGCGGCGGGGTCGACCGGAAGGTCGGCGCCCGGCGCCGGCCCGGGGCCGGGGTCCGCGCCCGCCAGCCACGGCCGCAGCGCCGCCGACAGCCGGGCCAGCGCTTCCCCCAGGCGCGCGCGCAGGGCCTCCACGACGCCATCGTCCTCCCCATCGCGCAGCGCCTTCTCCAGGGTGCCCGCCGCGGCCTGGACCGGTCCCGCCGCCAGGTTGGCCGCGGTCCCCTTGACGGTGTGGGCCGTCCGGCCGGCCGCCTCCCGGTCCCCGCCCGCGAGGCTCTCCCGGATGCGCTCCGCCGCGTCCGCGTGGCCGTCCAGGAACTGGCGCAGCAGGCTCAGGTAGAGCTTGCGGTTCCCCGCCACGCGCCGGAGGCCCTGCGCGGCGTCGAGGCCCTCCACCTCGGGCACCGCCCCGGGAGCGGGCGGGGCGGGGGC
>DATBIO010000177.1:0-29892 GCA_036556965.1 Vicinamibacteria bacterium
CGCACACCCCCTCGGGCCCGACGGCCACGCCGAACACGGTCACCTGCCGGCGTGAGCGCACCGCGCCGGCCCGGACCTGCACGAAGGGGCTGAGGCGGCGGCCGCGCCAGGGCGCGAAGACGGGGCCCGCCAGGACCGCCCACTCCGTCAGGTCCTCGCCCCGGGCCCGTCCGGACTGGCCCGTGGCCTCCGCCCCGACGAGGAGCGTCCGGCCCAGCGGCCAGGCCAAGGCCAGCCCGGCGCCGCGCACCTCGTGGCCGCCCACGCGCAGGCTGGAGTAGCCACCGAAGAGGTCGGCCGCCCCGGCGCTCGTGGACGCGGCGAGCAACCCGGCGGCCAGGGCCAGCGTGCGGCCGTTGCCCATCAGAAGATCCCCGGGTCGGGCCCCGGCGCGTAGCCGGGGATGACGGCGGCGCCGTCGGCCACCCCGAGCCAGCGCGCGGCGGCCAGGAACACGTCGCGGAAGTCGGCGGTGTAGCGCAGGTCCCGTCCCTCGTTCAGGGCGCCGCCGGAGAGGCCCGGCCAGCCGCCGTGGACGCGGCCGCCCCGCACGCTGCCGCCCAGGAAGAGCCCGCAGTGGGCGAAGCCGTGGTCGGTGCCCGCGCTCCCGTTCTGGGCCGCCGTGCGCCCGAACTCGGTGGTGACCATCAGCAGCACGTCGTCGATGAAGGGGCCGAGGTCGCGCCGGAACGCCACCAGGGCCGCGGCCAGGGGGGTGAAGTCCGCGGTGTTGGCGGCGAGCTGGTTGGCGTGGGTGTCGAAGGAGCCGGGTACGTTCACGTAGACGCAGCGCGTGCCCAGCCCCGACTTGATGAGCTGGGCGGCCTGGCGCAGGCCGGAGCCCGCAGGGCCCGCGGGGTAGGCCGCGCCACCGGCGGGGGCCGCGGACAGGGCGGGGGACGTGCGCACGGTCTGGATGGCGTCGAAGACCTCGCGGCCGCTGCGGTGCACGGCCCCGTCCCCCGCCCCGTGCACGTCGCGCAGCAGCGCCTCCGCCTCCGCCGACCAGGAGGCGCCACCGCTGCCCGCGCGCACCGTGAAGGCGGCCAGGCTCTGCGTCACCAGCTCGGGATGGCTGCCCAGAACGGCCCGCGGCGTGCGCGACGAGAAGGCCACCATTTGGACGAGCGTCTCCCCGGGGACCTGCCGCGCCACGCGCTCGAGCCACCCGTCGCGCGTGGTCTTGTCCCCCGGGGTGCCGGTGTCCATGAAGTCCTGGGCGTCGAAGTGGGAGCGGGTGAGGGAGGCGTTGCCGAGGGCCGGGTGGAGGGCGAGCAGCCCCTCGCTGTACAGCTCGTGCAGCGGCGCCAGCGCCGGGTGCAGGCCGAAGAACCCGTCGAGGCTGCGCACGCCGTCACCCAGGCGCAGGCCGATTGCCGGGCGCAGTCCGTAGTAGTCGCCGTCCCCGTGGGGGACGCACATGTTGAGGCCGTCCGCCCCCCCGCGCAGGAACACCTGCACCAGCACGCGCGGTCCCGCCCGCGCGGCCTCCGCCGCGCGCGTGAGCAGGGTGCCCGGCGCGAAGCCGAAGCCCACCGCGGCCAGGCCGGCCCCCTTCACGAAGACGCGCCGCGAGGGGTCCCAGGCCATGCTCACTTCACCTGGAAGGCGGGGCTGGCCAGGGCCACGCCCACCACCTTGAAGGCGGGGGGGAGGCCGTTCGAGGTCGCTCGCGCGCAGGTCGCGGCCACCTCGGCGGGCAGCGTGCCGCCGAAGACGCGCTTGTCCACCGCCGCCGTCACCGCGCGCGCGTCGCCCTGGTCCGCGCCGCCCAGGAGGGGGCGCAGGTCCACGGCCACGCCGTCCAGGGCCTGGCTGGCCAGGCCGAGGACGAAGTTCATGCGCGCGAGGTGCGAGCCGGGGTTCGGGATCCAGTCCGCGCCGCGGTCGCTCCAGCCCGTGGGGTCGAGAGACTCGTAGGTCGGCTGGCCCATGGCCGCCAGTCCCTCCGCGCGGCGCGGGTCCACGAGGGCGCGGGCGCTGGTGACTTCCGCCCCCACGGCGCGCAGGGCGCTGACCACGTATTCGTGCGGCGTCTTCACCTTGCCCGGGCCGAAGGCCTCGCTCCAGAACTCGGGGCTCCCCACCAGCGCGCGCATGACCTCGGTGAGGTCGCCGCCGCTGCCGGTGAAGGCTTCCGCGCACCGCCCCACCACGCTCTCCGGAGGGTCGTCGGCGACAAAGCGCCGGCACAGCTTGAGGGCAATCAGGCGCGCGGTGGAGGGGTGGCGCGCCAGGAGGTCGAGCACGTCCGTCCCGTCCTTCATTCCCTGGCCAGGAGGGAGCCGCTGGCCCAGCACCGTCTTGGCCCCCTGGTCGTGGAGCGGCGGGCGAAAGACGAAGGCGCCTCCGCGCGCGTCGATGCTCCAGCCGGTGAAGGCGCGGGCCACCTCCTCGACATCGCGCTGCGAGTAGCCCCCGTCGACGCCCAGGGTGTGCAGCTCCATCAGCTCGCGCGCGTAGTTCTCGTTGATGCTGCGGGCGCTGGAGAGGAAGTTGTCCAGGTAGGCCATCATCGACCACGAAGCGGCCACCGCCCCCAGCAGGTCCCGGAAGCGGCCGAGCGCGTGGGGACGGATGGCGTCGAGCTCGTAGCGCACCACGCCCAGGCGCACCACCACGTCGCCCGCGAAGACGTTGAAGTGGTTGAACCAGAAGTCCGCCATGACCTCGGCCAGCTGGTTCCGGCCGTGCACGGCGCGCGCGTAGTGCGCGGTCGCGAACTCCAGGCCGGCGAGGGCCAGGGCGCGCGGGTCCGCCTCGTAACGCTGCAAGGTCTCCGCGATGGAGTAGCCGAGCGTGGACAGGCCGCGCACGCGGGCGTCGGCCTCGACGTCGGCGCCGGGATGGAGCTGCTCGTCCACCCAGCGCTCCAGCCCGCGGCCCAGCACCTCGTCGATGCTCTCCGGGCGGGGCCCGTAGCCCAGCCGGTCCAGGGCGAAGCGGGCCAGGCGAGGGCCGACGGGCACGGAGCTCATGGGTGGTTCCTGCCCGCCTTGGACCGGGCGGCCCGGCCCGGGGTTGAACGCGGCTCAACCGTGGACGCGGCCGCGCGGTCTCAACCAGCACATGCCCGGCCGTCGCCTGTTCGTGAGCGCGGTGACCTCGGCCTTGGCCGGGCTTCGCTGCGGCGGGGGCGCGGGTCCCACCGATCCGCTGGCGCCGCCCCGGCCCGCGCCGCGCACCATCGCGGTGCCCCTCATGGCGGTGGGGGAAACGGTGGCCGTCTTCGACGGCGACCTGTTGCTGGCGGTGACGCGCCTGACCGCGGGCACCGTGGCCGCCGTCTCGCGCGTGTGCACGCACCAGGGCTGCACCGTGCTCCTCCCCGCGGCCGCGGCCCAGACGCTGGATTGCCCCTGCCACGGCTCGCGCTTCACCACGGCGGGGAGCGTGGTCCAGGGCCCGGCCACGCGTGCGCTGGCCTCCTATCCCGCGCGCATCGAGGGGGGCCAGGTGCTGGTCACGGTGGGCTGACGGGGGAGCGGGCGCGGCGGCGCGCGCGCTCCGCGCGCACCGCCTCCTTCCACTCCTGGCGCGCCTTGCGCAGGGCCGCGGGGTCCGTGGTGTCGAAGTTCGCGCCCAGGTGGAGGACGCGGGGCTGCGGGCGCGCGAGCAAGCCGCGCAGGGTCACCGCGTCCGCGGCCACGTAGCGGTGCGTGGAGACCTCCCGCAGCGCGCCCCCCAGCGATCGCTGCTCCGCCTCGTCGAGGACGAACAGCCGTGGGGGACCCTCCACCGCGCTCCACAGCGCGCAGCGCTCCTCCGCGGCCAGGCGAGCGTGGAACAGGAGGTCGCGCTGCACGCGGGCGTCGTCGTGGCACACCACCACGCCCGCCTCGGGGACGTAGGCGCGCTCGCGCAGGACCTCCTCCACCAGGCGCGCGTGCGGCTGGGCCGCGGCGAAGGCGGGAAGGAAGAGGGCGGCGAGGGCCAGGTAGATGGACAGGGCGGCCGCGGACACCCCGCCCAGGACGGCCAGCGGGCGCGCGCGCACCGCCACCACCAGCAGCCCGAGGGCCAGGACCGCCGCGCCGGCGCGCGCGGCCCGCAGCAGCGCCCGGGCGGGCAGCCAGCCCGCGGGCAGGGACACCGCGCCCAGGGCCAGGGCGGCCAGGACCGCGGCCAGCAGCACCAGGACGACCCGCGCGCCCGCGCGCCGCCGCGGGCCCCAGGGCGCCGCGAACAGCGCGCCCACGGCCAGCGACAACGGCGGGAGCAGGGGGAGCAGGTAGTAGTCGATCTTGCCGCGAGAGAGGCTGAGGGGTACGGCCATGGCCGCCGCCCACCCGAGGAGGAGGCGCGTCTCGGGCGGGGCCGGGCGGCGGGCGGCGAGCACGGCCGCGGGAAGGAAGAGCGACCAGGGCAGGCCCAGCGCCGCGTAGGCCTCCGCGTAGTACCAGAGGGGGCGCTCCGCGTCGTAGGTCGAGGCCGCGAACCGCTGCAGGTTCTCGCGCATGAAGAAGTGGCGCAGCGGCTCCGCGCCCTCGCGCGCGGCCAGGAACGCGAACCACCCGAAGCCCAGGGCGGCGAAGAGGACCAGGCCGAGGGCCGCGCCCGGCCCCCAGACGGACAGCGAGCGCCTCCGGTGCCAGGCCAGGAGGGCGAGGCCGAGGCCGGGAAGCAGCACCGCCACCGGGCCCTTGGTCAGGAAGCCGAGGCCCAGCAGGGCGCCCACCAGGGGGAGCGCGGCGCGCGGCGGCCGCTCGCCGGTCGCGCGCGCTCCGGCGGCCACGGCGGCGGTGGCGAACAGCGTCATGAGCATGTCCGACATGGCCAGGCGCCCGAAGCTCACGAAGGCCAGGGTGGTGGCCAGGGCGGCGCCGCCGCAGAGGGCGGCGCGCGTCCCGAGCAGGAGCGCGCCCAGCCGGATGGTGGCGGCCACGGCCAGCAGGGCGGCGACCACGGAGACCAGCCGCCCCGCGGCGGTGGTCGGACCGAAGGCCTCCATGCTGGCGGCCATCAGCCAGTAGGTGAGCGCCGGCTTGTCGTAGAAGGGCGCGCCGCGGTAGCGCGGCACCAGCCAGTCGCCCGTCTCCGCCATCGCGCGCGCGGCGTCCAGGAAGTAGATCTCCGCCCGCTCGAAGGGCGCGGCGCCCAGGCCCGGCAGCAGGACGAGGGCCGCGGCCAGCGCCACCAGGGCGGCGCCGGCCACGGGACGCCGCACGCTCACGCGGGCGGGAAGTGGACGATCTTCAGGAAGGAGGCGGCCTGCAGGGAGGCGCCGCCCACGAGCGCGCCGTCCACGTCGGCCTGGGCCATCAGCGCGCCGATGTTGTCCGGCTTCACGCTGCCGCCGTAGAGGATGCGCAGGGCGGCGGCGGGCGCGTCGCCGTGCGACCGCGCCACCAGCCGGCGCACGAAGGCGTGCACGTCCTGCGCCTGGTCGGGGGTGGCGTTGCGCCCGGTCCCGATGGCCCACACGGGCTCGTAGGCGACCACGGCGGCCGCGGCCTGGGCCGGGGTGAGCCCGCGCAGGGCGCGCTCCACCTGGCGCTCCACGATCTCCATGGTGCGGCTCGCCTCGCGCTCGGCCAGGGTCTCCCCAACGCAGGCGATGGGGACGAGCCCGTGCGCGAAGGCGGCCGCGCACTTCCGCGCCACGCCTTCGTCCGTCTCGCCGAAGAGCTGGCGGCGCTCGGAGTGGCCCAGGATGACGTGCGTGCAGCCGGCCTGCTTGAGCATCGGGGGCGCGACCTCCCCGGTGAAGGCGCCCTCCGGCTCCCAGTGCATGTTCTGCGCGGCCACTCCCACCGCGCTGCCCGCCAGCGCCTCCACCACCGCGCAGAGCGCGGTGAACGGCGGCCCGAGCACGACCTCCACCTCGGAGCCGGCGTCGGCGCGCACGGCCCGCGCGAGGGCGGCCGCCTCCGGCACCGTCTTGAACATCTTCCAGTTGCCGACGACGAGGGGCCGTCTCACGGGAGGGTGCTCGCGCGGCGCCTCACGGGGCGTCGTCCAGGCAGGCCACCCCGGGCAGCGGGTCGCCGCTGAGGAACTCCAGCGATGCGCCGCCCCCCGTGGAGACGTGGTCGATGCGGTCGGCCAGGCCCATCTGCGTGACCGCGGCCACGCTGTCCCCTCCGCCCACGATGCTGGTCCCCGGCGAGTCGGCCAGGGCCTGGGCCATGGCCCGCGTGCCCGCGGCGAAGGGCGCCAGCTCGAACACGCCCATGGGCCCGTTCCACAGCACGAGCCGGGCCCGGCGGAGCTCCTCGGCGTAGGCCTGGATGGTGAGGGGGCCGATGTCGAGACCCATCCATCCGTCCGGGATCTCCGTCACCGGCACCGTCTTGCGCTCCACGTCCTCCTTGAGCGCGGGAGCCACCACGTGGTCGACGGGCAGGCGGAGGCGGTCACCGCCCTTCTCCAGGAGCGCCCGCGCCAGGTCCACCTTGTCCTCCTCCACCAGGCTCTTCGCGGTGGCGAGCCCGCGCGCGCGGAAGAAGGTGTACGCCATGCCGCCGCCCACCAGCAGCCTGTCCACGCGCGCGAGCAGGCTCTCGATGACCTGGATCTTGTCCGAGACCTTGGCTCCGCCGAGGATGGCCACGAACGGCCGCTCCGGCGCCTCCAGGGCCAGCCCGAGGTAGCGCAGCTCCTTCTCCATGAGCAGGCCGGCCACGCGGCGGCCGACGTGGGCGGCCACGCCCTCGGTGGAGGCGTGGGCGCGGTGCGCGCTGCCGAAGGCGTCGTTGACGAAGACGCGCGCGCCGCTGTCCGCGATGAGACGCCGCGCGAAGGCGGCGTCGTTCGCCTCTTCCTCCTTGTGGAAGCGCACGTTCTCCAGCAGCAGCACGCCCCCCTCGGCCAGGGCGCGGGCCATGGCCTCGGCCTCGGGGCCGACGCAGTCCGGGGCCATGGCCACCGGGGCCTCCAGCAGCTCGGCCAGCCGCGCCGCCACCGGGGCCAGGCTCAGCGCAGGGTCCGGCCCCTTCTTCGGGCGTCCGAGGTGGGAGGCCAGCACCAGGCGCGCCCCGCGCGCGCGCAGCGCGCGCAGGGTGGGCAGCGCCGCGCGCACGCGCGTGTCGTCGGTGAGGGCGCCGTCCTCCAGGGGGACGTTGAAGTCCACCCGCACGAATGCGGTCTGGCCCCGGACGTCGCCGAGGTCGCGGATGGTGGCCTTGGGCACGGGCGTGGTGCCCGTCCTAGGCGTGGTCGCGCGCGGCCATGAAATGGAGCAGGTCCTTCATGCGGTTGGAGAAGCCCCACTCGTTGTCGTACCAGGAGAACACCTTGGCCATGGTGCCGTCCACGACCTTGGTGAGGGGCGCGTCCACGATGGAGGAATGGGGGTTGCCGCGGAAGTCCACGGAGACCAGCTCCTCCTCGCTGACGTCGAGCACGCCCTTCATGGGTCCGGCGGCCGCCTTCCGGAAGGCGGCGTTGATCTCCTCCGCGGTGGCCTTCTTCTCCAGGAGCACGGTGAGGTCGACGATGGAGACGTTGGGAGTGGGCACGCGGATGGCCACGCCGTCGAGCTTGCCCTTCAGCTCGGGGATGGCCAGGTAGATGGCCTTGGCCGCCCCCGTGGAGGTGGGGATCATGCTCTCCGCCGCCGCGCGCGCCCGGCGCAGGTCCTTGTGGGGCAGGTCGAGGATCTTCTGGTCGTTGGTGTAGGAGTGCACCGTGGTCATCTGGCCGCGCACGATTCCGAAGGAGTCGTTCAGGACCTTGGCCACCGGGCCCAGGCAGTTGGTGGTGCAGGAGGCGTTGGAGACCACGAGGTGGCTCTTGGGGTCGTACTTGTCCTGGTTGACCCCCATGACGATGGTCAGGTCCTCGCCCTTGGCGGGGGCGGAGATGATGACCTTGCGCGCGCCGGCGGCGATGTGGGCCTTCGCCTTTTCCGCGTCCGTGAAGAGCCCGGTGGACTCCACCACGTACTCCACCCCGAGGTCCTTCCAGGGGAGCTGGCCCGGGTCCTTGATGGCCAGGACCTTGACCGTGCGCCCCGCCACCCGGATGGTGTCCCCCTCCGCCTGCACCTCGTCGGGGAGGTTGCCCAGGATGGAGTCGTACTTGAAGAGGTGGGCGAGGGTGTGGGCGTCCGTGATGTCGTTCACGGCCACGAAGTCCAGGTCCTTGTCGTGCAGGGCCGCGCGCAGGATGTTGCGGCCGATACGTCCGAAGCCGTTGATGCCGACACGTACTGCCATCGCCTTCACACCTCCACGCGCAGATCCGCCGGGGCGGCGAGTCTAGCCGAGCGCGAAAATGGCCGTCAAGACAACAAGCCGGCAGCGTATCATCGGGTGGCGGGAGCGCGCGTCCTCGCCGCCCTCTTCGCGGCCCTGCTCCCGCTCTCCGTGGCGGCCCCCGGATCCGGCCTACCGTGTCGTGGCCAACCCCCGGGTGCCCGGCGCCTCCGAGGCGCAGCTGCCCGAGACGGTCAAGGCCCTGAGAATCGAGTAGGGGCCCGCCTGCCGTAACATAGGCGGTCGTGCGGAGACCGGTCCTCTGCGGCCTCGTGCTCGGGAGCGCCCTCGCGGCGCCCGCCGCGGCCGGAGAGCGCCTGATCCTCCTGGGGGGCGGGCCGCGGAGCCCCGAGGCGCTGGGCCGCCTCGTGCACTGGGCGGGCGCCGACGGGGCGCGCCTGCTGGTCGTGGCCTGGGCCAGCGCGGACCCCGACCAGGCCTACCGCTCTCTGCGCGAGGAGCTGGCCCTCTACCGCCCGGGCTCCGTGGACCCTGCGCCCTCCGCGCTGGCCACCGAGGCCGACCGCGCGCGGTTCTCGACCCAGCTCGCCGCCGCCACCGCCGTCTTCTTCACGGGGGGCGACCAGCGCCGGCTGATGGACGTCGTGGAGCAGGGCAGGGTGGGGGACGCGCTGCGCCGACGCTACGCGGAGGGCGTGGTCTTCGCGGGTACGAGCGCGGGCACGGCCGTCATGTCCGCCCTGGCCATCACCGCGGACCGCGACCGGCGGGTGATGGACGACCGCAGCGCCGAGGTGCGGCGGGGCCTGGGCATCCTGCCCGGCGTCATCCTCGACCAGCACTTCGTGCAGCGGCAGCGCCAGAACCGCCTCTTCGGGCTGGTGCTGGCCCACCCCGACCTCCTGGGCGTGGGGGTGGACGAGGGCACCGCCCTGGCCGTGCGCGACAACCGCCACGCCGAGGTCCTGGGGGCGAGCAAGGTCACGGTGGTGGACGCGCAGGCGCGCGGCGACCTGCTGCTGCACCTGCTCCAGCCCGGAGACTCCTTCGACCTGCTCGAGCGGCGCCGGCCGTGAGCCGGCCCCGGGCCTGACCGGTTGTACGTCGCCTACAGCCTGCTCCTCGGCGGCGCCTTCCTCCTCGCGCTGCCGCTCTTCGCGTGGCGCGCCGCGCGGAGCGGGAAGTACCTGGCGAGCCTCCGCCAGCGCTTCGGGCGCGGGCTGCCCCCCCTGAACGCGGAGGGCGCGCCCGCGGTCTGGGTGCACGCGGTCTCCGTGGGCGAGGTCCTGGTGGCGCGCCCCCTGGTGGAGTCGTTGCGGCGCCGGCTGCCGGCCCACCGCGTGTACCTCTCCACCACCACCCTCACGGGCATGGCGCTGGCCCGGCAGCGGATGGGGGCGGCGCACGGCGTCTTCTTCGCCCCCTTCGACTGGCGGGGGCCGGTGCGCCGCGCCCTGCGCGCGGCGCGGCCGACGCTGCTGGTGCTGGTGGAGACGGAGCTGTGGCCCAACCTCGTCCACGAGGCGCGGCGGGCGGGCGCGCGCCTGGCCGTGGTCAACGGCCGCCTCTCCCCGACGTCCTTCCGGCGCTACCGGCTGGTGCGCGCGCTCCTCGGCCGCGTGCTGCGCGAGATCGACCTCTTCCTCATGCAGTCCGAGCCCCACGCGGATCGCGTGCGTGCCCTGGGCGCCCCCGCGGAGCGCGTGCGCGTCCCGGGGAACCTGAAGTTCGACGCCCTCGCCGAGCTGCCGCCACCCGCCTTCGACCCCGGGCCCGGCCCCTGGTGGGTGGCCGGGAGCACGATGGCGGAGGAAGAGGAGCGGGTGCTGGAGGCCTTCGTGGCCCTGCGCGCGCACCGGCCCGGGCTGCGCCTCCTGCTGGCCCCGCGCCATCCGGAGCGCTTCGCCGAGGTGGCGGCCCTGGCCGCCGCGCGCGGGCTGGCCGTCACCCGCCGCACCGCCCTGGACGGACGCGCGCCCGGCGGAGACGTCCTCGTGCTCGACACCATCGGCGAGCTGGCCTCGCTCTACGCCGTGGCCACCGTCGCCTTCGTGGGCGGCAGCCTCGTCCCCACCGGGGGGCACAACGTGCTCGAGCCGGCGGCGGCGGGGCGCGCGGTGGTCGTCGGGCCCCACATGGAGAACTTCCGCGAGATCGCGGAGGCCTTCCTGGCCGAGGACGCGCTCGTGCAGGTGGCGGGGGCGGGGGCGCTGGAGGGCGCGGTGGGTGCGCTGCTCGACGACGTCCCCCGGCGCGAGGCCCTGGGCGCGCGGGCCCGCGCCCTCGTCGAGCGGCACCGCGGCGCGGTGGCCCGCACGGTGGAGGCCCTGGCGTCCCTGGCGGAGCCGCGCGCGTGAGCGCCTGGCTGGCGCCCCTCGGCGGCGCGTACGCCGCGGGCGCCGCCCTGCGCCGCGCCCTGTACGGCCGCGGCCTGCTGCCGCGGGCGCGCCTGCGCGGCCCCGTGATCAGCATCGGCAACCTGGGCGTGGGGGGGAGCGGGAAGACGCCGGTGGTGGCGCGCACGGCCGAGCTCCTGCGCGAAGCGGGGTGCGCCGTCTCCGTGCTGAGCCGCGGCTACCGCGGGGCCTTCGCGGGCGGGGCCCTGATCGTCTCCGACGGCGCCCGCGTGCTCGCCGACGCGGCGGCGGCCGGCGACGAGCCGGTGATGCTGGCGCGGGAGCTGCCGGGGGTGGTGGTGGCGGTGGGCCGGCGGCGGGCGCGCGCCGGACGGGCAGTGGAGGCGGCCTTCGGCCCGCGCGTCCACGTGCTGGACGACGGCTTCCAGCACCTCCCCCTGCGCCGCGACCTGGACGTGCTGTGCCTCAGCGAGCGCGACCTGGCGGACCGGCCCCTCCCCGCCGGCCGCCTGCGCGAGAGCCCGCGCGCGGCGCGGTGCGCCGACCTCGTCCTCATCTCGGGGACGGGACCGCGCACCGACGCGCTGCGCCGGGAGCTGGGGGCCGAGCGCTGCTTCGACCTGCGCCGCGAGGCGCCCGGCTTCGCCACCTTGCACGGGTCCGCGGCCGCCGCGCCCGCCCGGCCGTTCCTGCTCGCGGGCATCGCCCGCCCCGAGCGGTTCGCGGAGGACGCCTCGCGGCTCTGCCCGGGCTGGACGGGATCGTGGTTTTTCCCCGACCACCACCGCTATCGTGCCCACGAGCTCGAGGCGGTGCTGGCGCGGGCGCGGGCGGTGGGCGCCGACGGCGTGCTCACCACGGCCAAGGACGCCGTGCGCCTGCCCGCGGACGGGCTGGACCTGCCGGTGACGGTGCTGCGCACGCGCGCGGTGATCGCGGACGAGGAGCGCTTCCGGGAGCGGCTGGTGGAGGCCGCGCGCCGCCCGTGAGCGGGGACCGGAGGCGGCTGGAGGCGGGGGCGGCGGAGGCGGTGCGCCGCGCGCTCCGTGTGCTCCCGCGGCGGGCCGCCCTCGCCCTGGGGGGAAGCCTGGGCCGGGTGCTCGGCGACCTCGACCGGCGCCACGTGGCCATCGCCGCCGACAACCTGCGCCACGCCTTCCCGCACTGGGAGGAGGCGCGGCGGCTGCGCGCGGCGCGCGGCGTCTACGCGCACTTCGGGCGCGTGCTGCTCGACATCCTCTGGCTCCACGGGCGGGGAGGGGAGGGCGTGCGGCGGGCGATGGGAGGCGTGGCAGGGCGCGCGCACGTGGAGGCGGCCATGGCGCGCGGCAAGGGTGCCGTCCTCGTCACCGCGCACCTCGGGAACTGGGAGGTGCACGGCGTCGGTCACGGCCTGCTCTTCGGGCCCATCGGCGTGGTGGCGCGCCCCCTCGACAACCCGGCCCTGGACCGGCGGCTGTGCGAGATGCGCACCCTGGGCGGCAACACCGTCATCCCCAAGCGCCACGCCCTGGCCCACGTCCTGCGCGCGCTGCGCGCGGGCGGCGGCGTGGCCGTCCTCATCGACCAGAACGTGCAGGCGGGAGACGGGATCTTCGTGGACTTCTTCGGCCGCGCCGCCGCCACCACCACGGTGGCCGCCGCCCTCGCCGTGAAGACGGGCAGCGCGCTGGTTCCCTGCCACACCCGCCTGCGCCCCGACGGCCTCTACGACTTCGTCTACGAGCCGCCCCTCCTCGCGGAGGCGGGGGCCGAGCGCGCGCCGGAGGTCGCGCGCCTGACGCAGGCGCTGACCGCCCGCATCGAGGAGTGGGTGCGCCGCACCCCGGAGCAGTGGCTCTGGATCCACCGCCGCTGGAAGACGCGCCCCCCGGAGGCGGGGTCATGACGCCCTCCCCCGCCCGCCTGCTCGTGCGCGCGCCCAACTGGCTGGGCGACGCCGTGCTGTCGCTGGCCGCCGTGCGCGACCTCCGCGCGTCCTTCCCCGCGGCCCGCCTCGAGGTGCTGGCCCGTCCCTCCGTGGCCGCGCTCTACGGCGCCGTGGCCGAGGTCGACGCCGTCCGCACGAGCGCGGGGGCGCGGGCGGACGCGGCCTGGGCGCGCGGCGCCTTCGACGCCGCCGTGCTCCTGCCCAACTCCTTCGGCGCCGCCTTCGCCGCCTGGCGCGCGGGGATACCCGAGCGCTGGGGCTACGCCACGGACGGGCGGCGCCCGCTCCTGACGCGCGCGGTGAGCGTCCCGCGCGGGGTCCGGGGCCGAAGCCAGGTGTACTACTATCGCGCGATGCTCGCGGGCCTGGGGCTCACCGTGACCGACCCGCCGCGCACCGCTCTCGCGTGCCCGCCGGAATGGTCGGGCCGGGGCGCGGCCCTCCTGGACGACGGCGACTGGATCGGCGTCAACCCCGGCGCCGCCTTCGGCTCCGCCAAGCGCTGGCTGCCCGAGCGCTTCGCCGCCGCCGCCGACCAGGTCGCCCGGCGGGCGGGGGCGCGCACGGTGGTGCTGGGCGCGCGCGCCGAGCGCGCCCTGGGCGACGCCGTCGCCTCCGCCATGCGCACCGAGGCGCGCAACCTCTGCGGCGAGACGGACCTGTCCGAGCTGGCGGGCGTGCTGGCGCGGCTGCGCCTTCTCCTGACCGGGGACTCCGGTCCCATGCACGTCGCCGCCGCCCTGGGCGTGCCGCTCGTCGCCGTCTTCGGGCCCACCGACTGGCGCGAGACGGCCCCCGTGGGCGAGCGCCACCGGCTGGTGCGGGAGCCCGTGCACTGCGCGCCCTGCCTGCTGCGCGAGTGCCCCATCGACCACCGGTGCATGCGCCGCGTGGACGCCGACCGCGTGGCCACCGCCGCCTTCGAGCTGCTCGCGGCATGAGCGCGGCCGGCCGGCGGCCGAAGCGGCGGTCTTCGCGGTGAGCCGGCCCGCCATCTTCTTCGACCGTGACGGGACGCTGTCCCACGAGGTGGGCTACGTGAACCACGTCTCGCGCTTCCGCCTCTTCCCGTGGTCGGTGGAGGCGGTGCGCCTGGTCAACCGCAGCGGCCGCCTGGCCGTGCTCGTCACCAACCAGGCGGGGGTGGCGCGCGGCTACTTCCCGGAGTCGGTGATCCACGAGGTGCACGCCACCGTCCGCGAGGCCATGGCCGCGGGCGGCGCGCGCCTGGACGCCATCTACTACTGCCCGCACCACCCCTCGGTGGGAGAGCCGCCCTACCGCCTGGACTGCGAGTGCCGCAAGCCCCGCCCCGGGCTCCTCCAGCGCGCGGAACGCGAGCTGGGCGCCGACCTCGCGCGCTCGTGGATGATCGGCGACCGGCGCCCCGACGTCGAGCTGGCGCACGCGGTGGGCGCCCGGTCCGCGCTCGTGCGCACGGGCTACGGGCGGGGCGAGCTCGCCTACCAGGCCGCCGGCTGGCCGCGCCCGCCGGACCTGGTGGCGGACGACCTGCTGCAGGCGGTGACGAGGATCCTCGCCGCGGAGGAGGCGGCCGCCCCGTGACGCCCAGCGCGGAGCGCCTCCTGGCCCTCATCGCGCGCTTCCGGCGGCGGCGCGTGGTGGTGCTGGCCGACCTCGTGGCCGACGAGTTCCTCTACGGGCGCGTGCAACGGGTGAGCCGCGAGGCGCCCGTGCTCATCCTCCAGTACGACGGCACCGACCTTCGGCTGGGGGGAGGCGCCAACGCCATCCACAACATCCGCACCCTGGGCGCCCTCCCGGTGCCCCTGGGCGTGGTCGGTCGCGACGACGCGGGCCGCCGCCTGCGCGCGCTGCTCAAGCAGACGCGCATCCCCGCCGACCGGGTGGTGGTGGACCCGGGCTACGTGACGCCGGTGAAGACGCGGATCCTCGGGGGTGGCGTGCATTCCACCAAGCAGCAGATGGTGCGCATCGACAAGGTGACGCGCCTGGACGGCGCGAGCCCTGCGCGCGCCGCCGTCCTCCGCGCCCTGCGCACGCTGTCCGGGCGCGTGGACGGCGTGCTGGTGAGCGACTACGGATTCGGCCTCCTCACCCCCGAGCTGGTGCAGGTCGCGGTGGCCTTCGCGCGCCGGCGCCGCGTGCCCGTGACCGTGGACTCGCGCTTCGACCTCCTGGCCTTCCGCGGCATGACGGCGGTCACGCCCAACGAGCCCGAGGTGGAGGCGGCGCTCGGCCTGACCATCGGCAACGACCGGCGGCGCCTCGAGCGCGCGGGGCGCGCCCTGCTCCGGCGGCTGCGGGTCGGCGCCTGCCTGGTCACCCGCGGCAGCGACGGGATGGCGCTCTTCGAGCCGGGCCGCCCCACCGAGCACGTCCCCATCTACGGCTCCGACCAGGTGGCCGACGTCACCGGCGCCGGCGATACCGTCATCGCCACCTTCACCCTGGCCCTGGCCGCGGGCGCCACCCCCCGCGAGGCCGCCCACCTCGCCAACTACGCCGGCGGCATCGTGGTCATGAAGCGCGGCACCGCCACCGTCTCCGCCCCCGAGCTCGCGCGGGCCGTCGAGACCGACCGCGCGCTGGCCTGAGCGCGTGCGCCCGGCGCGTTCGAAGGTCGGCAGCCTGGAGGAGGTGGCGCGACGCGTGGCCGCGGCGCGGGGGAGCGGCCGGACGGTGGCCCTCGCCAACGGCTGCTTCGACCTCCTGCACGTCGGCCACGTGCGCTACCTGGCGGGGGCGAAGCGCGAGGCGGACCTGCTCGTGGTGGGGGTGAACGCGGACGCCTCCGTGCGCCGCCTGAAGGGAGAGGGGCGTCCCGTCCTCGGCGCCGCGGACCGCGCCCTCCTGGTGGCGGGCCTGCGCTGCGTGGACCACGTGGTGGTCTTCGAGGAGGACGACGTGTCCCGGCTCCTCCTGGCCCTGCGCCCGGACGTGCACTGCAAGGGCACCGACTACACGCCGGAGACCGTCCCCGAGCGCGACGTCGTGCGCTCCTACGGCGGCCGCGTGGCCATCGTGGGCGACGCCAAGGACCACGACACCCGCGCCCTGCTGCAGAGGATCCGCGGGGAGGCGTGAGGGCCCTCGTCGTCCGCCTCTCCGCCATCGGCGACGTGGTGCACGCCCTGCCCGCCGCCACCGCCCTGCACGCGCGCGGGTGGACGGTGGACTGGCTGGTGGAGCCGCCGGCGCGGCCCCTGCTCGAGGGGCACGCGGCGCTGGCCCGCGTGGTGACCGCGCCGCCCGCCCGGCGCTTCCGGGCGGGCGCGGCGCGCGCCGCCCTGCGCGCGCTGCGGCAGCAGCCGCGCGACGTGGCCCTCGACCTGCAGGGTCTCTGGAAGTCGGCGGCCTGGGCGCGCCTGTCCGGCGCCCGGCGCGCGCTCGGCTACGCCGCTCCCTGGCGGCGCGAGGGCGCCTCCGCGCGGCTCCTGCACGAGCGCGTGCCTCCGGCGGCCGGGGTCGCGCACGTGATCGACGAGCACCTCGCCCTGCTGCGGCCGCTGGGGATCGAGGCGGTGGGCACGCGGGACTTCGGACTGCCGCGGGGGGTGGCCGAGGCGGCGGCGGTGGAACGGGGACTGCTCGAGCTGAAGCTGGACGACTTCGTGGTCCTCAACCCCGGCGGGGGCTGGCCGGAGAAGCTCTGGCCGCCCGAGCGCTTCGGAGAGCTGGCGCGCGGCCTGCGCGAGCGGCGTCTGGCCTGCGTGGTGACGTGGGGCCCCGGGGAACGCCCGCGCGCGGAGAGGGTGGTGGAGGCGGCCGGGGGCGCGGCCACCCTCTGCTTCCCGACCACGCTCCTGGAGCTGCTCGAGCTCCTGCGCCGCGCGCACCTGCTCGTGGCCGCCGACACCGGTCCCCTGCACCTCGCCTGCGCCGCCTCGGTGCCCGTGGTCGGCCTCTTCGGCCCCACCGACCCCGCGCGCAACGGGCCGTTCTCCCCCGCGGACGAGGTGGTGGAGGCGCCGCACGGCGGCGCGGGGCGCGTGCGCTACCGCCGGGAAGGCGCACGCATGGGGGAGATCCCGGTCCAGAGCGTGCTCGCCGCCGTGGACCGGCGCCTGGCCCCGCGCGGGGACGCGGCCTGATGCCCTCCCGCCTGCGCGTGCCCGTCGGATACCTGGCCGGCCTGGCCGTGCTCGCCCTGGCCCGTCCCACCCCGCGCTCGCTGGCCATGGCCCTGCCCCTGGCCCTGGCCGGCGAAGCGCTGCGCGTGTGGGCCTCCGGCCACCTCCGCAAGACGCAGGCCCTGGCCACGGGTGGCCCCTACGCGCATACCCGCAACCCGCTCTACCTCGGCAGCCTGCTCATCGCCCTGGCCGTGGGGGCGGCGTGCCGCAGCGTGTGGGCGGTGCTGGTGGTGGCCGCGTACTTCCTCGCCTTCTACCCCGCGGTGATGCGCGAGGAGGCGCGTTTCCTCGCGGAGCGGTTCCCCGAGGACCACGGCCGCTGGAGCGCGGCGGTGCCGCTCTTCCGGCCGCGCCTCCGGCCGGCGGGTCCGCGGGCCTCGCGCTTCGACTGGGGCCTGGTGCGGGCGAACCGCGAGTGGCGCACGGCAGCGGCCCTGCCCCTCCTGGCCCTGGTGCTGCTCCTCCGTCCGCGCCTGCCGTTCTAGGCGCCGCGGATCCCTACTCGCCGATGGCCACCACCTGCTTGAGGGTGCGGAAGAGGATGACGCCGTCCGAGATCGCCGGGGTGGCCAGCACCACCTCCCCCAGCCGGTTGGTGCCGAGCAGCTCGTAGCTCGGTCCCGCCCTCAGCACGTAGACGTCGCCCTCCTCGCTCGTCATGAAGAGGCGCCCGTCGGCGGCCACCGGCGAGGCGGTGAAGCTCGAGGACCCCGTCCCCACGCGCGCGCGGTAGCGCAGGGCGCCCGTCTGGGCGTCGTAGCAGGAGAGCCGGCCGTTGTTGTTGAGGGTGTAGAGGAGCCCGCCGTACACGAGGGGCGTGGGCATGTAGGTGCCGTCGGTGGAGGCGCTCCAGGCGATGGCGGCGCTCGAGGTCGCTCCCGCGGGCAGGGTCAGGTCGCCCCTGGCCCCGGGGCGGATGGCGTAGATCGGCCGCACCGGCGGATAGCCGGCGGTCACGAACACCAGCCCCTCGCCGGCCACGGGCGTGGCCACCGTCACCTCCGAGTTCGGCCTGAGCGACCAGAGCAGCTCGCCTGTCCCTGGGTCGTAGCCGCGCACCGTGGTGCCGTTGGTGACCACCTCGTCGCCCGCGGCCCCGCGCACGACGGCCGGCGTCCCCCAGGTGGGGATCTCCTCGCGCGCGGTGCGCCAGAGCTCGCGCCCCGTGGCGAGGTCGAGGGCGGCGAGGAACGAGCCCTTCTGGATGTCCACCTGCACGATGACACGGCCGCCGTGGATGACGGGCGAGCTGCCGAATCCCCACTGGTAGGAGCGGTCGTAGAACCACCCGCTGTCGAGGGTGCCGAGGTCCTTCTTCCAGAGAAGACCCCCTTCGACGTCGTAGGCGAAGAGGCCGCCGGTGGCGAACAGCACCACCACCGCCTTGCCGTCCGTGGCCGGCGTGGGGTTGGCCAGGCTCGACTTGAGGTGCCGCTTGACCGTGGGCACGCGCTCCTCCGCGGTGCGCTCCCACAGCACGCGCCCGGTCCGGCGGTCGAGGGCGAAGAGCCGGAAGGAGTGCGAGGAGAGGTCGTCCACCGAGTCCACGTCGCCGTAGAGTCCGGTGCGGAAGGTGGCGTCGGCCTTCGAGCTCACCGCGGTGGACACGAAGACCCGGTCGCCCCAGACCACCGGGCTCGAGTTGGCGATCCCGGGGATGGGTGCCTTCCACCGCACGTTCCTCCCTCCGGGCAGGTCCCACGTGACGGGGGCCCCCTGGCCGTCGGCGATCCCCGAGCCCTCCGGCCCCCGGAAGGAGGGCCAGGGCGCCGCCGCCCGGCGGCGGGCCGCGGGGAGGGGGGCGGAGGAGACGGGGGCGGCGCCGGCGGCCGTGGCGGGTGCCGCCGCGCGCCCCATGAAACGCCGCGACGCGCCCTCCTGCACGCGGAGGTACTCGATCGTGCCCCCGCGGCCCCCGAACTCGACCCACGTCTCGCTGCCCTCGGGCCCGCGGAAGCGGCGCTCGCCGATCGGCACCAGCCGCAAGTCCGGCTTGCCCTCGAAGCGGGCCACCAGGACGCCCTGGTCCACGGCGACGTCCGCGCCCCTGCCGTCCTCGCCGCCGTAGGTCCCCGTCAGGGGAGCCAGGGTCTCCGGGGCGAGCGCGATCGGCGGCTCCGCCTTCACCGCCGCCCTCTCCAGCAGCGCGGCGATGTCGGCCGCGCCCGTCTCCGCCGCGCGGCCCCGGGCGGCCGCGCGCACGGCGGGATCGAGGGGGCCGCGGCCGACCACCGCCTGGGCGAGCCGCAGGTCCTTCTTCTTGACCGCCACGCCGAGGGCCTCGGCGTAGTCCTCCGCCCCCTTCTGGACGAGGAGGAGCGCGATCTCCACGAACTCGTGGTGTACCGCCCACCCCAGCGGCGTGTTCCCGTAGAAGGTGTCCTTGGCGTTGGCGTCGGCCCCTCTTTCGAGGAGAAGGCGGACCACCTCCACCTGGCCCTTGTCCGCGGCGAAGGAGAGGGCGGTGCCGCCGTAGCGGGTCCGGGCGTTCACGTCCACGCCGGACCCCAGCAGGCGCTGCACCGCCTTCGTGTCGCCCCGCCGGGCGGCCTCCCAGAGCTCCTCGGGACGGGAAGGCTCGCCGTCTGCGGGCATTCCGGTGAGCACGGCCAGGACCACGGACAGCAGGAGCCGGCGCATGGGAACCTCCGGTTCGGGAACCGCCGAATGCTAGCAGCACGCATCCCGCGCGAGGCGCGCCCCGCTCCACCCCGATCCTGCTAGCATCGGGCCTTCGTCTTCGCCCATGGTTCGAGCCGCCGCACGCGAAGGTCAACGACGAGGTGGGGCGCCTGGTGGAGGAGACCATCCGCAAGGGGGACCTCGCGGGCGTGCTCGAGGAGGCACGATGATCCAGTCGCCGAGCCGGCGCGAGTTCGTCAAGGCGGGTGCGGCGGCGGGTCTGTCCGCGGCGTCGCCCGGCCCGCTCTTCGGGGAAGGGCCGACCGTCCTCGCGCCCCGGTCGGTCAAGCCCGTGGTCGTCGCCTCGGGCAACGGCAACGAGTTCAGGAACGGCGGACCGCGCACGGCGGTGGAGGAGGCCTTCCTCCGCATCGCGCGCGGCGAGGACGTCCTCGACGCCCTCATCGCCGGGGTCAACATCAACGAGCTCGACCCCGCGGACGACAGCGTGGGCTACGGCGGCCTGCCCAACGCCGACGGCGTGGTGGAGCTGGACGCCTCCGTCATGCACGGGCCGCGCGGGCGGGCGGGAGGAGTGGCCAGCCTGGCCGGCGTGCGCACGCCCGCCAACGTGGCGCGCGCGGTCATGGACCTGACCGACCACCACCTCCTCGTGGGACAGGGCGCGCAGGACTTCGCGCGGCAGCTCGGCTTCGCCATCGAGGCCGACCTCAACACCGAGAACTCGCGCCGGCAGTGGCTGGAGTGGAAGCGCCGCATCGACCCCGAGCACTGGCTCGACCCCGTCAAGCGCACGGAGGCGGGCGACCGCGCCCGGCGCGAGATGATCGCGGAGGGCCTCGTGCACGGCATCCACCTGCACGGCACCATCAACTGCAACGGGGTGGGGCCCAAGGGCGAGATCTGCGGCGTCACCACCACCTCGGGACTGAGCTTCAAGATCCCGGGGCGCGTGGGCGACTCGCCCATCCTGGGGGCGGGCCTCTACGTGGACGGTGACGTCGGGGCCGCGGGGTCCACCGGCCGCGGCGAGGCCAACCTGATGCACCTGGCCTCCTTCGCCATCGTGGACAACCTGCGGCGCGGGATGCACCCCAAGGACGCGGGCATGGAGGCGCTGCGCCGCGTCAAGGCGCGCACGGAGCGGCGCCTGCTGGGCCCGCGCGGCAACCCCACCTACTACGTGAAGTACTACATCGTGGACCGGCAGGGTCGCCACGCGGGCGTGTCGATGTACGGGCGCTGGCAGGGCAAGGACCAGACCTACGCGCTGTGCACGGAGAACGGGCCGCAGAACGTCCCCTTCGAGGCGCTGCTGCCCGAGGGGCCGTGAGCCGCCGGCCCCGGCCGTGAGCGAGCAGCCGGCGCCCACGGCGGAGACCATCCGCGCGGCGCGCGCGCGCCTGGAGGGGCGGATCGTCGCCACCCCCGTCCGCGAGTGGGAGGACGACGCGCTGCGGCGGGCCGTGCCTCCGGGCACGCGCGTCTTCCTGAAGGAAGAGCTGTTCCAGCACACGGGGTCCTTCAAGCCCCGGGGCGCCCTGACCGTGATGCTGGCCCTGGAGCCGGCGGCCCTCGCGCGCGGGGTCACCGCGGTCAGCGCGGGCAACCATGCCATGGCGGTGGCCTTCGCCGCGCGCAGCCTCGGCACCACGGCCAAGGTGGTCATGCCCCGGAACGCCAACCCCTACCGGGTGGCGCGCTGCCGCGAGCTGGGGGCGGAGGTGGAGCTGGTGCCGGACGTGCACCGGGCCTTCGCGCGCGTGCGCGAGGTCGAGGCCGCGGAGGGACGCACCTTCGTCCACCCCTTCGAGGGTCCCCTGACCGCCCTGGGGACGGCCACCCTCGGCCTCGAGCTCACGGAGCAGGTGGGCGACCTCGACGCCGTGGTCGTCCCCATCGGCGGCGGCGGCCTGTGCGCGGGCGTGGCCGCGGCGGTGAAGCTGCTCTCGCCGCGCACCCTCGTGTTCGGGGTGGAGCCCGAGGGCGCGGACAGCATGCGGCGCAGCTTCGAGGCGGGGACGCCCCAGGCCATCGAGGCCGTGCGCACCATCGCGGACAGCCTGGGCGCGCCGCACGCCGCGCCTTACAGCTTCGCGCTGTGTCGCCGCTACCTCGACGACCTCGTCCTGGTGGACGACGACGCGCTGCGGCGGGCCATGCTCCTCCTCTTCGCCTCCGCCAAGCTCGCGGTGGAGCCCGCGGGGGCCGCCGCCACCGCCGCCCTCTGCGGGCCGCTGCGCGAGCGCCTGGCCGGCCGTCGCGTGGGCCTGGTGGTCTGCGGGGCCAACATCGACTCCGCCACCTTCGCCCGCCATCTGCAGGACGCGGTCGCCGCCTCCTGATGCGGTCCCGCGCATGCGCAGACGGCTGTAGCGTCAAGTAGGGGTCGAGGAAAGGAGACGCTCACGGCGGAGTTCTTCCAGGTCCCCAATCCGATCCCGTCCCTCGCCTCGTAGAGGGGGTGCGGAGCCATGTCCACCTGGACACACCGACGGGCGATCGGCCGCCGCGTCGTCATGACGGCGGCCCTGGCGCTGGTCGCGTCCAGCGGGGGCGCCGGGCCATCCGGCACCGGGACGCCGGCCGCGAAGGGCCTGGAAGCGGAGATCGCCCGCGCCTCCGCGCTCTACGACCGCACGGAATTCGCGCAGGCGGAACGGCTGCTGACGCGGCTGCGAGCCCGGGAGGGACTCTCTCCCGCCCAGCGCGCCATGGTGCTGCTGCGGCTGGCGGCGGCGCAGCTCGAGCTCGGCCGCTTCGAAGAGGCGCGCCGCGCGGCCGAGGAAGCCGAAGGGCCCGCGCGCGCGGCCGGCGGCGAGTGGCCCATCCGCCTGGAGATCGTCCGCGGCTCGGAGTGGAGGTTCCGCGGCTTCGCGCGGCGAGGGCTGCCCCACTACGAGAGGGCGCTGGAGCTGGCCCGGCAGGCGGGGCGCAACGACCTGGCCAGCCAGGCGCTGGCCAAGCTCGCCAGCTCCTACGCGGAGACCGGGGACTGGAGCCGCTCGCTCGACTACACGGAGCGCGCCTTCGAGGCGCAAGCCGACCCCTCGGACGCCCAGCGCTTCTCCTACCTCGTCCACCGCGGGATCGCGCTGTTCGAGTTCAACGACCTCGAGCGCGCCCGGCGCGCCTTCCGGGACGCGCTCGACATCGCGCAGCGCACCGGCAACCGCCGGGGCGAGAGCTTCGCCCTGGGCGAGCTGGGGCTGGTGGCCTGGGCGTTCGAGGGAGACGCGGCGGCCGCGCTGGCGCTCTTCGAGGGGGCGCTCACGGCGGCGCGCGCGATCGGCAACCTCCCCCTGGAGGTGACGTGGCTGAACAACAGCGCCGGCGTGCTGCGCGATTCGAGCCGGCTCGAAGAGGCGCTCTCGCGCTACCGCCAGGCGCTGGCCCTGGAGGAGCGCACCGGCCAGCGACGCGAGCGCCCCACGCTGCTCAAGAACATCGGCCAGGTGCTGGCCCTCCAGGGACAGCCGGGACAGGCGGAGCCGATCCTGCTCGAGGCCCTGGCCGAGGCCGGCCGAAAGGACAACGTCAAGATCGGCTGGCAGGCGCGCATGGAGCTGGCCGGCGTCTACCAAGCCCTGGCCGACCCCGCCCGGGCGGAACGGATGTTCACCGAGACGCTGGACGTCCTGGAGGCCAGCCAGGCCACGGTGCTCCTCGAGGGCTTCCGCGCGGGCATGCTCGGGCGGGCCCTGGCCCGCTACGACCCCTACGACCGCTTCATCCAGTTCCTGCTCGCCAGGGGCGAGGACGCGCGGGCGTTCACGGTGGCGGAGCGCGCCCGCGCGCGTGTCTTCCTCGAGAACCTCCTCATGGCCCGCGACGAGCTGGCCCGGGCCGTGCCCGCGGAGTACCTGCGCTCGGAGACCGAGCTGCTCCAGCGGATCTCCACCGGCCAGGCCCGCCTGCGCACGCCCGGGGTGCCGGCGGCGGAGCGGAGGGCGGTGGCGGCCGCCGTGGAGGCCGCCGAAGAGGCGCTCACCACCCGGCGGCTGCGGCTGGCCCTCGACCGCCCGGCGCTGGCCCAGGCCCGGTTCCCGCGGGTGTGGTCGGTGGAAGAGGCCCGCCGCGAGCTCCTGGGCGCCGACGAGGCGCTGGTCATGTTCTTCCTGGGTCGGTCGGCCTCGGCGGCCTGGATCGTGGACCACGCGCGCACCGAGGTCGTGCGCCTGCCGGCGCGCGCCGAGATCGAGGATGCCGTGCGCCGGCTGCTGCCCACCCTCCAGTCGCCCCGGGCGGCCGTCCACGAGGAAGCGCGGGCCTGGCTCTCGCGGGCGGTGGCGGCGCCGGTGGTGGCGCAGGTTCCGGAAGGGGCGCACATCGTCGTGGTGCCCCACGCCATCCTGGGCTACCTTCCCTTCGAGGTGCTGGCCGACGAACGCGGCCGCTACCTGGTCGAGCGCAACACGCTCTCCTACGCCCCCTCGGTCTCCAGCCTGGCCTACCTGAGGCAGGCCAGCCGGACCCTTCCCGCCGTGGCCTCGGTGCTGGCCGTCGGCTCTCCCGTCACGGCCGCGTCCCTGCCGGCGGCGGAGGAGCGCGCCCTGGCGGCGGAGTGGGCGGGCCGGCTCAAGCCCCTCCCGCACAGCCGCCGCGAGCTGCGCGGCATCGCCGACACCTTCGAGCCCGCCAGCCGGCTGCTGGAAGGGCCGGCGGCCACCGAGGAGGCGGTCCAGGAAGCCTCGCGCGCCACGGGCCTCCGCATCCTGCACTTCGCCACCCACGCCCTGATCGACGAGGCGCAGCCCGAGCGGTCGGGGCTGGCCCTGTCGCCGCTCGGCGGCGGCTCGGACGGCATCCTGCAGACGCGGGAGATCTACGGCCTGAAGCTGGAAGGGGCGCTGGTCACCCTGTCGGCGTGCCAGACCGCGCTGGGCCGCGAGGTGAGCGGTGAGGGCCTGATGGGGATGTCGCGGGCCTTCTTCTATTCAGGCGCGGCCGCGGTGACCGCCAGCCTGTGGAACGTCGGCGACCGCTCCACCTCGGACCTGATGGAGGGGTTCTATCGCCAGATCCGGGGCGGGGCGTCGCCGGACCGGGCGCTGGCCGAGGCCAAGCGCACGTTCCTGCGCGGCAGGGGCGAGCGCCGGCACCCCTACTACTGGGCGCCCTTCATCGTCACCGGGCACGCCCGCCAGGCCGTGCACTTTCCGGTGCCCGCGGCGTGGGGCGGGCCGGCCGCCGCCCTGGCCCTGTGCGCGGCGGGAGGGGCCGCGGCGGGGCTGGTCATCTGGGGCCGGAGACGATGGAGAAGGCGCGTGGCGGGGAGCGCATGACCTCCTCGCCCGAAGGCTCGCGCGCCACGACGGTCCACCAATAGGTCCGCCCGGGCGTGAGGCCGGCCAGCCTTTCCGCGGGCAGCGCCACCTCCTCACCCGCGCCGGCCAGGCTGAACAGCAGCCGCTGTTCCGCGTCCCGCACCTCCACCGTGTACCCGGCCGTCTCCACCGGGCTGGTCCACTGGAAGCGCAGGGGGGGCACGACGGCTCCCACGGGAGCCAGCGGCTGCAGCGAGCTTCCGCGGATTCCGTCCGCCTCCGGGCGAGAACGCCACACCAGCGGCCCGAGGGCGACGATGGCCACGGCCGCGGCCGCCGCCAGCCACACGGCCACGCGCGGAGGCATGCGTCCCCCGCGGGCGCGGGAGTCGAAGGCGCGATAGCCGCGCGCGACCAGCCCGGGGTCCGTGGCCACGGCCGCGCTCGGGAGGGCGGGTCCGGCATCGATCACCTCCCCGTACAGCGCGCCGCAGGCGTCGCACTCGGCCAGGTGGCCCTCGATCCGCTCCCGGTCGGCCGGGGAGCCCTCCGCCCACCACCTCTCCAGTTCCTCGCGCGCGAGGTGCGTCACTCCGTGCCGCCTTCCAGGAAGCGCAGGCCGGGCGTGGCTGCCTCGCGCGGACCAACCCGCCGGGCCGCCAGCAGCTCGCGCAGCCGTCGCAGGATGGCGTTGACCCGCTCGGTGCCGAGTTCGTCCAGGTGGAGGGCCCGCTGCACTTGCGCGCGTGTCCATCCCTGCCGGAAGAGCAGGCGCACGATGGCCGCCTCCCCCGCGGGCAGGGCGGAGAGCGCCGCCGCGAACAGGCCGTCCAGCTCCCGCACCTGCAGCGACTGTTCGGGGTTCCCGGGCGCGCGCGGGGCGGCGGGAGTGGCCTCGGCGTCTTCCAGGGCGGCGGGCGTCCGCGTGCGCGCCACCAGGGCCAGCAGCTCGGCGCGATGCCGGTCGGTCATGGAGCCCTGGATCCGCTGCAGCGCGTCGAGCACGTCCGCCAGCTCCACCGGCTCCCGCCGCTCCATCTGCAGCGCCTCCGCTATCTCCGCCGGCCGGCGCTGCTCCCAGTAGAAGAGCGCGAAGACCCGCTGGTCGAAGGGCTCCAGGCGCTCGATGGAGCGGAACAACCGGCGGCGGCCGGCCCGCGAGCGCACCCAGTCCACGACCACGTGGCGCACGATGGTGGTGAGCCAGGCGGCCAGCGCGCCCTTGCCCGGGTCGTGCCGCCGCAGGCGCTGGCAGCGCTCGGCGGCCAGCCGCTCGCAGACGCGCACGTAGACGTCGCCCGCGTCATCGCGGTCGGCCACTCCGGCGCGGGCGATGAGCGCCACCAGCGTCGGCGTGTAGTGGTCGATGAACGCGCGCCAGCCGCGCTCGGGGTCGTCTCGGAGCAGCGCATGCAGCGCCTGATCGGACAGCTCTGGCACCGGCTCGCTCGATCACCGTCGGACCGGAGGGACGCTCGGGCGGCAAGCCTAACTCCGGCGTTCGCACGCTTCAATCGGCCCGTCCCGCGTCTGGGAGACATGCGCCAACCTGGCTGGCCATGGATAACGGACACGAGATCGCCAGGCCCGTGTCCGTTAAGGAGCCGTGCGAGGTGACATGTGGCCAGACGCCTGCTGACCTTCATGGGTGCCGTCCTGGGCGCCGCCGTCCACGCGGCGGCCGGCGCGTCCCTCCCGGTGGCCGATCCTCCGGGCGTCCGTGAGCTCCCCGCGCGCTGGGCCGGGCTGCCCATCGCCTTCGAGCCCAACCGAGGCCAGGCCGGCGACGCCGACGTGCGCTTCCTGGCCCGGGCGCCGGGCCTTCAGCTCCTGCTCAAGCCCGACGTGGTGGTCATCGGGATGCCGGGGCGGCCCGTGGCCCCGGTCCTCGAGATGCGCTTCCCGGGCGCCAGCGCGGCCCCCGCGATCGCCGCCGAGAACGCGCTCCCCGGCCACGTCAGCTACTTCCTGGGCGCCGACCCCTCCCGGTGGCGCACCGGCGTGCCGACCTTCGAGCGCGTCCGCTACTCCGGCGTCTATCCCGGGGTGGACGTCGTCTTCCACGGGACGGCCCGCGCGCTCGAATACGACGTGGTGGTGGCGCCAGGCGCCGATCCTTCGGTCGTGCGCCTGGCCTTCAGCGGCGTCGATCGCATGGAGGTGGACCGCCAGGGCGACCTGCTCCTCCACACGCCCGGCGGCGTGCTGCGGCAGCGCGCTCCCGTGACCTACCAGGAGGTGGGCGGCGTCCGGCAGCCGGTCGCCGCCGGGTACCGCCTGGAAGGCGGGCACGTGGCCTTCTGGACGGGCGCCTACGACACGGCGCGCCCGCTGGTGATCGACCCGATCTTCTTGAACCAGGGCACCGTGCTGGTCGGAGGCTCCGGCACCGACGCGCTGGAGGGCCTCGCCATCCTGGCCGGCGGCGGAATCGTGGCCATCGGCAGCACCACCTCGTCGTCCATCCTGGGCGGCCCCGGATCCGCGGACGGCACGTCCGACATCCTGCTGGTGGCCGGCACGGACATGTTCAGCACCGTCCACTGGACGGCGGTCATCGGCGGCAGCGGCCAGGACCAGGGACGAGCCGTGCTGGCCTCCACCGATGGCTCTATCTACCTCGGGGCCAGCGTCCGCTCGGGCAACATGCCCCTCGCCGGCAACCCCGCCCAGGCCGCTTTCGGCGGCGTGGAGGACTGGTACCTGGCCCGCTTCACGCCCGACGGCGTCCTGGACGCCGCCACCTACGGCGGCGGCGCCGCCGCCGACCGACTCTCCGGGATGACGTCCACCGGCACGTCTCCCATGTCCATTCTCGCCACTGGCGTGACGGCGTCGGATGGCCTCGCCACACCCGGGGTCCTTCAGACCACTCGACGTGGGACCGATGCCTGGGTGGCGCATTACACCGCGAACCTGGGGATCGGCTACCGCACCTACCTCGGGGGCGACGGCGTCGAGCAGGGGTCGGGCATCGTGGCCGACGAAACGGGCCGCGCGTACGTGACCGGCACCACCTCCTCCACCGTTGCCCAGGGTTTCCCCAGCATCAACGCGGTGCAGGCGGACCTGGGGGGCGGGCAGGACGCCTTCCTCGCCATCGTCGCGCCCGACGGCACCGGGCTCGACTTCTCCACCCACTTCGGCGGCAGTGGCCTCGACCAGGGGCTGGCCATCGACCTCTACCGGGCCGGCGCCTCGGTGACGCCGGCCGGCACCTGCTGCATCGTCGGCGCCACCAGCTCGACCAACCTGACGTTGGACGACCTGTTCCCGCGGCAGGGCTCTCTCGACAAGGACGCGTTCGCCCTGTGCCTGAACCCGGACCACACCCGCAGGGTCGCCTTCCGCATGCCGGCCCGCGGCAACGACGTGGCCTCGGCGGTGCGGTTCGACTTCACGGGCAACGTGCTGGTCGGCGGTGAGACGGACGCCACCAACTACCCGGACTTGAACGGGTTCCAGCGCCATCACGGCTCGACCCAGCTCGGCATTGCCACGCACCTGGGGTCCGGCTCCGTCCACCAGGAGGTGGGAACGGCAACGGGCTATGACGGGTTCCGCGTCGCCACGGGCGACGTGGACAACGACGGGTTCGAGGACTCCGTCACGCTCTGGGTCAACAGCCGGAACCCTGCCGACCGCATGGTCGAGGTGGGCCTGGGCCTGGGAGACGGCACCTTCACGCTGCTGCCCCGGTTCCCTGTCTCGCCCACGGCCAAGGACGTGGCCCTGGGGCCCTCCCCGCTGCAGGCCGGGGGTCCTCACCTCTTCATCGCCACCGCCAGCGGAATCGAGGTGCGGCTCAACACCGGCAACGGCACGTTCGGGACGCCCAGCCTCCTGCCCGGGAGCGAGGCCATGAGCTTCGGGCGGGTGACGCTCTCGTTCCACAGCGCCGTCCCCACGCCGGACGAGGCGCCACGGGTGGTCGCGCTGCGCGACGACGCCCCCGAGGTCCGGACGTTCGATCCCACGACCCAGGGCTACGTGTCCTTCACCACGTCGCTGCCCGACATGCCGGTGGACATGGACTCGGGCGACATCGACGCCGACGGCGACCGGGACACGGTGGTCTCGACGAACACGTCCCTGGCGGTGCTGGAGAAGACGGCGTCGGGGCCGCTCATGGTCCGCGGGACGATCACGCTCGCGGGAGGGCCGAACGGCGTGGCCTTCAATGACGCGCGCCAGGACGGCTTTCCGGAGATCCTGTTCACGACCAGGACGGGGGCGTTCGGAGTGGTGGAGAACACCGGCGGGACCTTCGGCCCTCCCGTCGTGACCAGCTCGGGCACGGGCCAGGTCATCGACGTCGGGGACCAGAACGGGGATGGAAGGGGGGACGTGGCGGTGGTGGTGCCCGAGGGTGGTTTCGTCCAGGTCAGGTTCAACCTGACGATGGCCACCGGCCCCGTGATCTTCTCGGGCCCTGCCTTCTCCGCCGGAACGAGAGGGCCGGTCCGGGCGGCCGCCGCCGACTTCAACGAAGACACCCGGGCCGACCTCGCCATGGTGGGCGCCGTGGACCTCGACGGCTTCCTGGCCCACGCCAACATCACGGGAGCCGTCTCAAACCTGGACGCGTTCTCCTATCTCGGAGGGGGCGGGCGGGAGCGGGTGCTGTCCACCACGTGGGCGGGAGCCAACAACCTCTACGCCGTCGGCAGTGGGGGAGCCGGGTTCCCGGTCACGGGTGGAAACCCCTACGCCGGCGGCCCCACGGATGGGTTCCTGGTGAAGGTCAGCCTGGGCGGCCAGGCCACCGAGGGCACCGACCTGCAGATGCTGGGCAAGGACACCAATGCCGCAGACCCCAGCCC
Source organism: Vicinamibacteria bacterium (assembly GCA_036556965.1). Lineage (GTDB taxonomy): Bacteria > Acidobacteriota > Vicinamibacteria > Fen-336 > Fen-336 > DATBIO01. The sequence continues at coordinate 29,298 of DATBIO010000177.1, forward strand.
GGCGGGGCTGTTCGAGTTCTACATCCGCGTGAAGAACAACGGACCCGCCGCCGCCACCGGGGTGAGGGTCGAGGACGAGCTGCCTCCCGGCATGGAGCTGGTCGATGCGAGCTTCGTGTTCGATGCGTCGCAGTCCGTCGCTCCCTGCGGCCTGCCCTGCGACATCGGCGATCTGCCCGCCGGTGTCACCGCCATCGTGACCGTGCGCGTCACCATCAGCGAGCCCGGCACCTACACCAACACCGCCCGCGTCGGAGCCGACAACGACTCCACACCCGGCAACAACGAGGACGAGATCACCTTCGGCGTGGTGGCCGGGCCGGAGCTGTCCGTGGGGTTCACCTCCGTGCCCGCCACTGCCACCCAGGGCCAGCCGGTCCCCATCGCCTTCTCCCTCGTCAATTTCGGCGGGGCCGGCTCCAATGTGACGGTGAGGGCCGAGTGCCCGGGCGGGGCCTGCGAGGACGTCCACCTGGAGGGCTTCACCTGCGCGGGCGAGGGCACCTCCAGCGTGACCTGTGCCGCGGACACCGTGCCCGCCGACTCCACCACCCCCGGCAGCATCCGCGTGCGCTTCGACCAGGCCGGCGACCAG
>DATBIO010000178.1:0-10590 GCA_036556965.1 Vicinamibacteria bacterium
CGACGTCTCCGGCACCGGCATCTCGGGCCGCGTGACCAAGCAGGACATCCTCGGCCATCTCGAGGCCCGCCCCGCGGCGGCCGAGGCCCTGCCGCCCTGGCCGGCCATGGAGCCGGGAGCCGCGGCGTCCGCCCCGCCGCCCGCACCGGTTGCCGCCGCCGCCCCGGGGAAGGCCCCCGCGCCGGCCGCTCCCGCGGCGCCGGCCCCACGCCCTGCCGCCGCCCCCGCCCCCGCCGCGGCGCCCACGCCGGGTGGCGCGCGTGTCGAGGTCGTGCCCATGTCGCCCATCCGCCGCAAGACCGCCGAGCACATGGTGGTCAGCCGGCGGACCTCGGCCCACGTCAGCACCGTGTGGGAGATCGAGATGACGCGGGTGGACCAGCTGCGCCGCAAGTACCAGCACCAGTACCAGGAGCGCAGCGGGATCAAGCTGACCTACATGCCGTTCATCCTGAAGGCCACCGTGGACGCCCTGAAGGCCTTCCCCGTGCTCAACGCCAGCGTGGACGGCGACAACATCGTGTACCACCACGACGTCAACGTGGGCATGGCCGTGGCCCTGGACTGGGGCCTCATCGTCCCCGTCATCCGCAACGCGGACGAGAAGAACATCCTGGGCCTGGCCCGCGCCGTGAACGACCTCGCGGAGCGCGCGCGCGGCAAGCGGCTCAAGGTGGAGGAGGTGCAGGGCGGGACCTTCACCCTCACCAACCCCGGCGTCTTCGGCAGCCTGTTCGGGACGCCCATCATCAACCAGCCGCAGGTGGGGATCCTGGGCGTGGGGACGATCGAGAAGCGGCCGGTGGTGCGCGACGACGCCATCGCCATCCGCACCATGTCCTACTTCGCCCTCACCTTCGACCACCGCATCGTGGACGGCTCCGACGCGGACCGCTTCATGGCCCAGGTCAAGTCCGCCCTCCAGGAGTTCGACGAATCGGCCCTCTGACCCTGCCCCCCCTGGACGTCCTCCGCCTGGGGCGCGTGCCCTACGCGGAAGGGCTCGCGCTCCAGGAGCGGCTGGTGGCCGAGCGCCAGCGCGGCGCCATACCGGACACCCTGGTCCTGCTCGAGCACCCGCCGGTCTTCACCCTGGGCCGGAGCGCGCGCCCCGAGAACGTGCTCCTCCCCGTGGAGGCGTTGCGCGCGCGCGGCTTCGAGGTGCACGAGAGCGGCCGCGGGGGCGACGTCACCTACCACGGGCCGGGGCAGGTGGTGGGCTACCCCATCCTCCACCTCGGCCCCGGACGACAGGACGTGCACCGCTACGTGCGCGACCTGGAGGAGGTGATGATGCGGACGGCGCGCGACTACGGCCTGGCCGCGGGACGCGTCCCCGGCCTCACCGGCGTCTGGATCGGCGAGGCGAAGATCGGGGCCATCGGCGTGCGCATCGCCCGCTGGGTGACGTCGCACGGGTTCGCCTTCAACGCCACCACCGACCTCGCGCCCTTCGGCCTCATCGTGCCCTGCGGCATCACCGGCCGCGGGGTCACCAGCCTGGAGCGGCTCCTCGGGCGCCGCCCGCCCGCGCAGGAGGTGGAGGACCGGCTGGCCGGGCACCTGGCCGACGTGTTCGGCCTGGGCGCCCGGCCCGCGACGGGACCGGGGACGGCCCTCAGCGCGCCTGCCGCCGGATCTTAAGGGTGAGGGTGACCGCCCCCGACCGGCGCCCGTTCTCCACCACGGGCACGCTGATCTGCACGGCGTAGGTCCCCGTGCTGGCGTCGAGGGCGGGCTCCTCCACCAGCGGGTCGCGCCCCTCGCGCACGGGCTTGATCCACTTGGCCTCGTCGCCCTGCCAGTAGTCGGAGGTCTCGCGGGAGGCGCAGACCAGCGCCCCCTTGTCGTCCATGACGAAGGCCTCCACCACGGCGGCGTCGTCGGCCACCAGGGCCCTCGTGCGGTCGGAGCACGGCGCGCTCGTGATCTGGCGGCGCAGCGGGTGGTTGCGGTCGTTCACCCACTCCGCGTCGCGCCGCTGGATGTCCACCAGGCTGTCGCCGCGCGCGTTGCTCATCACCACCGCCTTCACGATGGCCGCGTCGGCGGCCACCGCGCGCGCCCTGGGCACGCGGGCCAGGGCCGCCTCGCGCACGCCCTGGTCCGCGCTCCCCTGCAACAGGGCCACCAGGAGGAGGCCCCTCACGAGCGGCGCGCCTCCGCCAGCAACCGCGCGTTGCGCAGCGCGATCACCAGGAACTCCGCCGCCGTCTCCCCCGTGGCCACGGCGTCGAGGTCGAAGGCGCCCACTCTCTCGCTCTGGAAATCCACCGCTCCCACCACTTCTCCCTCCTCTAGCAACGGGATGACCATCTCCGACCGCGTGCCGGGCACGTCGGCATGATAGTCGGCGTCCTCGGCCACGTCGTCCACCACCTGCGGCGCGCGCTTGCGCAAGGCGCGCCCGATCACGCCCGCGGCCGGGCCCTGCGCACGGCCCGCGCTGCGCCGGCCCACGCCGGCCCTCCCCGCCCAGCGGCCCACCAGCATCCCCTCGTCGTCCAGCACGACCACGGCGACATAGGTGTGGTTCATGCGTGCCTGGATGATCTCCGCCGCGTCCTGCATCAGCCTCTCCGGCTCGCGCACCCTGGAGATCCGCCGCGCGAACGCGCTGATGAGCGCGATCTGCTCCGCGCGGTGCTGGCTCAGGGCCTGGGCCTGGCGCAGCGACTCGTTGGCGGCGGCCAGGTCGCGCGCCCGGTCCGCCGCCTGCGCCGCCTGGTCCTCGGCCTCCGCCAGGCGCCGGGCCGCCTCCACCTCGTGCGCTTCCAGGAGCGCCCCCAGGCGGCGCCGCGCGACCTCCTGCAGGGCCGCCGTCTCCTCGGAGGGCGGCGGGGCCTGCTCCCCGCCCGCCAGCGTTCTCAGGCAGGCGCCTTCCCAGGCCCTCAGCTCGAGGGCCTGCGCGGCTGGTCCCCGGCCCTGGCGCGCCGCCGCCTCCGCCGCGCGCCGCTCGTCCAGGACGAGGCCCTCGAGGTCGCCCTGGGCCAGCCGCGCGAGCGTGCGCTCCAGCTCCTGCGCGCAGCGCCCGGCCGCGCCCTCTCCGCGCGCGGGCGAATCGGGCGATGCCGCCGCCCAGGCCTCCACCACCGCCGCCCGGTGCGGCTCCAGGCGGGCGGCCAGCCGCTGCAGGACGGCGCCGAGCGGGGTCACGCCGCGCGCTCGCCTTCGTAGAGGCAGGCCACTCCGAGGGTCAGCGTGCGCCAGCGCACGCCGCGGAAGCCGGCCTCGACCAGGAGGGCCGCGAACGCGGGTGGCCGCGGGAAGCGCGCCACGGAGGCGGGCAGGTAGGCATAGGCCCCCCGGTCACCGCTCACCAGCCCGCCCACGCGCGGCAGCACGTGGCGCAGGTACCAGCGGCTGGCCCAGCCCAGCGCGCCCCGCGGCTCCGTGAACTCGAGGATGCGCAGCGGCGCGCCCGGCCGCAGCACCCGCGACAGCTCCCGCAGGGCCCGCGGCAGGTCGTCCACGTTGCGGATCCCGAAGGCGGCCAGGGCGGCGTCGAAGGAGGCGTCGGCCAGGGGCAGGGTGCAGGCGTCGCCCGCGGCCAGGGCGGCGCGCGCCGCCATCCCCCGCGCGCTCAGCTTGGACGCCCCCAGCCGCAGCATCCCCGGCGAGAGGTCGACCCCCGTGCCGCGGCGGGTGGGCTCCGGGGAGAGCGCCTCCAGCAGCAGGTCGGCGGTGCCCGTGCACAGGTCGAGCACGCGCGCTCCCTTGGGAAGGGAGAGCGAGGCCACGCAGGCGCGCCGCCAGCTCCGGTCCACCCCCACGGAGAGGACGCGGTTGGCCAGGTCGTAGCGCGGGGCGATGCGGTCGAACATGGAGCGCACCGCCTCCCGCTCGGGAGCGCCGGGCGTGGGGACGGGTCTCGGCCGCTCGACGGCACCCTGGCCCCGCTCCGCGCCGGCCCCCGGAGCGTGCCCACGGGCCGCCGTCATCGGAGGGCCTGGGCGGCGCGGGTGGGGGCGGGCATGAAGCCGCGGATTATCGCACCAGAAGGCGCGCCGCCGCCGTGACCCCGAAGTAGCCCACGCTGATCCACCCGTTCACGGTGAAGAAGGCCGCGTCCACGCGCGAGAGGTCGTCCGCCCTCACCAGCGAGTGCTCGTAGAGGAGCAGGACGGCCACCCCCGCAACCCCCGCGAAGTACACGGGGTGCAGGGCCACGAAGGCCGGCAGGACGGCGAGGAGGAGCACGGCGGCGGCGTGCAGCCCGCGCGCCACGCGCAGGGCGCCCGCCACCCCCAGCCGCGCCGGCAGCGAGTGCAGCCCGGCCGCGCGGTCGAAGGCGGTGTCCTGGCAGGCGTAGATCGTGTCGAAGCCGCTCACCCAGGCCAGGACGGCCAGGCCCAGCAGCAAGGGCGGCGCCGCGAAGGCGCCGCGGATGGCCAGCCACGCGCCCACCGGGGCCACGGCCAGGGCCAGGCCGAGGAAGAAGTGGGACAGGGGCGTGAACCGCTTGGTGAAGGAGTAGCCGAAGACGATGAGCAGGGCCAGGGGCGAGAGGGCCAGGCAGAGGGGGTTGAGCATGGCCGCCGCCGCCACCAGGGCGGCGGCGGAGAGGGCCACGAAGAGCCACACCTCGGCGCGGCGCAGGGCGCCACGCGGCAGCTCGCGTCCCGCCGTGCGCGGGTTGCGCGCGTCGAGGGAGTGGTCGGCCAGCCGGTTGAAGCCCATGGCCGCGCTGCGCGCCCCCACCATGGCCACCACGATCCAGCCCAGCGCCCGCCACGGCACCTGCTCGCCGGCGGCCAGCACGGCGGAGGTCAGCGCGAAGGGCAGGGCGAAGACCGAGTGCGTGAACCGGATCATGCGGCCGTAGGCGGCCACGCGCCCCAGCAGCGCCGTCACGCGTCCACCCGCCGGCAGCGCGCCTCGCCGGAGACGAGGAAGCGCTCGGGATCGGCCACCTCCGCCGGCGCGGGGGCGAAGGCGAGGGCGGCGCGCCGGCCCGGCTCCAGCGTGCCGAGGTCGCCGAGGCCGAGGGCCTCCGCTCCCCCGGCCGTCGCGGCCCGCACCAGCGCGCGGGGCGGCACCTGCGGGTAGGCGCGATGCAGCAGGGCGGCGTCCTGCAGGAGGTCGAGGGACGGCGCGCTGGCCAGGCTGTCCGTTCCCAGGCACACGCGGACGCCGTCCGCCAGGAGCTCGGGCAGCGGGGCCAGGCCCACGCCCAGGGTGGCGTTGCTGCGGGGGCAGAGCACGACGCTCACGCCGCGCCGCGCCAGCAGGGCGCGGTCGCCCTGGTCCACGCGGACGGCGTGCGCGGCCAGGAGGCCGGGGTGCAGCGCGCCCAGCGCCTCGAGGTAGCGCACGGGGCTGGTGGCTGGCGGCGCGCCGCCGACGTGCCCCAGCCCGCGGCGGTCCAGGAAGCCGCGCCACTCGCCCTCGCCGGTGGCCAGGAAGTCCGTCTCCGCCTGCGCCTCGGCCAGGTGGATGGCCGCCGGGCCACCGTCCTCCACCAGCGCGCGCAGCAGCCGCGGGGAGACCGAGTGCGGCGCGTGCGCGGCCAGGCGCACCGTCACCCTTCCGCCCGCGCCGGCGTGCGCCCGCCGGCGGGCGGACGCGGAGGCGAAGACGCGGTCGGCCACGCCGGGGTCCCACCCCAGCAGCTCGTGGAACACCACGGCGTGGAGAGAGGAGGCCTCCAGCAGGTCGAGGTGGGCCAGGGTGTTGGAGACGTCGCCCACCGCGGCCGTGCCGCAGGCCACGGCCTCCGCGATGGCCTCGTCCGCCGCTGCGCGCAGGGCCTCCAGGTCCTCCTCCGCGCGCGCCTCCACCAGGTGCTCCACCCAGGGCACGAAGCCGCGCGCGCCGGACAGCCGTCCGCGGAGCCAGGACAACTCCAGGTGGCAGTGGGCGTTGACCAGGCCGGGCAGCAGCACGCCGGGGCCGAGGTCGCGCGTGAGGGAAGGCGCGTCGGCCCTCCGCCCCACCCACGCCACGCGCCCGCCCGCCACCACCACCGCGCCGTCGCGGATCGGCGGCGCCGCCACCGGAAGCACCCAAGCCGCGCCGATGGTCTCGTCGGCCATCGCGCCGCAGTCTAAGCGTAGAGGGCGGAAGCCGGAATCTCGGCGCACCCCGCCCCGCGCGTTTCGCGGGTGCTTAAATGAAGGCACGGATGCTGCTGCTCGGCGCCCTCCTCCTGGCCCTTCTCCCCGCGCTCGCCGCCGCCCAGGGCGGCACCGGCGACCTCTTCGGGACCGTCGCCGACGAGCCGGGCCAGCCGGTGGCCGGCGTCACCGTCCGCGCGCAGGGCGAGGGGGCCGCGTTCGAGACCACGACGGACGGCGCGGGGCGCTACCGGCTCCTCCACCTCCGCCCCGGCACCTACACCCTGGTCTTCACGCTGCCGGGCCACGCGACCGTGGAGCGCCGTCGTGTGCGCGTGGCGATGGGCCGCACGGCCGAGGTCCGCGTCTACCTGAAGAAGACGACCCGCCCGGAGACCATCACGGTGGTGGAGGACAACCGCATGCCGGACCCGCGGCGCGCGGGGCGAGCGGCCAGCTTCACGCGCGAGGAGCTCGACCGCGTCCCCGTGCCCGGCGAGCCGCACGCGCTGGCCGTCCAGATGCCGGGCGCCTACCTCGACCGCAACGCGCCCCTGGAGACGACCACCGGCCTCCCCCCCGTGGCGTCCGCCCACGGCGTCCGCCCGCAGGACGGGACCTGGACCATCGACGGCGTGGACGTGAGCGAGCGGCGCGCGCCCTTCACCGCGCCGGCCGCGGTGGCGCTCGGCTCCCTCTACGAGGTCCAGCTGGCCACCGCCGGCCAGGGCCTCCGGCACGCCACCCCCGGCGCCGCCCTGCACGTGGCGCTGCCCCACGCCGACGAGGACCTGCACGGCGCCGCGCACGGCTTCACGCGGATCCTGGGCGGCACGCCCGAGGCTCGGGACCACCTCGAGGGGTCGTGGGACCTCGGGGGCAGCGTCGGCGGCCCCCTCGCCGAGGACCGCCTCTGGGGCTGGGCGGGAGCCGGGCGGCAGCGCGTGCGCGGCCTCCGCGGACCGGAAGCCCGCGCGGAGGAGACCACCGCCACGCAGGCCGCCCTGCGCCTGGACTGGCAGCCCGCGCTCAGCCACCACCTCGGCCTGTCGTGGTTCCGGGGCCAGCGCGACGGCTCCGGCCTGGGCACGGGCCTGTGCGCCGGCTGCCTGGAGGCGCCGGAAGCGACCTGGCGCCGGGACGAGGGCGGGAGCGGGCTGCCCGGCCTGCTGAAGCTGGAGTCCACGCACGCCTTCGGCCCCGCGTTCCTGCAGGCACGGGTCGCGCGCTTCCGCCGGGACGTCTCGCTGGTGCCCGCGGGCGGCCTGGCTCCGCGCCTCACCATCAGCCCCTCGGCCGGCCGCACGTCCGGCTCGACCCTCCAGATCGAGAGCCGGCGCACCCGGCGGCTGGCCAGCCTCGACTTCGGGGCCGGGTTCAACGGCGCGGGCCTCGGCCACGAGCTGCGGCTGGGCGCGGCCTACGCCCGCGACGACGAGGACCTGCGCGGGTTCTGGCCCGGCGAAGGCCTCGTGGACGTGGACGGCCGCACCGCCTTCATCCGCGACGGGCACGCCGACGACCGCGTGCACCACCTGGCCTTCTACGCCGAGGACCGCATGGTGGTGAGCCGGCTCACGCTGCTGGTGGGCGCGCGCCTGGACCGGCAGTGGGGCGACGTGCGGCCCACGAGGGTGGAGGTGGCGCCCGGGATCTTCGCGGAGGAGCCCGGCCACCGCACCCCCTTCACCTGGAGCGACGTTTCGCCCCGCATGGCCGCCACCTTCGGCCTGGACGCCGTGCGGCGCACCGTGGTCCGCGCGGGCATCGGACGCTACGGGGGCCGCCTCTCCGCGGCCGAGGTCGGCTACGACAGCTTCAACAAGCCACGCCTGGTGCCGGGCGCGGAGATCCTGGCCGGCGGGTTCGGCCCGCTGCCGCTGGGCGCCGACACGGTGGACGAGGGCTACTCCGCCCCGCGCACGCACGAGTTCGTGGCCGGGTTCGACCGGGAGGCGCGGCCCAACCTGCTCGTGTCGCTGTCGTACGTGCACCGCCGGAACACGCGGCTTCCCGCCGATCTCCTGCCCGGACCCTACGTCCCGGGCGCGGTCCTGACCGGCAGCCTGTCCGACGGGCAGCCCTACGCGGTGCAGACCTTCGTGCCCGCGTCGGTGGAGCGCCGGCTGGTCAACCGCGAGGGCTACCGCCAGGTGTTCCACGGGTGGGAGCTCGCCGTCCTCCGCCGCTTCCAGAAGAAGTGGGGACTGCGCCTGGCCGTCTCCTACGACGACTGGGAGGAGCGGTTCTCGGAAGGGGTGTCGCCCTACTTCGGCAACCCCACGCCGCTCGACGTCGACCCGCTGGTGGACGAGGGGAAGGTGGGCGTCCGCGCCGCCACCGGTGGCCCGGGCGACGACGTGTTCGTGGGCGGGCGCTGGAGCCTCTCGGCCTACGGCGCCTGGAGCCTCCCCGCCGAGCTGGAGCTCGCGGGAGGCCTGGTCGCCCGCCGCGGCACGGCCATGCCCGTGTTCCACCAGGCCACCCTCGGCGAGACGGGCTCGTGGCGCGTCCTGGCCAGCCCGGCCGCCGACACCTTCCGCCTCGACTCGACCTGGACGCTGGACCTTCGCCTGAGCCGTCCCTTCGCCCTGGGCGGCGCGCGCCTCACCGTGGCCGCCGAGGCTTTCAACCTCCTGGACGGGGAGGGCGTGATGGAGCGGTACCGCAACGCGGCGTCGTCCCTCTTCGGCCATCCAACACGCTGGACGCTTCCCCGCACCGTGCGCCTGGGCCTGCGGGCGGCCTTCTAGGCCGGCACGCTACAATCGCCCTTTCGGAGGTCCGTGGAATGCGACTGCTGAGAACCGCCCTGATCCCCGCCGCCCTGCTGGTGGCGGCTCCCCTCCCCGCCCAGGACTGGAAGGGCCTGGGGCGGCTGGAGGGCAAGGTCACCGACGCCGCCGGCAAGCCCATCGAGGGCGCGTCGGTGAAGCTCGATCTCCCGTCGCGCGGCGGCGGGACGACGGTCACGACGGACAAGAAGGGCAAATGGGCGATCCTCGGCCTGGCCGCCGGCCAGTGGAACATCGACGTCGCCGCCGAGGGCTTCGCCCCGTTCCAGATCAGCTTCAACCTGGCCAGCGAGGGCCAGCGCAGCAAGCCCATCGAGGTCACGCTCCAGCGGCCGGCCGGGCCCCCGCCCGAGGTGACCCGGGCCTTCGAGGCGGCGGAGGCGGCCTTCAAGGCCGCCCGCTACCCCGAGGCGAGGGCCGAGTACGAGAAGCTGCTGGCCCTCCGGCCCGACCTGGCCAAGGAGATCAACGCGCGCATCGCGCTGGCCTACAGCGAGGAGAAGGACTACGGCAAGGCCCTCGACCACCTGCAGAGGGTGCTGGACGCGGACCCCGGCAACGCCACCATCCGCGGGCTGGCCGTGGAGGCCTCCCTGCGCGCGGGCCAGACGGAGCGCGCCACCGAGCTGGTGAAGGGCATCGATCCCGCCACCATCAAGGACCCCGCCGTCTACTACAACATCGCGGTGGCGTTCCTGAACGCGCAGAAGCCGGAGGAGGCCGCCGGCTACCTGACCCACGCGGTGACGGTGGACCCGGCCTTCATCGACGGCTACTACCAGCGGGCGCTCGCCTACCTGCAGGCGGGCAAGCTGGAGGAATCGAAGGCCGACTTCCGGAAGGTGCTCGAGCTGCAGCCGGAGGGGCCGCAGGCGGAGACGGCCCGGAAGGCGCTCAGCGACCTGGAGAAGTCGGCCAAGAAGTAGGCGGGCGCGCGCTCAGCCGGCCAGAGAGGTGGCCTCGGCCGGCTCCGCGGGCAGGCCCGGCGTGGGGTGGGACCAGCAGTAGGGGTCGCCCACGATCTCGTAGTGCATGGTCCGGCGCTTGGGGATGAACCCGGCGTCCTGGATGGCGCGGGCGATCTCCGCCTCCGTGAGCCGGAAGTGGGCCCCCGCCGCCGAGACCACGTTCTCCTCGATCATCAGGCTGCCGAAGTCGTTCGCTCCGAAGCGGAGCGAGACCTGCCCGATCTTGGGTCCCTGCGTCACCCAGGAGGCCTGCACGTTGGCGAAGTTGTCCAGCACGACGCGGGACACGGCCAGCGTGCGCAGGTACTGGAAGGAGCTGAGCTCCTCGCCGGCCATGGCCGTGTTGGCGGGCTGGAAGGTCCAGGCGATGAACGCGGTGAAGCCGGAGGTGCGGTCCTGGAGGTCGCGCAGGTGGAGCAGGTGGTCCACGCGCTCCTCCAGCGTCTCCGCGTGGCCGAACATCATGGTGGCGGTGGTGCGCAGGCCCAGGCCGTGCGCCACCTCCATGACCTCCAGCCACTCCGCGGTGGTGCCCTTGGCGATGCCGATGACGCTGCGCACGCGGTCGGAGAGCACCTCCGCACCGCCGCCGGGGATCGAGTCGAGTCCGGCCGCCACCAGGCGGCGCAGGCACTCCTCGGTGGTGAGGCTCGACATGCGGCAGATGTGCTTGACCTCGGCCGGGCTCAGGCCGTGGATCCAGATGGGATAGCTGGCCTTGATCCAGCGGAACAGCTCCTCGTAGTACTCGATGCCGAGGTCGGGATGGAG
>DATBIO010000179.1:0-28944 GCA_036556965.1 Vicinamibacteria bacterium
CGGCCTGGGTCTCGCCCAGCAGGTGGTCGAGCGTGCGCGCGGCGGAGGTGGCCGTGCGCAGCCGCTCCTCGGCCACGCGCCCCTCCAGCGACGCGAGGCCCTGCCAGGCGATCCCTCCGAGCAGCACGACGGACGCGATGGAGCCCGCCCCCGCCAGGAGCAGGACGCGCCGCTGGATGCTGTGCTGGCTCCAGGCGTCCCGCAGGGGGGCGGGGCTCTCAGCCATTGCGCCCGCGGCTGGGAGCGGCCGGGAGGGGCGCGGCCGTCCCCTCGTCCGTGGCGCGGGCCGCCCCCGTGTCCTCCGGGAACAGGCGCTCGTACTCGAGCGGGTGCTCGTGACGGAGGTGCTCGCGGCTGATCCTGCCCGTGAAGATGCTCTTGTTGAAGGGGAAGACCTCGGGCGCGAGGTGGGCGTTGTAGATGTGCCAGGTGACGACGACCAGGAAGGCCATGAGCCCCTCCTGGCTGTGGGCCACCTTGGCCACGGGGATCAGCTCCCCCGCCAGCCAGTTGGAGAACGCGATGGGGAAGAGCAGGACGACCCCCGTGGCGCTCATGATCAGGGCTCCGAAGATCAGGCCCCAGTACTCGAACTTCTCGCGATAGTCGAAGCGGTCGAAGCGCGCGCGCTCGGCGGCGAGGCCGAGGTAGTAGCGCAGCATGACCAGCACGTCGCGGAAGTCCTTCCGGGTGGGGACCATGGAGAGCGTGGTGCGGCGCGTGGCCGCCTGGAAGACGGCGACGCCCAGGTGGACGGCGGCCAGGGCGGCGAAGCCGATGCCCGCCGCGCGGTGGAGCCAGCGGGTGACGCCGATCCCGCCGAGCAGGTCCACGAGCACGGCCGCCCATCCCGCCTCCGGGAACTTCTGCGGGAAGCCGGTCAGGGCGAGCAGCACGAACAGCGCCATGACGCCGGCGTGCTCCAGCCGCTGGCGGACTCCGAAACGGACCACGTCGTCCGACGCCCGAGCGCTCATCGGTTCACCACCACGCGCCAGAAGTGCAGCAACACCTGGAGGACGAGCCCTCCGATCATGAAGGGGATGAGGAACGAGTAGAGGACCTTGACCGCGTAGACCATGGGCGCCTTCTTCAGGCTGGGCTCGTAGTGGGAGAGCCAGGCGGCGGGGAAGGAGGTGGCGGCGCCGGCATGGCACTTCTCGCACGTCCGCACGAGGTTGGCCGCCACCACCCTCGAGCCGGGGTCCTCCGCCTTCGCGATGTCGTGAACCCCGTGGCAGTCGGTGCACAGCGCGGTGACGCGGCCGTCCCCGGCGCGCGCGCCCCGGGCCAGGGTGGCCGTCACGCCGTGGAAGTCCGCCAGGTAGGTCTGCAGCACCTTGGTGCTCAGGCCGTACTTCGCCATCCGCTTCTCGTCGGCGTGGCACTGCCCGCAGGTCTGCGGGCTCTGGAGCAGCCACTCGGCGTTGGCGGGGCCGCCCACGTCGTGCGCGCGATGGCAGTCCGTGCAGGTGGGGACGTCCTCGTTGCCCGCGCGCAGGCCGCGGCCGTGGACGCTGTTGGCGTAGACCGCGCGTACCCCGACGTGGCAGCCCCCGCAGGTCTCGGACACGCGCGTGCGCGGGACGTGCGGGGGAGCCACGCCGTGGGAGCCGTGGCACTCCACGCACGAGGGCGCGCGGGCGTCGCCGCGGGCCAGCACCGCGTAGTGCATGCCGTCCAGCAGCTTGGTGTAGTTCTCGAAATGGCACGACTTGCACGCGTCACGGAACGAGGCGTGGAAGGCGGCGGCGTTGGCGTGGCGCTTCTCCGGATGGGGCATCTCCTGCATGCCGGGGTGGCAATCGGTGCAGCGCAGCTTCGCGCCGTGCACCGAGCCCCGCAGCGCCTCCCCGTCCACGTGGAGGGAGACGGTGGCCCCGTCGTCCAGCGTGCGTGTCAGCTCGGGGTCGGCGTGGCAGGTGAGGCAGTCGTCCGCTTCGTCGGTGGGCGGGGCCGGTCCCGGTCCTTCCGCGGCCGCGGCAACGGCGGCGAGCAACACGCAGGCACCGCCGGCCACCACGCCCCACCACCGACGGCCGTTCCCCGGCCGGCGGCGTTGCGCGCTCATAGGCGTCCTCCTCGGTGGGGGTGCGGCCGCAGGCGTCTCGGGCGCCCCGGGACCGTCCCCTGCGCTACAAAGCTACGAAGGGGCGGACGCCTCGGAAATGAACCCTCTGATCCAGCCGAAACGCTCGTTTACTTCAGGCCCAGGTCGGCCAGGATCTTGGGGTCGCTCTCCTCCATGGCCAGGACGGCATGGCACGCGTCGCAGTCCTGGGCGAGCACACGCCCGTCCGCGCTCCGGTGCTGGTCGTCGTGGCAGCGGAAGCAGCCCGGGAAGTCCTCGTGGCCGATGTTGTTCGGGTAGGTCCCCCAGCCCACCTTCATGCTCGGGAACACGTTGCGCAGGTAGGTGTCCCGCACCGCCTCCGCCGCCTTGCGGACCTCGGCGCCGCGCGCCGCGTGCTCGGCGGGGTAGGCCTGCGCGTAGAACGCCTCGAGGCCGGAAACGATGGCGGCGGCGGCGGTCTCCCGGTCGGGGTAGGGCGCGCGCAGCAGGCGCACGGCCTCGCGGCGGACGAAGGGAAGCCCGGCGCTGATGCGCCCCTCGGCCAGGGCGCGGTCCACGGCCCGCTCCGGCAGGTCGAAGGCGTGGGTGGGACGGTTGTGGCAGTCCATGCAGTCCATCGCGCGGCGCTCGAGTCCGTCCTGCGTGCCCGCGTCCTCCGTCGCGTACTCCACCCGCCGGCCGGTGTCGTCGGTGAGGAAGACGCGGGCGATGCGGTCACGCCGGGGCGTGGAGAGGTACTCGATGCGCGTGTGGTCGCCCAGGTGCCGCCCGTGGATGCCCACCCCCCTGAAGCCGCTCTGGCCGCCGACGCGGAGCATCAGCACCGTCACCGAGCGCGTGTTCGCCTCGTCGGGCTCGAACTTCGTCTTCACCACCAGCTTGTCGCCGTGGAACTTGCGCGGCCAGTGGCACTGCTCGCAGGTCTCGCGCGCCGGCCGCAGCTCGTGCACCGGCGAGGGGATCGGCCGGGAATAGGTGCCCGCGTTGACGGCCCAGAGCTGGCGCGCGCCCGAGAGCTTCGACCGCACGAACCACGACGCCCCCGGCCCGATGTGGCACTGCACGCAGCCCACCCGCGCGTGGGGAGAGTCCACGAAGGCGGCGTACTGCGGCGCCATCACCGAGTGGCAGGCGAGCCCGCAGAACTGCGTGGAGTCCATGTAGTGGACCCCCCGGTAGCTGGCGATGGCCAGCAGGACCACGTTGAGCAGGCTCGCCCCCCCCACCCAGGCCGCGGTCCGGCGGAGCACGACGTTGCCGAGGTGCACCCGCGGATAGGTCTTCGGCAGGTCGCCGCGCCGCCGCAGCGCCCGGCGGCGCCACCAGACCCCCGCCGGGATCATGACGAGGCCGAGCAGGAAGATGGCGGGCAGTACGAGGAAGAGGACGATCCCGGCGTACGGGTGGACCGGAGCGCCGCTGGTCGCTTCCACGATCCAGAACCCGACCATGGTCACGGCGGCGCTGGTGGTGACCACCGCTCCCACCAGCGTGAGCGGGTTGTGGCCGAGGAAGAAGAGGGGCCGGGTCCAGCGCGCGAGGGTATCGGCGGTACGCCTGGGCACGCTCACCTCCAATGCAGAATGGTCCCGGCAAGAGTAGTACTTCCGGAGCGCCGCGAGCGAAATGGGCTCTTTGCCTCATTGCTGCTGGGGAGCCCCGTCGCGTGGCGGACGCGGCCAGACCGCAATGCCTGCGCGCGGCCGCAAACGATTCGCGCGGCGGGGCGGGGCCATATGCGCTTAAACTACTCACCCATAAGATCCGGCCGCGTGGCGGGCTTCCTGCAGCGAGCCCGCGGTCGTAGCGTCCAAATGCGCTTGACGCCTACAATCCGCCCGGACCGCCCATCAGGCACCTCCACGCGCTCCGCGCGTCACGCAGAGGAAGGAGTCGACATGCAACGGCACCGACGACTCGTGCTGTCGGGCACCGCGACGGCCCTGGCCCTCCTCGGGCTCGTGGTGCTCGCCACCTCCGTCGCCGCCTCCGCGCCGCAGGACCAGCCTCCGGCGGCGGCGGCCGCGAGCCTCGACGTCGGCACGTGCATGGCCTGCCACGAGGCGGCGGTGACGGGCATGAAGGGCACTCCCCACGCCGGCGTGCCCCAGAGCTGCGCCTCGTGCCACCAGGGAGTCGAGGCCCACGCGGCCGCGCAGGCCGAGGGCACCGACGCTCCGAAGCCCACCACGCCGCGCGCCACCGGGGCCAAGCAGGCCCACGAGGCCAGCGCGACCTGTCTCACCTGCCACGACAGCGGGCACCAGGCGAACTTCGAGGGCGGCGTGCACGACCGCCGGGGCGTGGCCTGCGCCTCGTGCCACAGCGTGCACGCGTTCCAGTCCGTCAAGGGCCAGCTCAAGACGGCCCGCGAGCCGGACACCTGCTTCACCTGCCACACCGCGATCCGCAGCAAGGGGATGCGTTCGTCGCACCATCCCGTTCGCGAGGGCCTGATGGCCTGCTCGAGCTGCCACGACCCCCACGACGGAACGAAGCCGAAGATGGTCTCGGCGGAGTGGGTCAACGAGAAGTGCCTGAGCTGCCACACGGAGAAGCGCGGCCCCTTCCTGTGGGAGCACGCGCCCGTGCGCGAGAACTGCATGAACTGCCACGACCCGCACGGCTCCAACCACGAGAAGCTGCTGGTGGCCAAGCAGCCGTACCTGTGCCAGCGCTGCCACCTCAACACGCGGCACCCCGGCACCCTCTACGACGGCCGCAACACCCTGGCGGGGACCAGCGTGAGCAACCGGGCCATCGAGCACTCGTGCCGCAACTGTCACCAGAACGTGCACGGGGGGAACGCGCCCTCGGGCCCCTATCTCGGGAGGTAGCGATGCGCGGAGCGACGCTCGTCCTCTTGACCCTGGCCCTGGTCCCGCCCGCGTGGGCCCAGGACCCGGCCCCGTCGCCGTCCGCCCCCGCCGAATCGGCGGTCGCCCCCGCCCAGGCCCCCGCCGAGCCGGCGCCCGCCCCCGCCCCCGCCACCGACGTGATCGGGAGCTGGAACGTGCGCCGCCTCGACTTCGGCCTCGTGGGGGTGGAGACCGACACCCGCTCCTCGAAGTTCCGCGAGTACCGCGAGGTGCCCACGGGTCCCGTGCTCCCGTCGCTGCGCTTCGCGGGCGACGCGCCCTTCCCCTACGACGTGTCCGCCGCGCGCGTGCTCGAGGACGACGGCCAGTACTATGCGCGGGCGCAGCCCGGTGACTTCGACCTCGTGGGGTCCTACCAGCGGATCCCGCACCGCTTCGGCAACGACTCGCGCTCGCTCCTGGAGGACGTCGGCCGCGGCACCCTGGCCATGAGCGACACCCTCCAGCAGTCCTTCCAGGGCCGCAACGAGGCGCAGTTCGCCCTCCGGCCCCAGGGCGTCAACTTCGCCTTCCTCAACAGCATGGTCAGCCCGTCACTGGAGGGCGAGGACTTCTTCGACGTCAAGCTGCTGCGCGAGCGCGGGCAGGTCCAGCTCGGCTTCAAGGGCACGGGGCCCCTCGACGTGAAGATGACCTACTTCCACGAGAAGCGGCGGGGCACGCGCGGGTCGGGGACCTCTTTCGGCTTCTCCAACGTGGTGGAGACCCCGGAGCCCATCGACTACCGAACGCAGGACGTCGGCCTCGCCGCCGAGTGGGCCGCCTCCTGGGGGCTCGTGCGGGGAGGGCTCAACTTCAACCAGTTCACCAACTCCATCCCCGTGCAGACCTTCGACAACCCGTTCCGCGCCGTCAGCACCACGGACCCCAGCGCCTACCAGGCGCCGGGCTCCTCCTCCGTGAACGGGGCCTCCTTCGCGAGGCTGGCCCTGCCCCCCGACAACAAGGCCATCACGGGATCGCTGGGGGTGGTGTGGAAGTTCGGGGGCCGCTCGCGCCTGAGCGCGGACGCCACCCTCGGCCAGTGGACGCAGGACGAGGCCTTCATCCCCTTCACCACCAACTCCGCCATCACCACGCCGGTGGTGGCCACCGACCCGGCCGCCCTGCCCACGGCCAGCCTCGACGGCACCATCGACGTCTTCTCCTTCTCCTCCGTCCTGACCACCCGCCCCCTCGACGCCCTGAGCCTGACCGCGCGCGTGCGGCGCTACGACCTGGAGAACAACACGCCGCGCATCCGCTTCGAGCAGGGCTACGTGCGCTTCGACGCGGTGTGGGAGGACATCCCCCGCATCAGCGTGCCCTACGGCTACACCAACGACCAGCTCCAGGCCACCGCCGCCTGGGCCTTCGGCCGCGCGACGGTGGAAGGCGGCTACCGCTTCGAGCGCATGGACCGCACCTTCCGCGAGACGGAGGAGACGACGCAGAACACCATCTTCGGGTCGCTGCTGCTGCGGCCCGCGGACTGGGCCACGTTCCGCGCCACCGTGGAGCGCGCGGGGCGCGACTTCGACGCCTATCATGGGGCGGAGGCCGAGCACGCCTCCTACCTGGAGCCCGGGCCCGCCACGAACCAGCCCACCCTGCGCCGCTACGACCAGTCGAAGAAGGACACCACGCGCGTCCTCTCCCAGCTCCAGCTCAACCCGGGAGGCAGCGTGACCCTGGCCCTCAACTACGTGAGGGCCAAGGACGAGTACGACGAGGTGACCCACGGCCTCATCGACGCCGACAACGAGGCCTTCGGGGCCGACGTGGACTACACGCCGAACGACCGCTGGAGCGTGTTCGGCTTCTACATGCGCGAGAACATCTCCACCTTCCAGCGCGGCCGCCAGAGCGGCTCCTCGCCGTCCGTGAACCCCCTCGACGACTGGACGGCGGCCATCGACGACAAGGTGGACTCCTTCGGCGCGGGCGGGCGCGTGGTGCTGGTGAAGGACCGCGTGGACCTGGGCGTCAACGGCAACTACCAGAAGGTGGACGGGAACAACGACCTGGACAGCCCGCCCGGCGGCACGCCGGACGTGGCCTTCGACGTCCCCCTCTACGACGACACGAAGCTGTGGACGGTCAACGCCGAGCTGGGCTGGAGGCTGCTGAGCGGCCTGCGCCTGGCCGTGGGCGGCTTCCTCGAGGAGTACGAGATACGCGACGCGTTCTCGCTCGGTCTCCCGAACTACGCTCCCGGCAGCTTCTTCCTCGCCGGCAACGACGGGGACTACCGCGCGCACGTCCTCTACGCGCGGGCGACCTATACCTGGTAGAGGACAGGAGGCAGTCATGAGATTCGTGCGTTTGACGGCGGCCGCGGCGGCGAGCCTGGCCCTGGCCGCACCCGCCTTCGCGGGCATGGACCTGCAGAAGAAGGCCAAGGAGCTCGGCATCACGTCCGTGCAGAACTGCCAGTCCTGCCACGTGGACAAGATGCCCAAGAAGGACGCCTTCAAGCTCAACGAGATGGGGCAGTGGCTGGTGGACCAGAAGGAGGCCAAGAAGGCGAAGGAGGTCGACGTCGCCTGGCTCAAGGAGTACAAGCCAAAGGGCAAGTAGCTCTCTTCTTCTTCCGTAACGGGAGGGCCGGGCGCGCGTCCGGCCCTCTCCTCGTTCGAGAAGCGACCCTCGCCGGCTGCGGTGACGGCGGCGAGCCGTCACGGCGCCACCGGCAGCGCTCCCTGACCGCCGCGCCGATTGCGCGCGGCGGGGAGGGCCCCGCAAGCGTTGCCGCCGCGGACCCCGCCCGCCGTCCCTTACGTGCCGCCGCCGGGTGGCCTGCATCCTGCACAGGGGCGGGCATGGCCGCGGCCGCCCTGCCCGCCCTCGACCTCCCGCCGCGAAGGCGGCCGGTCGTGCTCGTCGGAAACCCCAACGTCGGCAAGAGCGCGCTCTTCGGCGCCCTCACCGGGGCCTATGCCACCGTCTCCAACTACCCGGGCACGACCGTCGAGCTCACGGAGGGAAGCGCGGCCGTCGGGGGCGCGCGCGTGACCGTGATCGACACTCCCGGCGCGGCGTCGCTGCTGCCGTCCTCGGAGGACGAGCGCGTCACGCGCGACGTGCTGCTGCGCGAGCCGGTCACCGCGGTGGTGGTGGCCGACGCCAAGAACCTGGAGCGGGGGCTGGCCCTGACCCTGGAGGTGGGCGAGCTCGGCGTGCCGCTGGTCCTCTGCCTCAACATGATGGACGAGGCGGAGGAGCGCGGGCTGGGGGTGAGGGCCGAGGTCCTCTCCGTGCAGCTGGGCGTGCCCGTCGTCCCCACCGTGGCCATCCAGCGCCGCGGCGTGGGGCGCCTGCGCGCGGCGCTGGCCGAGGCCCGGGTGCCGGCGCGCGCGGTCTCCTACGCCCCCGACGTGGAGAGGGCGGCGGCCGCGGTGGCCGGGCTCTTCCCTCCCGACCAGGACGGCGCGCGCGCGCTGGCCCTGGCCGTCGTCTGCGGGGACGAGACGCTGACGCCCTGGCTGCGTGCGCGCCTGGCGCCGGGCCGGCTCGAGGCCATGGAGCAGGTGCGGCAGGACCTGTGGGCACGCGCGGGGCGGCCGGCCTACGCCGTGGCGCGAGCCCGCCAGCGGGAGGCGGCGCGGCTCGCCGCGCAGGCACGTGCGGAGGCCGCAGGGCCCGGTGCCCGCCGGCGCTTCGCGCGCCGCCTGGAGGCGGCCACCACGCATCGGTTCTGGGGCTGGCCCATCCTGGCCGTCGCCCTCTACGCCACCTACATGTTCGTGGGCGTGCTGGGCGCCGACGTCCTGGTCGGCTTCCTGGAGGACACGGTGTTCGGCACCTGGGTGAACCCGGCGGCCGTGCGCGCGGCGGCGGCGCTGCCCTGGGCGTGGCTGCGGGACCTTCTCGTCGGCCCCTACGGCGTGGTGACGATGGCCCTCACCTATGCCCTCGCCTTGATCCTGCCCATCGTGGGCACGTTCTTCGTGGCCTTCGGAGCGCTCGAGGATTCCGGCTACCTGCCGCGCCTGGCGGTCATGGTCAACCGCGGCTTCCGCCGCATCGGGCTGAGCGGAAAGGCGGTGCTGCCGATGGTGCTCGGGCTGGGCTGCGACACCATGGCCACGCTGACCACGCGCATCCTGGAGACGCCCAAGGAGCGGCTGATGGTCATCCTGCTCCTCGCCCTGGGCGTCCCCTGCTCCGCCCAGCTCGCCGTCGTCCTCGGCCTCCTCTCACCCCTGCCCTTCGCCGCCCTCCTCATCTGGGCGGCGGTCGTCCTCGGCACGATCGTCGTGGTGGGGCGCCTGGCCTCCCGTCTCCTGCCCGGCCGCGGCGGCGACTTCGTGCTCGAGCTTCCTCCCCTCCGCCTGCCGCGGCCCGGCAACGTCGCCGTGAAGACCCTGGCCCGCGTGGAGTGGTACCTGAAGGAAGCGGTCCCCTTGTTCGTGCTCGGCACGCTGCTCCTCTTCGGCGCCGACGCCGTCGGGCTGCTCGCCCTGGCGCGGGCGGCGGGGGAGCCCGTGGTGGCCGGTCTCCTGGGCCTGCCCGCGGAAGCGGCGGAGGCGTTCATCGTGGGGTTCCTCCGGCGCGACTTCGGGGCCGCCGGCCTCTACAAGCTGTCCGCCGAGGGGCGCCTCGACCCCGTGCAGACGCTCGTCTCCGTCGTGGTGATCACCCTCTTCATGCCCTGCGTGGCCAACTTCCTGATGATCGTGAAGGAGCGCGGGTGGCGGACCGCCCTGGCCGTGGCCGGCTTCATCGTGCCCCTGGCGGTGGCGGTGGGCGCGCTCCTGCACCAGGTCCTGCGGCTGGCCCCGGGAGTGCTGCGGTGAACGTCGCGCGCCCGTGGGAGGAAGCGGAGTTCGTGACCGCGCCGCGCGACGCGCCCGGGACCCGGTTCCGCTGCGCCCTCTGCGGCGCGCGCTTCACGCACGGGGAGCGGGTGTGCGGGGCGTGCCCGCTGGCCGGGGGCTGCGACCTCGTCCGCTGCCCGTCCTGTGGATACCAGTTTCCCCGCGAGTCCGCGCTGGTGGAGGCGGCGCGCCGGCTGTGGTCGGCGGTGGGAAGGAGGCGATGATGCTGCACGCCCTGGACCTCGGCGCGCAGGAGGTCGAGGAGCTGGCGGAAGAGCTCTGGACCCTGCACGAGGAGGGGAAGCTCGGGCTCGACGACCTGGCCCGCACCACGCAGGTGCACCCGATGGAGCCGGCCCTCGAGCGGCTGGTGGCGGCGGGGCTGGCGCGGCGCGACGGCGGCAACGTCACCCTGACGGCCTCGGGCCGGGAGCTGGCCGCGCGCCAGGTGCGCCGGCACCGGCTGGCGGAGGTGCTGTTCACGACCGTCATGCGCGTGGCGGACGAGGAAGCGGTGAACCGCACGGCCTGCGTGATCGAGCACGTGCTCGATCCCGCCACCACGGACTCCGTGTGCGCCTTCGTCGGGCACCCGCGGGCCTGCCCGCACGGCAAGCCGATCCCGCCCGGAGACTGCTGCCGCACGCTGGCCCGCCCCCAGAGCCCTCTCGTCGAGCCGCTCTCGCGCGTTCCGCCCGGCAGCGAGGTCCAGGTGGTCTACATGGTGTCGCGGGACCCGCGGCGCCTGGTCCGGCTCGGCGGCCTGGGCCTGGTCCCGGGGGCGCGCCTGCGCCTGCAGCAGGAGACCCCGGCCGTGGTGGTCGCCATCGGGGAGACCACGGTGGCCCTCGACCCCGAGATCGCGGACGAGGTGTACGTGCGCCGCTGAGGCGTCGCGCCGCGGAGCCGCCCGGGGAGCGCCGTCCGCCACCGTGCATGCGGCTCAGCGCGCCTGGGCCAACTGCCTCATGACATGCGCCCCGCGCGGACCCACCTTGAAGGTGATCGGCGGTGTGCGGGACCGTCCCGGCAGCGCCGTGCGGAGGCCATCAAATGCAGCTCATGAGATTCGATCCCTTCCGGGAGCTGGAAGAGATGGCGACATCCCTCAACCGCTTCGTGCAGAGGCCGTCGTTCTTGAACAAGCCGCTCTTCCGCGGGGAGACCGGGGAGTCCCTGGTCGGCGTCGACTGGGCCCCCCTCGTCGACATCGCGGAGACGGACAAGGAGTACCTGATCAAGACCGAGCTGCCCGAGGTCAAGAAGGAGGAGGTCAAGGTCGCCATCGAGGACGGCGTGCTCACCATCCAGGGCGAGCGCAAGCTCGAGAAGGAGGAGAAGGACAAGAAGGTCCATCGCATCGAGCGGGCCTACGGGAAGTTCCTCCGGAGCTTCACGGTGCCGCCGGACGTGGACGAGAAGAAGGTGTACGCCGAGTTCAAGGACGGCGTGCTCTACGTCCGCATCCCCAAGGCGGAGATCGCGAAGCCGCGTCTCATCGAGGTCAAGGTCGCCTGATCGAGGCGACGGCCCGCGGCCACGCGCGCCGCGGGCCTGCCCCGCTGCGCGGCACCCGGAGGCCGCGCAGCGGGGTTTTTCTTTCCTGCGCGCAAAGAGCGCGGCGGCCGGTCCCCGTCCGCGCAAGCACTGCGCGCCCGCGGGCCGGGAGAGCGCGCATACGCCTGGCCGGGAACGTGCAAGGGGCCGGGCGGAGGAGGGCGCCATGATGCGATTGCCGCACCGGTACGAGACCACCCTCGCATGGCCGGGGTCGGGAGCCGCGAGCCTGGCCGCGGAGGGCCGCCCCGTCATCGAGGCCGGCGCGCCGCCCGAGTTCGGCGGACAAGAGGCCTGGTGGACGCCCGAGCACCTCCTCCTCTCGTCGCTGAGCCTCTGCCTGATGACCACCTTCGAGGCCTTCGCGCGCAAGGACGGGGTGCGCGTCCATGCCTACAGCTGCCGCGGCGACGCGGTGCTGAACAGGGTGCCGGACGGGCTGGGCTTCACGCACATGGCCCTCGACGTGACGGTCACCACCGCCCCCGAGGACGTGGACCGCGCGCGGGACCTGGTCATGAAGGCGAAGCACCACTGCATCGTGGCGCGGGCGCTCATGCCCCCGGTCCACCTGAACCTCCAGGTCGTGGCCGCGCCGGCCCAGGCCATGGCCGCGATGGGCTAGCCATGGGCGAGGGCGGCCGCCGGCTCACCGCGCCGGCCGTCCGCTGGCTGCGCCAGCGGCGGGCCGCGCGGCGGCTGCGCCAGACCGGCCTCTGGTTCCATCCGGACTACGCGCCCTCCGCCCTCTGCCGCACCGAGCGGGCGCCCTGCATCGTCGTGGAGCGGGCGGAGAAGGTCATCGCCCAGCTGGAGGCCGAGGGGCTGCTGCGCCTGGAGGCCGTCCGGCCGGCGCGCCTGGCAACCTATCGGGAGCTGGCCCGGGTCCACGAGCCGCGCTACCTGCAGGACAGCGCGCGCGCGGAGGTGCTCGCGCGCGTCTTCGCCCTCCCTGAGGAGGCGATCGACGTCGACGCCATTTTGCGCGGCCAGCGCCGGGCGGTGGGGGCGACGGTGGACGCCGCCCGCGAGGTGGCGGCGGGGCGGCTGCGCGTGGGCTTCAACCTCGGGGGCGGGTTCCACCACGCGGGGCCGGAGTCGGGCGCCGGCTTCTGCGTCTACAACGACGTCGCCGTCGCCATCGCCCGCCTGCGCCATGAAGGCTACGCGGACCCGATCGCCGTCGTCGACCTCGACTTCCACCAGGGCGACGGCCTCCTGGCGGCGGCGGAGAGCCTCTCGGACACGCGCGTGCTCTCGCTCCACGGCTCCATCTGGCGGCACGCGCCGGCGCCGCAGTCCGTGCAGCGGCTCTTGCCGGAGGGCACCGGCGACGAGGCCTACCTCGAGGCGCTCCGCGCGGCGCTCCCGGCCATCCTCGATCCCCGGCCCGGGCTCGTCTTCTACCTGGCCGGCAACGACGTCCTGGCCGGCGATCCCCTGGGCGGCTTCGCCCTGACCGAGGAGGGCGTGCTCGAGCGTGACCGCCTGGTCGCCCGCGCCGCCGCGGAGGCGGAAGCCGGTCTGGTGGTCACCCTGGGGGGAGGCTATCGGCCGGATGCCTGGCGCTGTACCGCCAACTTCCTGCGCTGGCTCCTGTGCGGTGCCGTCGAGCACGGGACCGAGCCCGAGGCGGGGCTCCGCGCCCGCTTCGCGCGCATCGCGGCGCGGCTCGATCCGGCGGCCCTGCGGGACGACCAGGCCTGGCTCACCGAGGACGAGGTGATGGCCGACCTCGGAGCAGGCTCGCCCGCGCGGCTCTTCGACTACTACTCCATGCACGGCGTCGAGTACGGGCTGGAGCGCTACGGCGTGCTCGGATACCTGCGTGGGCTGGGGTTCCACGACCTCGAGGTGACCATCGACCCCTCCGACCGGCAGCGCCAGCTGGTGCGCGTGCACGGGCGCAAGCCCTTCCGCTCCGGTCCCCTCCTCCTCATCGAGCTGGTCGCGGGCCGGCGGCACATGCCGCTGCCCGACACGGTGGACGGCCCCGTGGACGTGCTGGCGGTGGAGTGGCTGCTGCTCCAGGACCCCACCAGCGGGTTCACGCTGGCGCGCCCACCCCTGCCCGGCCAGCGCCACCCGGGGCTGGGCATCGCGACCGAGATCCAGGAGCTGCTGGTCCAGGTGTGCGCCCGCCTGTCCCTGGAGGCGATCGTCAGCCGCCCCGCCCATTTCCACAACGCGGCCGGCGCCCTCGACTTCCATTTCCTGAGCCCCGAGGCGGAAGGGCGCATGCTCGCGTGGCGCGAGGTGCTCGCCGGCTGCGCCCCGGCGGAGGCTTCGAGCCTCGTGGAGCGGGGGGCCTTGACCACGGCCGACGGCGCCGTCGCGCGGTGGGAACCGGACGTCACCGTCCTGCCTCTGAGCGAGCGCTTGAAGGCGTACTTCGCCTCGAGCGCATACGCCGAGCGGCGTGACGCCGAGGCCGCGCGGTGGCGGGCGCGGGGCCTGCGCGTGGTGCCTCTGGCCCGCTCGGCGTAGCGCCCCCGGCCCCACCGCCGGGCGCAGGACTTTCCGTCGCCGCCGGCCGCGGCCGCAACCTGTGCGCGTCGAGCGCGCTCCTTGCGCCCCCTTCAGCGTCTTGTGGCCAGAAGGAGGCGGCACCCTTGTTGAAGGTAGGAGAGGGGCTGAGAGCCCCGAAGGAGGTTTCCCGGTGACCATGCACGGACGACGCATCGTGGTGGACGGCAACGAGGCGGCGTCGTCCGTAGCTCACCGGCTCAGCGAGGTCATCGCCATCTACCCCATCACCCCCAGCTCGACGATGGGGGAGCTGGCCGACCACTGGTCCACGCTGGGCCGGCCGAACATCTGGGGCGCGGTGCCGCAGGTGGTGGAGATGCAGTCGGAGGGGGGAGCGGCGGGGGCGGTGCACGGCGCCCTGCAGGCGGGCGCCCTGGCCACCACCTTCACCGCTTCCCAGGGGCTGCTCCTGATGATCCCGAACATGTACAAGATCGCGGGAGAGCTGACGCCGTTCTGCATGCACGTGGCCGCGCGCACGCTGGCCACCCACGCCCTCTCCATCTTCGGCGACCACTCGGACGTGATGGCGTGCCGCCAGACGGGGTTCGCCATGCTCGCTTCCGCCTCCGTCCAGGAGGCGCAGGACATGGCGGCGGTGGCCCACGCCGCCACCCTGCGCTGCCGGGTGCCCTTCCTCCACTTCTTCGACGGCTTCCGGACCTCGCACGAGGTGGCCACCATCGAGGACCTCTCCGACGACGACCTGCGCGCCCTGGTCGACGAGGGGGACGTGCTCGCGCACCGCGCGCGGGCCCTGACCCCCGACCGCCCCGTCCTGCGCGGCACGGCCCAGAACCCCGACACGTTCTTCCAGGCGCGCGAGGCTTCCAACCCGTTCTACCTCGCGGTGCCCGGCGCCGTGCGCCAGGTGCTGGACCGCTTCCAGGAGTTGACGGGCCGCCGCTACGGCCTCTTCGAGTACTTCGGCGATCCGGAGGCCGAGCGCGTGGCCGTCCTCATGGGCTCCGGCGTCGAGACCGCGCGCCAGACGGTGGAGTGGCTCGCCGGCCGCGGCGAGCGCGTGGGCGTCCTCGCCGTCCGGCTGTACCGACCCTTCGTGGCCCTCGACTTCCTCTCCGCCCTGCCGCGGTCGGCGCGCGCGGTGGCCGTCCTGGACCGCACCAAGGAGCCCGGGGCCCCCGGGGAGCCGCTGTACCTCGACGTGCTGGCCGCCCTGGCGGAGGGGCGGCGCCAGGGAGACGCGCGCGAGGCGGTGGTGGTCAACGGGCGCTACGGGCTCTCGTCCAAGGAGTTCACCCCGGCCATGGTGGAGGCGGTGTTCGAGGCCCTGCGCGCCGAGCGGCCGGTCCATCCCTTCACCGTGGGCATCACCGACGACGTGACCCGCCTCTCCCTCGCCGTGGGGGAGAGGGACATCGAGGAGAGCGACGTCAGGCGGGCGGTCTTCTACGGGCTGGGCTCGGACGGCACCGTGGGCGCCAACAAGAACTCCGTGAAGATCATCGGCGAGGAAACCGACCTGCATGCCCAGGGGTACTTCGTCTACGACTCCAAGAAGTCGGGGGCGGTCACGGTGTCGCACCTGCGCTTCGGGCCGCGGCCCATACGCTCCCCCTACCTGGTGGGGCGTGCCGACTTCGTGGCCTGCCACCAGCTCGAGCTCCTGGAGCGCATGGACGTGCTCGAGCGGGCGGCGGACGGCGCCGTCCTCCTCCTCAACGCTCCCGGAGAGGCGGACGCCGTCTGGGACCGCCTGCCCGCGGAGGTGCAGGAGCAGGCGCTGGCCCGGAAGCTCCGGCTGTACGCCATCGACGCCTACCGCGTGGCCCGGGAGGCCGGCCTGGGCGGCCGCATCAACACCATCATGCAGGCCTGCTTCTTCGCCATCTCCGGCGTGCTGCCGCGCGAGGAGGCCATCGCGCGCATCAAGGAGGCCACGGAGAAGTCCTACGGCCGGCGGGGGGCCGACGTCGTGCGGCGCAACTTCGCCGCCGTGGACGCCGCCCTCGAGGCCCTGCACCCGGTGCCCCTGCCGGAGGCGCCGTCCGGCCCGCGGCGCCGCCCGCCCATCGTGCCCGCGGAGGCCCCCGACTTCGTGCAGCGGGTCTCCGCCGTGATCATGGCGGGCAAGGGCGATCTCCTGCCCGTGAGCGCCTTCCCCCCGGACGGCACCTGGCCGGTGGGGACGAGCCGGTGGGAGAAGCGCAACATCGCCCCCGAGATCCCGGTCTGGGACGCGCGCGTGTGCATCCAGTGCAACCAGTGCGCGCTGGCCTGCCCGCACGCCGCCATCCGCGCGAAGCGCTACGAGCCCGTCTGGCTGGACGGCGCCCCGCCCACCTTCAAGGTGGACGAGTTCCGGTCCGCGGACCGCAAGGGCCTCAAGTACACGCTGCAGGTGGCGCCGGAGGACTGCACGGGCTGCGCCCTCTGCGTGGCGGTGTGCCCGGCCAGGGACCGCACCAACCCGCGCCACAAGGCCATCGACATGGCCCCGCAGCCGCCCCTCCGCGAAGCGGAGAGCGCCAACTACGCCTTCTTCCTGGCCCTTCCCGACGCCCCCCCCGCCGCCGGCCATCGCATGGACGTCAAGGAATCGCAGTTCCGCGTCCCGCTCTTCGAGTACTCCGGGGCCTGCGCCGGCTGCGGCGAGACGCCCTACGTCAAGCTGCTCACGCAGCTCTTCGGCGACCGGGCCCTCGTGGCCAACGCCACCGGCTGCTCCTCCATCTACGGCGGGAACCTGCCCACCACGCCCTACACCACGGATGCCTGCGGGCGCGGCCCCGCCTGGTCGAACTCCCTCTTCGAGGACAACGCGGAGTTCGGCCTGGGCTTCCGCCTGGCCCTCGACGCGCGTCTCGCGCATGCCCGGCAGCTGCTGGCGCACCTCGCCCCCGCCCTGGACGGAGCGCTCGTGGATGGCCTGCGCGCGGGTGAGCCGGCCACGGACGAGGGGATCGCGGTGCAGCGCGAGCGGGTGGCGGCCCTGAAGGCGGCGCTGGGCGCCCTGCCCTCACCGGATGCGCGCCGGCTGGAGGCGCTGGCCGACGACTTCGTGCCCCGGAGCGTCTGGCTGGTGGGAGGCGACGGCTGGGCCTACGACATCGGCTTCGGCGGGCTGGACCACGTGCTGGCCAGCGGCCGCAACGTCAACATCCTCGTCCTCGACACCGAGGTGTACTCCAACACCGGGGGCCAGCAGAGCAAGGCCACGCCCCTGGGGGCGGCGGCCAAGTTCGCGGAAGCGGGCAAGGAGACGGCCAAGAAGGACCTGGGCCTCCTGGCCATGAGCTACGGCAACGTCTACGTGGCCCGCATCGCCTTCGGCGCCAAGATGAGCCAGACGGTGCAGGCGTTCGTGGAGGCGGAAGCGTACCCTGGCCCGTCGCTGATCATCGCGTACAGCCACTGCATCGCGCACGGCTACGACATGGCGCTCGGCGCCGACCAGCAGAAGCGCGCCGTGGACTCGGGGGTGTGGCCGCTCTACCGCTTCGATCCCCGCCGGGCCGGGCGCGGCGAGCCCATGCTCCACCTCGACTCGCCGCCGCCGAAGGGGGACATCCTCGACTACATGCGCAACGAGGGGCGGTTCCGCATGGTCGAGAAGCAGGACGCCGACCGCTTCCGGCGCCTCACCGCGGCCGCCCGCCGCGTGGCCGGCGAGCGCCAGGCCGTGTACCGGTACCTGGCCGGCCTCACCGTTCCCGTCGCCGCCCCGGAGGGATCCCGGGTGGCGCCGGAGGAGGCGGCGGTGGCGCAGGAATGACGGGCCGCGGGGTGGCCGGGGCGCAGCCCTTGCCGGCCGCGCCGCGCGCGCGGGCGGCGGATGAAGGCCGCTCGCGCGGCAGGAGATGGCACACCGATTGGTTCCGGTGAGGGTCGAGGGCGCCGTACGCTGAAGGAGGGACGCACATGGACCTGAGCACGACATACCTGGGCTTCCGTCTCGCCCACCCCCTGGTCCCGGGGGCCTCGCCCCTCTCCGACAGCCTCGACGCCGTGCGGCGGCTGGAGGACGCGGGCGCGCCCGCCATCGTGATGCGCTCGCTCTTCGAGGAGCAGATCGAGCGGGAGCAGGTGTCCGCCTTCGTGCACATGAGCGGCCACGGGGAGTCCTTCGCGGAGGCCATGACGTACTTTCCGCGGCCGGAGAGCTTCGTCTTCGGCCCCGAGGAGTACCTGTCCCACCTGGCGCGGGTGAAGGAAGCGGTGGGCGTGCCCGTGATCGCGTCCCTCAACGGCACCACCCCCGCGGGCTGGCTCGACTACCCGCCCCTCATCGAGCAGGTGGGCGCCGACGCCCTCGAGCTGAACATCTACCGCCTGGCCCTGGACCCGGAGGTGGACGGGACGGAGATCGAGGGCCAGTGCCTCGAGGTGGTGCGCGAGGTGCGCGCGCGCACGCGGCTGCCCCTGGCCGTGAAGCTCTCGCCGTTCTTCTCGTCGCCCGCCCACTTCGCCACCCGGGTGGCGGGAGCGGGCGCCGGCGCGCTCGTGCTCTTCAACCGGTTCTACCAGCCCGACATCGACCCGGAGAACCTCGAGGTGCAGGCCACCCTGCAGCTCTCCTCCTCCGCCGAGCTGCCGCTGCGGCTGCGCTGGGTGGCGGCCCTGGCCGGACGGGTGGGCTGCGAGCTGGCCGTGACGGGCGGCGTACACTCCGGGGTGGACGCGGTGAAGGCGGTGATGGCGGGGGCGAACGCCACCCAGGTCGTCTCCGCGCTCCTGCTCCGGGGCCCGCAGCATCTCGCCGTCATGGTCCGCGAGCTGCGGGAGTGGATGGAGCAGCACGAGTGGGCGTCGCTGGAGGGGATGCGCGGGGTCATGAGCCTGGAACGGTGCCCCGACCCCGAGGTCTACGAGAGGTCCAACTACATGCTGATGCTGCAGAGCTGGCGGCCGGGCCTGCGCGCGATGCGGGAAGGCCGATGAGCACCACCGCCGCCCCCGCTTCCGACGTCGCGGCCTACGCCGAGCACGCCCTCCTCCGGGACGGCTCGTCCGTGCTCGTCCGCGCCCTTCGCGCGGACGACAAGGAGCGGCTGCAGGCCCACTTCGCCCGCCTGGGGCCGGAGTCCGTGCGCCATCGCTTCCTCGGCACCAAGAAGGAGCTGTCCGCGGCCGAGCTGGCCTACTACACGGAGGTGGACTTCGTCCGCCACGTCGCCCTGGCCGTGACCCGGCGCCACGAGGGCGGCGAGGAGTTCATCGGCGTCGGCCGCTACATCCGCGAGGGCCCCAAGGCGGGGGTGGCCAGCGCGGAGTTCGCCCTCGCCGTCACCGACCCCTACCAGGGGCTCGGCGTGGGCATGCTGCTCCTCGAGCACCTCGCCGGCATCGCCCGGCGCGCCGGCATCGCCCAGTTCGACGCCGACGTGCTCGAGGGCAACGTGCGCATGCTGAACCTGCTCGCCCACATCGGCTTCGACGTCCGCGAGGAGGCGCGGGACGGCGTCGTGCACGCGCGTTTCCCCATCCGCGCCACCGACCGCCTGCGCAGCGCGAGCGACGACCGCTCGTTCTCCGCCGCCGCGCGCAGCGTCCACGCCCTCCTGCACCCGCGCTCGGTGGCCGTGGTGGGGGCCTCCCGCCAGCCCGGCACCATCGGCGGCGCCCTCCTCGCCAACATGCAGCGCGACGGGTTCCGGGGCCCCATCTTCCCCGTCAACCCCAAGGCGGGCTCCATCGGCGGCCTGCAGGCCTACCCGTCGGTGGCCGCCATCGGACAGCCGGTCGACCTGGGCGTGATCGCGGTCCCCGCCCCCGCCGTGCTCGACGCGGTGCGGGACTGCGCGCGCGCGGGCGCCCGCGGGGTGGTGGTGATCTCCGCGGGCTTCGCCGAGGTCTCCCCCGCCGGCCGCCAGGAGCAGGAGCGGCTGTGCGACCTCGTGCGCGGCAGCGGGATGCGCATGGTGGGGCCCAACTGCATGGGCGTGCTCAACACCCATCCCGAGGTGTCCCTCAACGCCACCTTCGCTCCCACCCCGGCCCCCCCCGGCAACGTGGGGATGCTCTCGCAGAGCGGCGCCCTGGGCCTGGCCATCCTCGACTACGCGCGCGAGCTGAACATCGGCATCTCCACCTTCGTCTCCGTGGGCAACAAGGCCGACGTCTCGGGCAACGACCTCCTCGCCTACTGGAAGGAGGACCCGCGCACCGACGTCATCGCCCTCTACCTCGAGAGCTTCGGCAACCCGCGCCGCTTCGCCAAGCTGGCCCCCGAGGTGGCGCGGAGCAAGCCCATCGTGGCCGTGAAGTCCGGCCGCTCCGCGGCGGGAAGCCGCGCCGCCTCCAGCCACTCCGCCGCCCTGGCCTGCCTGGACGTGGCCGTGGACGCGCTCTTCGCCCAGGCCGGCGTCATCCGCACGGAGACCCTGGAGGAGATGTTCGACGTGGTGTCCCTCCTGGCCACCCAGCCCGTGCCGCGC
This sequence comes from Vicinamibacteria bacterium, assembly GCA_036556965.1. Classification (GTDB taxonomy): domain Bacteria; phylum Acidobacteriota; class Vicinamibacteria; order Fen-336; family Fen-336; genus DATBIO01. The sequence continues at coordinate 20,237 of DATBIO010000179.1, forward strand.
GGCTCCCGCGTGGGCGTGGTCACCAACGCGGGAGGGCCCGGCATCCTGCTCGCCGACGCCTGCGAGGCCCAGGGCCTGGCCCTGCCCGAGCTCGGCCCGGAGACCCTGGCCACCCTGCGCTCGTTCCTCCCCCCCGCGGCGGGGCTGAAGAACCCCATCGACATGATCGCCTCCGCCACTCCCGAGCAGTACGCGCGCGCCATCGGGGTGGTGGGCGCCGATCCCTCCGTGGACTCGGTGGTGGTGATCTACGTGCCGCCGCTGGTCACCACCGCCGACCAGATCGCGGCCGCCATCGCCAAGGGCGCGGCGGACGTGCCCGCGGAGAAGCCCGTGCTCTCCGTCTTCCTGGCCACCAAGGGCGCGCCGGCGGTGCTCGCCACCGGGGCCCGGGGCCGCCTGCCCTCCTACAGCTTCCCCGAGAACGCGGCGCGCGCCCTCGCCGCCGGCCTGCGCTACGGACGCTGGCGCGAGCGCCCGCGCGGCGCCGCCCTCGAGCTCGACGCGGCCGCGCGCGCGCGCGTGCGCGAGATCGTCGAGGAGTCGCTGCGGTCCGATCCCGGCCCGCACTGGCTGGAGCCCGAGCGCCTTCCCGAGCTGCTGCGGCAGGCCGGGATCGAGATGGCGAAGAGCCGTGTCTGCGCGCCCGAGGACGCGCCGGGCATGGCCGAGGAGCTCGGCTACCCGCTGGTGGCCAAGGCCATCGCGCCGGGCGTCGTGCACAAGAGCGACGTCGGCGGCGTCATCCTCGGCCTGGAGACGCCCTACGACGTGCGCCAGGCCATCGTGACCCTGCACGAGCGCATGAAGGCGGCGGGCAGCGAGCTGACCGGCGTCCTCCTCCAGCGCCAGGTGAGCGGCGGCCTGGAGGCCCTGGTGGGCGTGGTGGGCGACGCCACCTTCGGGCCGCTGGTGGTCTGCGGCCTGGGTGGCGTCCAGGTCGAGCTGCTGCGGGACGTCTCCTTCCGGCTGCCCCCCGTGACCGAAGTCGACGCGCGGGACATGATCGACCGTCTCCGCCTCCGCGCCCTGTTCGACGGGTACCGGGGAAGCGTGCCCGCGGACCGGGACGCCCTGGTGGAGCTCCTGCGCCGGGTCTCCGCGCTGGTGGAGGAGATCCCCGAGCTGCTGGAGATGGACCTCAACCCGGTCAAGGTGCTGAAGCCGGGAGAAGGCGCCGTGGTGGTGGACGCCCGCGTCCGCCTCGGCCCGCGTCCCGCGTGAGCGCGCCCGCGGCGAGGTCGTGGCCTGCCGCGCCCGGCGTATAGTGGGCGGACGATGATCCTCCGGAGAGCGCGCGGCCGCCCCGGCGCACCGCGCGCGCGGAGCCTGGCCGCTCTCCTCGCCCTCTTCGTCTTCCTCGGCCCCGTCGGTCTCTGTCCGTGTCCCGAGCCGGCCGCTCCCCGCGCGGAGCACGGCTGCTGCGCTCCCGAGCTCGCGTGGCGGGCCACCGACGCGTGTTGTGACGCGGCGGCCCCCGCCCCGGCCGCCGTGGTCGCCATCGGCTCGTCCGCGGAGCCACCGCCCGCGGACCATGCCCCGCACCTCCCGGTGGCGCGCTGCGCGCCGGCCCCCACGGTCGCCCCGGCTCTCGTCCGCTCCTCGTCCTCCGTCCTCAGGATCTGATCGGGCACCGCGCGCCCTCCGCGCGCCTGTGTCCTGCCGCGCGCGCCTCGCGCGGCCCGACCCCGTCCGTCCGCTGTCGAGGAGAGAGCCCGTGCCCCACGTCCCTGTCCTTGTCTTCTGCGCCGTCGCCGCGGCCCCCACCGCCTCCCGCGTCGAGGACGACGCCCTCGACCGTCTGGCCGCGGGCTCGCCCGAGCTGCGGATGCTGGTCGGCGAAGCGCTCACGGGGAGCCCCGACCTCCAGGCCCTGGGGAGCCTGGCCGCGGCCGCCCGCGTGCGCCCGGCGCAGGCCGGCGCCCTGGCCGACCCCATGTTCGGGGTGACCTACACGAACGAGGGCTGGTCGCCGAGCCTCGGCTCCATGCCCGACACGACCCTCGCCCTCATGCTCACCCAGGCGCTCCCGTGGCCGGGCACGCGGGACCTGCGCACGCGGGCCGCGGAAGCGGAAGCGGCGGAAGCGGAGCAGGCGCTGGCCCGCGCGCGCCTCTCCGTGGCCGCCTCCGTGGCCCGCGCCTACCACGGGCTCGTCCAGGCGCGGCTCCTGCTCGCCCTCGTGCGCGAGCAGGGCGAGCTCTGGCGGCAGATCGAGGGCGTGGCGCGGGCGCGCTACGAGGTGGGGCAGGGCGCGCAGCAGGACATCCTCCGCACCCAGGTCGAGGTCACGCGGGTGGGACAGCTCGAGGCCGAGCAGCAGGCCGAGGAGACGGTGCGGCTGGCGGAGCTGGGCCGGCTGCTGGGGCGCGAGGTGGCCCTGGCCGCGGCGCCGGCGGCCGCCGGCCTCGCGCCCCCGGAGCCCCTGGTCCAGGTCCTGGAGCGGCTGCGCGCCCTGTCCCCCGAGCTCGCGGCCGCGCGCATCGGCGTGGAGCGCGCCCGCCTGGCCGTGCAGCTGGCCGGGAAGCGGTCACGCCCCGACCTCGCCCTTCAGGCCGGGTACATGAACCGGGGCGGACTCGAGCCGCTGTGGCAGGCCGGCATCGGCGTGACGCTGCCGCGCCGGGGCCCGCGCGCCGCCGCCCGCGCGGAGGCCGAGGCGCTGCTGCGTGCGGCGGAGCAGCGCCTCCGGGCCGCCGAGCTGCAGCTGCAGTTCCGCACGCAGGAGCGGCTGGCGCGGCTCCAGGCCATCGAACGGGCCACCCATCTCTACGACGCCGGCATCGTCCCCCAGGACCGCCTCTCCATGGAGGCCGCCGTCGCCAACTACCAGGCCGGCCGCGTGCCGTTCCTCAGCGTGCTGGAGGCCCTGGCCACGCTCTACGTGGACCGGGGAACGCTCGTCCGCCTGGCGGCGGGCGGGGCCCTGGCGCGGGTCGCCCTCGAGGAGGCGAGCCTGGACGCGGCCCTGGAGGGGTCCCAAATGTCGGGGGGGATGGGGGGCGTGCCCTCCATGGCCGCCCGCGCCCTGGACGCCTCTGCCTCGCGCTCGATGCCCGCCGGAGAGCGGCCGGGCGCGCCCATGAACCGGTGAGGACCGAGCCATGACGAACAAGATGACGAAGGCGACGGCGGGTGCCCTGGTCCTCCTCGGCCTGCTCGGGCCGGCGGCCGCCGGCTGCCGCCGTGCGTCCGCTCCGGGCCGGGCGGAAGCCGCCGTCCGCTACCACTGCCCGATGCACCCGAGCTTCGTGGCGGACGCGCCGGGCGACTGTCCCATCTGCGGGATGAAGCTCGTGCCCCTCCCCGCCGCGGCCGCGCCGGAGCCGCTGGTGGGAGACCGCGCGGTGCTCAGCCTGTCCGCCGAGCGCCGCCAGGCGCTGGGCGTGCGCAGCGAGCCCGTGCGCCGCGCGTCCCTCGAGCGGGCCATCCGGACGGTGGGCCGCATCGCGGTGGACGAGCGGCGCCTCCACCACATCCACACCAAGTACGAGGCGTGGGTGGAGCACCTCTACGTCGACTTCACCGGCAAGTTCGTGCGCCGGGGCGACCCGCTGCTCTCCCTCTACAGCCCCGAGCTGGTGGCCACGCAGCAGGAGTACCTGCTCGCGTTCCGCGCGCGCCAGCAGCTCGCGGCCAGCGGGCTGCCCCAGGTGGCGCAGGGCGGCATCGACCTCCTGGACGCGGCGCGGCGGAGGCTCCTGCTCTGGGACATCCGCTACGAGGACATCGCGCGCCTCGAGCACACGGGAGAGGTCCGCCGCACGCTCGACCTCCACTCGCCGGTGAGCGGCTACGTGGTGCAGAAGACCGCCTACCACGGCATGCGCGTGACGCCCTCCGACGCGCTGTTCGACATCGCCGACCTGTCCCACCTGTGGGTCCTGGCCGACGTGTACGAGGCCGACCTGACCGCGGTGCGGCTCGGCATGCCCGCGGAGGTGACCGTCACCTATCTCCCGGGCAAGGCCTGGAAGGGCACGGTGACCAACGTCGCCCCCACCGTGGAGGAGAAGACCCGCACCATCAAGGTGCGCGCGGAGGTGGACAACCGCGGCCAGGAGCTGAAGCCCGAGATGTTCGCCGACGTGGTGCTGCGCGCGGGCCTCGGCGCCGGCCTGGTGGTCCCCGAGTCGGCCGTGGTGCACGCCGGCGAGCGGCAGCTCGTGTTCCTGGACCTGCCCGACGGCCGCCTGCAGCCGCGGGAGGTGCTGCTCGGGCCGAAGGTGAGCGGCGGCGTCCAGGTGCTGCGCGGGCTGGAGGAGGGGGAGCGCGTGGTGGCTTCCGCCAACTTCCTGCTCGACTCGGAGTCGAGCCTCAAGGCGGCCCTCTACAGCCTGTCCCCCGCCCCGCCGTCCGCCTCCCCGGCGGCCGGCCATCGCCACTGAGCGCGCCCATGCTGCGCCGCATCATCCGCTTCAGCGCCGAGAACAGGCTGCTCGTCATCCTGGTGACGTCCGTGGCCGTGGCCTACGGCGTCTACACCGTTCGCCACATGCCGGTGGACGCCATCCCCGACCTCTCCGACACGCAGGTGATCGTCTACTCGCGCTGGGACCGCAGCCCGGACATCCTGGAGGACCAGGTCACCTACCCCATCGTGAGCGGCCTCCTGGGCGCGCCGAACGTGAAGGCCATCCGCGGCTTCTCCGACTTCGGATACAGCTACGTGTACGTCATCTTCACGGACGGCACCGACCCGTACTGGGCGCGCAGCCGCGTGCTCGAGTACCTGAGCAAGATCACGCCCCTGCTGCCCCCGGGCGTGCGCACGGAGCTGGGGCCGGACGCCACCGGCGTGGGCTGGGTGTTCCAGTACGCGCTGGTGGACGACTCCCGCACCCGCTCCCTGGCCGACCTCCGCACCCTCCAGGACTGGAGCCTGCGCTACCGGGTGCAGTCCGTGCCCGGGGTGGCCGAGGTGGCCTCCATCGGCGGCTTCGTCCAGCAGTACCAGGTCACGGTGGACCCCAACCGGCTCAAGGCCTACGGCCTCGGCATCACGGAGGTGGCGGAGGCCGTGCGCGCCAGCAACGACGAGGTGGGAGGGCGCCTCCTGGAGTTCTCCGGCCGCGAGTTCATGGTGCGCGGGCGCGGCTACGTGAAGTCCATCGCCGACCTCGAGCAGGTCGTGCTCGCCACCGACGAGCGCGGCACTCCCGTGCTCGTGCGCGACGTGGGGCACGTGGCCCTGGGCCCCGACCTCCGCCGGGGGGTGGCCGACCTGGACGGCGGGGGCGACGTGGTGGGCGGCATCGTGATCATGCGCCACGGAGAGAACGCGCGGGAGGTGATCCGCCGCGTCAAGGCGCGTCTGCGCGAGCTCGAGCCGTCGCTGCCGGAGGGCGTGCGCATCGTGGCCACCTACGACCGGTCGGAGCTGATCCAGCGGTCCATCGACACCCTCCACGAGGAGCTGGTGGTCGAGGTGGCCATCGTGAGCCTGGTCATCCTCGTGTTCCTCTGGCACATCCCCTCCGCCATCGTCCCCATCGTCACCATTCCCGTCTCCGTGCTCCTGGCCTTCATCCCCATGTCCCTGCTCGGGATCTCGTCCAACATCATGTCCCTGGCCGGGATCGCCATCTCCATCGGCGTGCTCGTGGACGGCGCCATCGTGGAGGTGGAGAACGCCTACAAGCGCCTGGAGCAGTGGGAGAGGGGCGGCCGCCAGGGCGACTTCCACGCCGTCCGCCTGGAGGCGCTGCTGGAGGTCGGGCCGTCGGTCTTCTTCTCGCTGCTCGTCATCGCGGTGGCCTTCCTGCCCATCTTCACCCTGGTGGACCAGGAGGGCCGGCTGTTCCGGCCCCTGGCTTGGACCAAGAACCTGGCCATGTTCATCGCCGCGGGGCTGGCCCTGACCCTGGACCCCGCGCTGCGCATGCTCTTCGCGCGCATGGACTTCGTGCACTTCCGCCCGCGGTGGGCCTCCTGGCTCGTCAACCAGGCCACCGTGGGGCGGTACTACCCGGAGGAGAAGCACCCCATCAGCCGGCTCCTGTTCCGGGTCTACGAGCCGGCCTGCCGGCTCGTCCTGCGGCACCCGCGCGCCACCGTGGGCGCGGCGGTCCTGGTGGTGGCCACCACCGTCCCCGTCTACCTGGGCCTCGGCCACGAGTTCATGCCCCCCCTCAACGAGGGGACCCTGCTCTACATGCCCACCACCCTGCCCGGGCTCTCGGTGACGGAGGCGCAGAGGCTGCTCCAGGCGCAGGACCGCATCCTGGCCTCCTTCCCGGAGGTGGAGCGCGTGTTCGGCAAGGCGGGACGGGCCGAGACCTCCACCGACCCCGCGCCCTTCTCCATGATGGAGACCACCGTCGTGCTCAAGCCGCGCGACGCGTGGCGCCGGAGGGAGCGGTGGTACTCGGGCTGGTCGCCGGAGTGGCTCAGCGGCCTCGTCTGGCGCCGCCTCTGGCCCGACCGCATCTCGTGGGAGGACCTGGTGGCGGAGATGGACCGCGCCCTGCGCATCCCCGGCACCACCAACGCCTGGACCATGCCCATCAAGGCGCGCATCGACATGCTGAGCACGGGGGTGCGCACGCCGGTGGGGGTCAAGGTCTACGGCGCCGACCTCGCCCAGATCGAGGCGCTGGGGGCGCGGCTGGAAGGCGTCCTGCGCGAGGTACCCGGCACGCGCAGCGTGTACGCCGAGCGCGTGGCCGGCGGCTACTTCGTGGACTTCGATCTCCGGCGCGACGAGCTGGCCCGCCACGGCCTGACCGTGGCCGGCGTGCAGGAGGTGATCCTGTCGGCGGTGGGAGGCGAGAACGTGTCCACCGTGATCGACGGGCGGGCCCGCTTTCCCGTCAACGTGCGCTACCCGCGCGAGCTGCGCGAGGACCTGGAGGCCCTCGGCCGCGTGCTGGTCATGACCCCTGCCGGCGCCCAGGTGCCGCTGGCCCAGCTCGCCTTCATCCGCACCGCCAGCGGGCCGTCCATGATCCGCAACGAGAACGGCCTCCTCAGCGGGTACGTCTACGTGGACATCGTCGGCCGGGACGTGGGCGGCTACGTGGAGGAGGCGAAGGCCGCGGCCGCCGCCGTGCCCCTCCCGCCCGGCTACTCGCTGGAGTGGAGCGGGCAGTACGAGAACATGCTGCGCGTCCGCCAGCGCCTCAAGGTGGTGGTGCCCATCACCCTCTTCACCATCGCCGTCCTGCTCTACCTGAACACGAAGTCGGCGGTGAAGGCCGGCATCGTGCTGCTCGCCGTGCCCTTCTCCGCGGTGGGGGCGGTGTGGCTCATGTGGCTGCTCGACTACAACGTCTCCATCGCGGCCTGGGTGGGCATGATCGCCCTCATGGGCCTGGACGCGGAGACCGGGGTGTTCATGCTGCTCTTCCTCGACCTCTCCTACGAGGAGGCCAGGGCGGGCGGCCGCCTGCGGTCGCTGCGCGACCTCCACGAGGCGATCGTCCACGGCGCCGTCAAGCGCGTGCGCCCCAAGATGATGACGGTGGCCGCCGCCATGATGGGCCTGATGCCGATCATGTGGTCGACGGGTACGGGCGCCGACGTGATGAAGCGGGTGGCGGCGCCCATGGTCGGCGGCCTGGCCACCTCGTTCCTGATGGAGCTGCTCGTCTACCCGGCGGTGTACGCGCTGTGGAAGTGGCGCGCGGAGGTTCGTCCCTCGCTGCGCGCGGCGGGGGCGGCGGCGGAGGGCACGGCGCCGGCCTGAGCCCCGAGGGCCTTCCCGTCAGGCGGCGTGGCGCGCTTCCACGAAGCCCGCCGCCTGCACCGCGGTGCCGAGCCCGTCGGCAATGCCGTCCGGGATGCCCGTGCCGCGCAGGCCGGCGCCGGTGAGGAAGAGGCCGGGGAAGTCGGCCAGGCTCTCCTCCAGCGCGGCCAGGCGCGTCGCGTGGCCCACCTCCATCTGCGGCATGGCCGCCGGCCAGGGGTAGACCCGGGAGACCAGGGGCAGGCCGCGGATGCCCAGCAGCGGCCCCAGCTCCGCCTGCACCATGGAGAGCGCCGCTTCCGCGGGGAGCGAGACCGCGCCGGGGTCCCGCACCCCCCCCACGAAGGCGCGCAGGAGCACGTGCCCCTCCGGCGCGCGGAAGGCGAACTTGGAGCTGACGAAGCTGCAGGCGGTGGTGCGCAGCCCTTCGCTGCGGGGCACGAGCAGCCCGTGGCCGTCGAGGGGGTGCGCGACGTCCTGCCGGCGGTAGCCGAGCAGGACCGTGGCCGTGGAGGCGACCGGGGTGAGGGAGAGCATGCAGGCGGCCTGCGGTGCCAGCCCCGACAGGAGCAGCTGGGCGAAGGGGGGCGGGAGGGCCAGGACCACGCTGCGCGCGAGGATGCGGCCGCCGCCCTCCGTCTCCAGCTCGTACTCCCCGCCCCGGCGCCGCAGCGCGCGCGCCGCGCATCCCGGGCGCAGGCTGGACGCCGGCAGCCGCTCCACGAGGGCCCGCACCAGCTCCATCATCCCGCCCCGCAACGCGTAGAACGGCGGGGCGGGCGGGCCCGTGGCCCGCCCACGGGACACGCCCATGCCGCGCGAGAGGCTGCCGAACTGCCGCTCCAGCTCCGCCAGGCGGGGCATCGCGCTGCGCAGGGAGAGGCTCTCCGCGTCGCCGGCGTGGATGCCGGCGAGCAGCGGCTCGCCCAGCAGCTCCAGGGCCTCCGCTCCGAACCGGCGCCGGAAGAAGGTGGCGATGGACTCGTCGGCGCCGTCGCGCCGTGCCGGCACGAGCCGCTCC
>DATBIO010000180.1:0-6729 GCA_036556965.1 Vicinamibacteria bacterium
AGGCGAAGTTCATGAGCAGCTTGTGGAAGCACTTCTCCAGGAACTCGCGGTCGGCCGTGCCGCTGGCCAGGCGGTCCATGTTGTAGACGCGCCAGACGGCCCACGCGTGCACGGGCGGGTTCAGGTCGGAGAACTCCCATTCGTAGGCGGGGATCTGCCCGGACGGATGCTGGAACTGCTCGAACAGGAGCAGCCACATCTGCTCCTTGGCCAGGGCGGGGTCGACGAGGGCGAGGGTCACGCAGTGGAAGGCCAGGTCCCAGGCCGCGAACCACGGGTACTCCCACTTGTCCGGCATGCAGAGCACGCGCATGGAGTTGAGGTGGCGCCAGTGCTGGTTGCGGATGGAGTGTCGCGAGTCGGGCGGCGGCCAGCGCGGGTTGTCCCCCTCCAGCCAGAGGTTGACGTCGAAGATGTAGATCTGCTTCGACCAGAGGAGGCCGGCGAGGGCCTGCCTCTGCACCAGCTTCTCGTCCCCGCTGGCGCGCGGGGGGTGCACGGCGGCGTAGAAGGCGTCCGCCTCCGCCTTCCGCTCCGCGAGCAGCGCGTCCACCTCCAGGAGCGGGCGCTCGCGGTGCTCCGGGGTCAGGCGGAGGCGGAGCACCTCCTTGCCGCCCGCCGGCACCAGGAGGCGGTAGTGCAGGCAGGCCTTGGTCCCCACCTGGTCGGGGTTGACCGCGCCTCGATCGCCCTCCACCACGTGGCGGTGGAACGCGTCCTTGACGCAGGGCTTGCGGCTCTTCGCCCACGGCCCGTAGACGCGCGGGGCGTTGGTCTCGTTGTACGTGAAGAGGGCGCGCCCCTCCCGCGGGCCGTACAGGTGGCGCGCGCCGAGGCGGTACTCGAAGGGCAGGTTGCGCAGCGGCTCCGCCGTGCGGTCGTCGGCCACCAGGCAGAGCGCGTCGTCCGCTTCCTCCTCCCGGATGATCGGCTCCGAGGTGGCCTGCGGTCCCCAGGCCCACGTGTTGCGGAACCAAAGGTGCGGCAGCACGTGGAGGGCGGCCGCCTCCGGCCCCCGGTTCCACACCGTGACGCGCGCCAGCAGGTCGTCCGGCGAGGCCTTGCCGTACTCCACCTCCACGTCGAAGTAGCGGTCGTCGTCGAAGATGCCCGTGTCCAGCAGCTCGAACTCGGGGCCGTGCCCGCCGCGGCGCCGGTTCTCCTCGACCAGCCAGCGGTACGGGTACTCGCGCTGGGGGTACTTGTAGAGCCACCGCATGTAGGAGTGCGTGGGCGTGGCGTCGAGATAGAAGCTGTACTCCTTCACGTCCTCGCCGTGATTCCCTTCGTCCGGCACCACCCCGAACAGGCGCTCCTTCAGGATGGGGTCGCGCTCGTTCCAGAGCGCGAGGGCCAGGACCAGCACCTGGTAGCGGTCGCACATGCCGGCCAGGCCGTCCTCGCCCCAGCGGTAGGCCTTGCTCCGCGCGAGGTCGTGGGGCAGGTAGCTCCAGGCGTCGCCGTCCGGGCTGTAGTCCTCGCGGACGGTGCCCCACGAGCGCTCCGCCACGTAGGGCCCCCATCGGCGCCAGGCCGCCACCTCGCCGTGGAGGCCGGCCAGGCGTTCGTGCTCGCGCGTGGGCGGCGCGTCGGCCATGGGGCACGACTCTACCCCACGTGGGCGGGCGCGGCAGCCCGGACCGCCCGCCCTGGCGTTAGCATCGCCGCCTGGATGCTCTCCGCCCGCACCGCCTGGGACCGGACGCCCAACCGCCTGACCCGGCTCCTCGAGGAGCGGCGCGCGCGGGGGGCGCCCGTGCTCGACCTCACCCTCTCGAACCCCACCCAGGCGGGGATCCCCTACCCGCCGGACCTCCTCGCCCCCCTCGCCGACGCGGCGGCCATCCCCTACGAGCCCTCCCCGCTCGGCCTGCCCGCGGCGCGGGCGGCGGCGGCCGCCGATTTCGCGCGGCGCGGGGTGCAGGTCGAGCCGGCGCACGTCGTGATCACGGCGAGCACGAGCGAGGCCTACGCCTTCCTCTTCAAGCTGCTCTGCGACCCCGGCGACGAGGTGCTGGTGCCCCGGCCCAGCTACCCGCTCTTCGAGTACCTGGCCGGGCTGGAGTCGGTGGCCACGCGCCCGTACGCGCTGCGCTTCGACGGGGAGTGGCACGCCTCCCCCGGCGCGCTGGAGCACGCCGTGACCCCGCGCACGCGCGCGCTGGTGACCGTCCACCCCAACAACCCCACGGGCTCCTTCCTCAAGCGCGGCGAGGCGGCCGCGCTCCTGGCCTTCTGCGCGGAGCGGGAGCTGGCCCTGGTCTCGGACGAGGTGTTCGCGGACTACGCCTTCGCCGCCGACGCGCGCCGCTTCCCCACCGCGGCGGCAGGGGGACCCGCGCTGGCCTTCGCCCTGGGGGGCCTCTCCAAGTCGTGCGGCCTGCCCCAGGTCAAGGTGGGGTGGATGGCGGTGGCGGGCCCTCCCGCCCTGCGCGCGGAGGCGCTCGCGCGCCTCGAGATCGTGGCCGACACCGCCCTCTCCGTGTCCACCCCCGCCCAGCGCGCGCTGCCCGCGCTCCTCGCGCGCCGGGAGGAGCTGCAGGCGCCCATCCGCGCGCGCGTCCAGGCCAACCGCGCCTGGCTCTCGGCGCGGCTGCCGGGGACGGCCGCGAGCTGGCCGGGGGCGGAAGGCGGCTGGTACGCCGCGCTGCGCGTGCCCGCGCATGTCCCCGACGAGGAGCGCGTCCTCGGCCTGCTCGACACGCGCGGCGTGCTCGTGCACCCCGGCTTCTTCTTCGACTTCGAGGCCGAGGGCCACCTGGTGGCCAGCCTCCTCGCGCGGGAGGCCGATTTCCGCGCCGGCATCGAGGCCCTGCTGGACGTGCTATAAGCCGGAGAGGAGGAGGGAGCCGATGGCCGTGCGTCGCGTGTCGCCGCAGGAGGCGAAGGAGCTGATGGACGAGGAGGGCTACGCCCACGTGGACGTGCGCTCCATCCCCGAGTTCGAGGCCGGGCACCCGGCGGGCGCCTACAACGTGCCCCTGAACCACCGCGGGCCCGCGGGCGTGGCTCCGAACCCCGACTTCCTGGCCGTGATGCAGGCCCACTTCCCGAAGGACGCCAAGGTCATCGTCTCGTGCCAGGCGGGCGGGCGCTCCGCGCGCGCGGCCGCCCTCCTCGAGCAGGCCGGGTACACGAACGTGGCGGACGCCACCGCCGGCTACGAGGGCAAGCCGGACCCCGCCACCGGCCGCTTCGTGCCGGGCTGGCGGCCCTCGGGGCTTCCCGTGGCCATCGACTCCCCGCCCGAGCGCACGTACTCGTCGCTCCAGCCCAAGAAGTGACGGGGGCCTACGTCGTCACCGGCGGCACCGGCGCGCTGGGGGCGGAGGTCGTGCGCGCGCTGGCCGCGGGGGGCGCGCAGGTCGCCGTGCCCTACCGCCGCGCATCCGGATGGGACGCGCTGCGCGCCGCCCTGCCCGCCGGGGCCGAGCTCTGGGGCGCCCCCGCCGACCTGGCCGACCCCGCGGCCACGAAGGCCTTCATGGACGCGGCGGCGGCGCGGCTCGGCCGCCTGGACGGCCTGGCCGTCATCTCCGGGGCCTACCGGGGCTCGGGCCCCCTGGAGCAGGCGCCGGAGGAGGAGTGGTCGGAGATGATGACGGCCAACCTGGCCACGGCCTGGTCCTCCATCCGGGCCGTGCTCCCCCATCTCCTCGCGCGCGGGGGCAGCATCGTGACGGTGTCCTCGCGCCTGGCCGCCGAAGGCGGCGCGGGCAGCGCCGCCTACGCCGTGTCCAAGGCCGGCGTCATGGCCCTGACCCGGGTGGTCGCGCTGGAGAACCGTGGCCGGGGCGTGCGCGCGAACTGCGTGCTCCCCGGCACCATCGACACGCCCGAGAACCGCGCGGCCATGCCCGGGGCCGACCCGCGGGCCTGGACGCCGCCCGCCGCCATCGCGCGCGTCATCGCCTTCCTGCTCAGCGCGGACTCCGCTCCCACCACGGGCGCGATGATGCCGGTGGACGGCCCTTCCTAGGAAAGCCAGCGCAGGGCGAACACGCCGCCCAGGGCCAGGAGCAGGACCACGAGGGCGGCCACTGCCGCGCGCGCCAGGCGCGCGCGGAGGGACGGCCCGGAGGCCCGCGGCTTCCCTGCCCCCGGCGCGTGGCCGGCGAGGGCTCGCGCCTGGCAGCGCCGGCAGGCGGCCAGGTGGCGGGCGACGTCCTCCGGAGCGCGGCCCGCCGCCGCGGTGGCCAGCGCGCGCAGCCCGCCGTCCGTGAGGCAGCCCTGGGCGTCGAAGAGCGCGCCCGTCACGCGACGTCCGCGGCCATCTCCGGCAGCACCTCCTCCACCTCGCCGTGGAGGACGACGGCGGCCCGGCGGTCGAGCGGCGTCGGCTCGCGGTTCACGACGACCACGGGCACCCCCGCGTCCGCGGCGGCGAGGGGGATGGAGGCCGCGGGCTGGACGAGCAGCGACGAGCCCAGGGCCAGCATCAGGTCGCAGGACGTGGCCAGGGCGAAGGCCTCGCGCAGGACGTCCGGGGGGAGGGCCTGGCCGAAGGAGACGGTGTCGGCCTTCAGCATCCCGCCGCAGTGCGGGCACTCGGGGAGGAGGCAGCCCTCCTCCAGCCGCCGCTGCACGCCCTCCGCCGGCTCGCGCCGGTGGCACTCGAGGCAGACCACGCGCCGGTTGGTGCCGTGCAGCTCGAGCACGCGTCCGCTGCCCGCCTCCTGGTGCAGCCCGTCGATGTTCTGGGTGATGACGGCGAGCAGGCGCCCGTCCGCCTCCAGCCGGCTCAGCGTGTAGTGCGCGGGGTTCGGCCGGGCGGCGGCGAACGCGGCGTAGGACTCCCGCTTGTACTCCCAGTACCGGCGCCGCGCCTCCTCGCTCCGCACGAACTCCTGGATGGGCACGGGCTGGTAGCGGCTCCACAGGCCGCCCGGGCTCCGAAAGTCGGGGACGCCGGAGGCGGTGCTGACGCCGGCCCCGGTGAAGGCCACCGCGGCCTGGCTGCGCCGCAGCAGGTCGCGCGCCCGCTCCAACCCCTGGCCCCCCGTCTCCGCGCACATGCCCCGGATGGTAGCGAATTCGCGCCCGCGCGCGAAGGATGCGGCGAGAACGCGCGGCTATACTGGGCGGCCATGGAGACGACCTCGGCGCGCCTCTGGAAGCGGCTGCCCGCGGCGGACCGCCTGGCGGCCGCCGCCCACTTCTGGCGCGAGGCGCCCGAGGCCATGGTCCCCGCCGCCCTCGCCGCCATCGTCGGCGCGCGCAAGGTGCGGCCGCAGGTGGTGCGGACCTGGGGCGACGAGGAGAGGGCGCGCGGCCTGAGCCAGGTCCTCGACCTCGGCGAGCCCCTCGCCTCCTCGCTGCTCGTGGCCCTGCACGTGGGCGCGCGGCGCGCGATGCTGGTGGGGTTCCTGGACGCCGCGGGCATCGCCCACGAGGACGGGCTGCTGAAGGAGGACGACGGCACGCCCGTGACCGAGGACGCGGCGCGGGCGGGCGTGGAGGCCCTGCGCGCCGCGTGGCCGGCCGCGCAGGTGGACGTCTACCTCAACACCCTGTGGCTGCAGGACCCCGATCGCTGGGGGGCCCTGGAGCCGCTGCTGGGCGCGCCCTAGGCCAGCGGCTCAGGCGCCCACGACGAAGGGCAGGGTCTCGCGCCCGTCCGCCTCGCGCGGGGGGAGCAGCAGCCAGTAGCGCTCGGCGTGCGGCGGGTGCCGGAGCCGTCGCGCGTAGTCGTCGGCCAGGGCCTGCACCTTGCCCAGCGGCCCCATCACGTCGCGCACGTCGGCCAGCAGGTCGGGCGAGGTGGCGTAGACCACGGGCTGCAGGCGCGGGCCGAGCGCGCGCAGCGGGTGCCAGGAGCGGCTGGCCCGCCACACCCCGGCCGCCGCGCGCATGGACCGCACGCGCTCGCTCCAGCCGGAGCGGGTGCCCCGGAACGCCTCGCCCATGCCCGCGCGCGCGAGGTAGCGCGGAAGGGCCGCGCTCTCCGCGGCCTCCGCCGCCGCGGGGGGCAGCCGGGCGCCCACCTGCCCCAGCCGGATGCGCACCGCCCCGCGCACGAGCGCCTCGGGCCGCTCCTCGAAGAGGAAGACGCTGCGGCCCTCGCCCGCCCGGAAGCCCGCGCGCGCGGCGAGGTGGCACAGCCGGTGGTCGGCGGCGGCGCGCACCGCCAGCGGCGCGTAGAGGTGGCGCGCGCGCGACTTGTGGAAGAGGTCGGCGAGGTGATCGGCGGCGGCGCCGAGGCTCTTCTCGTCGGGGGGCCCGAGCAGGTCCTCGGAGGGCGTGAGCCCGAGCGAGAGGTGGTCCACCCCGCGCCGGAAGAGCGCCTCCGCCCGCCGCGCCTCCTCCGGCCGGGCCCCGGGCAGGGTGGCCCCGAAGAGCGTGACCACCAGCACGCGCAGCCCCTGCCGCCGCTCCCAGAGGATGCGGCCGGCGCAGGCCAGGCCCAGCTCGTCCGCGGAGGGAGAGACGTAGAGGCTGTCGCAGGTGGAAACCGCGTCCGTGGACATGGGGAGCGAGGGCGGCGGTAAGTCTATCAGGCGGGAGAAGGGGCGACGGGCCCGGTCACGGCCCCTGGCGCACGCCGGGACCGGCGGCGGGGCCCGCGGCCCCGGCGGCCGCGCGCGGGGGAACGTTGCGCGCGAGCTCGGCCACCAGCCGCACCAGGGCGCGAGGCTCCACGGGCTTGGCCAGGTGCGCGTCGTAGCCGGAAGCGAGCGCGCGCTCGCGATCGTCTTCCAGGGCGAAGGCGGTGACGGCGGCCGCGGGCAC
>DATBIO010000181.1:0-4235 GCA_036556965.1 Vicinamibacteria bacterium
GCTGGAGCGTGGTGGACCCGAGGAACTGGCGGTCGCGGATCCCGCCGGCATGGGAGCCGACCACCACGTAGTCGCTCCCGGCAGCGCGCGCGGCCTCGAGGATCTCCTGCCACGGCAGGCCCGCCACGACGCGCTGGCGCACCCGGCCGCGCGCCGGGGCCGCGCCGGCCACGAGGTCGGCGAGGCGGGTCCCCGCCGCCTCGAGCGTGCCTCCCGCGCCTCCGCCAGAGTCCTCACCCGGTCGCGCCGCGACGTGGAGCACGAGCAGCTCCGCTTCCAGCAGGCGCCCCACGCCGACGGCCCCGGCCAGGACGCGGGCCGAGGTCTCACCCAGGTCGAGCGCGCAGAGCACGCGCGGCGGGCGGCCGCGGTGTCGCGCGAGAGGCGGCTCCGCCACCACCACCGCACAGGGCGCCATCCTCACCACGCGCTCCACCACCGAGTCACGGAACCAGTGATCGGGCGTGCGCGGGCGGTGCCGCCCCATCACGATGAGGTCCGCGGCCATGTGCCGCGCCTCCTGGACGAGCTCCGTGCAGGGCTCGCCTCCACGCAGGACGCACTCGGTCTCCACGCCGGCGGCGCGCGCGTGGTGCCCGAGCCCACGCAGGCGCTCGACCAGGGCCGCGCGCGTCTGTTCGTCGATGCCGGGAGGCCGGCCGGCCGCCTCCGCGTGCGGCGGCGCGGGGCCCACGTGGACGAGCCGGATGCCCGCCTTGGCGGGCCGTGCGAGAGCGACCGCTTCATCCAGGGCCGCGTCCGCCGCGTCGGAGAAGTCGGTCGCGCACAGGATGCGCTTCGGGGACTCGACCTCGCCCCACATGGTCAAGCTCGGCCCCTGGCCTATTCCTCCCGCCGCCAGACCGCGAGCAGCTCACCGTCCCGGTCGGACCAGGCGTAGGACACGGCTCCGCGGAAGGCCTTCTGGAGCTCGCGGGCCAGCCGGTGGGCGAGCTTCTGGGAGGTGGTGAGGATCTCCAGGCTCCCGTCGTGTCTCACGACGGCGAGCACGCGCCGTTCCGGCTGGGTGAACGCCGCCCGGGCCGCGACGTTGGCGACGCGCCTGCGGATCTCGTTCGCGTGGCCCTCGACGTACGCTCCCGTGACGAGGAGGCGCCCGAGCACGGGGCCCCGCGCGGCCTGGGCGCAGGCCGGACAGACGCCCCCCGGGGCGTCGCGGCGCATCGCGTCCCGAAGCCGCCGGGCGGATCGCCGCCAGGTCTTCCGCGTGAACACGGCGCGGCAACGCACGCACACGGTCGGGTCGGGGGCGGTGGGCGCCTTGTGGGCCACCGCGGGGCTGCGGTCGCTGCGCGAGCCGCGGTGGACGAGGGCCCGGATGAGATCCTTCCCTCCGGCGGCGGGGGAATGCCCGGGGCCCGGCCCACCCTCTCGCCGTCGGTCACGAGCGAGCGACGGCCGCTTCGACGTCGTGGGGACGGTTCTCCTGGCCATGGGCCACTCCGGGCGCGGCGCGGCAGCTGTAGCGTGCAATCGTGGTGCCGCCCGCCAACTGCTGCCACGACGACCAGATCCGGGTGCGGCCGCGCAAGGCTGGCGGTTGCCGCCGGCCCGAGCGCAAGGCTTGCCGGGACGGTGACTGCTCCGCGTGTCGGCCGTCGTGCCCACCTCGAGGGCAGCCGCCGGCCGCGCCACCGGCGCGTCTCTCCGCATCCCGGTCAATTGCGCTCCGCGCGTTCGGCGTGGCCGCGCCCGCCGTGCGCGGCGGCGGTCAGGGACGGGCGGAGCGGGCGATGGTGGAGAGGAGCCGCCGCAGCTGGCCGGGGTCCACGGGCTTGACCAGGTGATGGGAGAAGCCGGCCCTCCGGGCGCGCTCCGCGTCCTCGGGCTGTCCGTACCCCGTCAGGGCCACGAGCACGGCCGCGGAGTCGCGCAGCCGCTCCGCCACGACGTAGCCGTCGAGCCCCGGCAGCCCGATGTCGAGCAGGATCACGTCGGGCGCGTACTCGGCGGCGGCGGCGAGGGCCGCGTGCCCGTCCGCGGCCGTGCGCACCTGGTGGCCCCAGACGCCCAGCAGCGCGGCCAGCGACTCCAGGGAGTCGGCATTGTCGTCCACCACCAGCGCGCGCAGGCTGGCGCCGGCGGGAGCCTGGGCCGTCGGCTCCGCCTCCGCCGCGCCGCCCGCCACCGCGGCCAGGCGGACGGTGAAGTCGCTCCCGTGCCCCGGGCCCCGGCTGCTGGCGGTGACGGTCCCGCCCTGGAGCTCCACCAGGTCCCGCACCAGGGTCAGGCCGATGCCGAGGCCGCCCTCCGCGCGGTCCAGGCTGCGCTCGCCCTGCACGAACAGGTCGAAGACGTGGGGGAGCAGCTCGGGCTTGATGCCCAGGCCGTCGTCCGACACCCTGAGCTGCGCGAAGCGGCCGTCGCGCTCCAGCGCCACGCGCACGTGGCCGCCGGCCGGCGTGTACTTGTGCGCGTTGGAGAGCAGGTTCATCAGCACCTGGGAGAGCCGCGTGGCGTCTCCGCGCACGGTCAAGGCCCCCGCCGGCACCTTCACCTCGAGGTGCTGCTCCTTGTCCGCGAAGAGCGCGCGCGAGGTCTCCGCCACGCGGGTCACGAGGGCGGCCAGGTCCACGGGCTGGCGGTCCACGGCGATCTTGCCCGCGGTGATGCGGCTGACGTCGAGCAGGTCGTCCACGATGCGGCTCATCTGGCCCACCTGGCGCTCGATCACGTCGTGGGCCCAGGAGGAAGCGGACCCTCCGGCCTCCCCCGCGCGCAGGATGGCCACCGCGTTGCGGATGGGGGCCAGCGGGTTGCGCAGCTCGTGCCCGAGCATGGCCAGGAACTCGTTCATGCGCCGGCCGGCCTCGCCCAGCGCCTCCACCTGGCGGCGCAGGGTGAGGTCGCGCGTCACCTTGGCGAAGCCGCGCAGCCGGCCCTGCTGGTCGCGCAGCGCGGTGATGACGACGTTGGCCCAGAAGCGGGACCCGTCCTTGCGGAGCCGCCAGCCCTCGTCCTCGAAGGAGCCTTCCCGGCGCGCGACGGCCAGCTCGTGCTCGGGCCAGCCGCGCGCGACGACGTCCGCCGGGTAGAAGCGCGAGAAGTGCTGCCCGATGATCTCGTGCGCGGCGTAGCCCTTGATGCGTTCGGCCCCGTTGTTCCAGGTGGTCACGCGGCCCTCGGGGTCGAGCATGAAGATGGCGTGGTCGCGGACGCCCTCCACCAGGAGGCGGAAGCGCTCCTCGCTCTCGCGCAGCGCCTGCTCGGCCTCGCGCCGCTCGGTCAGGTCGCGCGTGATCTTGGAGAAGCCGATCACCTCCCCGTCCCCCCCGTAGATGGTGGTGATGACCACGTTGGCCCAGAACAGGCCGCCGTCCTTGCGCACGCGCCAACCCTCGTCCTCGAACCGGCCCTCGCGCCTCGCCACCTCGAGCTCGTGCGCGGGCCAGCCGCGCGCCACGGCGTCCGCCGGGTAGAAGCGCGAGAAGTGCTGCCCGATGATCTCGTGCGCGGCGTACCCCTTGATGCGCTCGGCGCCCAGGTTCCAGGTGGACACGTACCCCTGCGGGTCGAGCAGGAAGATGGCGTACTCGCGGACGCCCTCGACCAGGAGGGCAAGGCGCGCGTCGGTCGTCGCAGGTCCCCGGCCGTCCGGGCGCTCCGTCCTGGACGCACCCATCAACGGAAGCTCCCGAGCCGGGACCACCCGCCAGCCGGAAGCTCCCCCGCGGCCCGGCTCACCACGGCCCCGTGGATCATCCACCTCCCATCCGCCCGACGCAGGGGCGGCCCGACGCTAAACCCAGTGTAGCCGGTCGGAACCGGCAACTTGCCGGCCGCACGACGGCATTCCCAGCGAGGAACACACCACGTCCAAGCCGCACGGAATCGAGCGCGAGGACCGCGGCGACGTCCACCAGGCGCGCCTGGAGACGAGTGGCGCCCTCTCCGTGCTGGCGGAGCCGCCGGCGCGTGCCCTGGAGAGAGGCGACCTGGTCGGACCGCGGGCCTGGGCCGCGCGGCGCGGCGCCCTACGATCCCTCTTCCGCGACCCTCCTCCGCCCGCGCCGTGGCGCGCGCCTCCTTGTCGATCTGCTCGCGGTAGATGCCGTCGAAGCTCGGGGCGTGCGCGCCCAGCTGGCGGCGCACCAGCGGGTCCAGCACCGAGGACAGCCAGCGCGGCGCCTTCCGGGGGGCCGCGCGGCGCGGCCCCGTCCAGGCCAGGTCGAGCAGCGTCTTCAGCCCCACGAAGACGTAGAAGAGGCCGTCGG
>DATBIO010000182.1:0-6043 GCA_036556965.1 Vicinamibacteria bacterium
CAGATCCATGGCGGCCTGACCATGGGCCTGGCCCCCGCCCTGCTCGAGGAGATCAGCTACGACGAGAACGGCAACGTCCAGGGCGGCAGCTTCATGGATTACCTGTTGCCCACGTCCATGGAGACGCCGAAGTGGGAGACCGCGCACACGGTGACGCCCTCCCCCCACCATCCGCTGGGGGCCAAGGGCGTGGGGGAGTCGGCCACCGTGGGCGCCCCTCCCGCCATCGTCAACGCCGTGGTGGACGCGCTCAGCCACCTCGGCGTCCGCCACATCGACATCCCGATCACGCCGGAGAAGGTCTGGCGCCTCCTGAAGGAGAAGGGGGTGGCGGAGTAGATGGCGCAGGCCGGGTCCGCGCCGCGCGTCGCCTCGTGGGCGTCGCTCGCCGGGGTGGGGGCACTGCTCCTGCCCAAGTGCCCGGTCTGCTTCGCCGCCTACGGCGGGGGCCTGGCCGCCATCGGGCTCGGCCCCGCCGCGCCCCGCCTGCTCGAGCCGCTCCTCGCCCTCGCCGTGCTGTCCTCCTTCGGGATCGTGGCCGTGCTGTCCGCGCGCCGGCGGGACCTGGTGACGCCGCTCGTCTCCGCCGCCGGCGCCGTCCTCGTCCTCGTGGGAGCCCTCGCCCTGCGCCGCCCCGGCCTGGGGGCGGTGGGGGCGGTGCTGCTGATGGGGGCCAGCGTCCTGAACGCGGTGCGCTGCCGCCGGGCCGCCGCGCCCGCCGCGGGCTGAGCCCGTCCCTCGCGCCCTTCCGGGGCCAGGTGTGTCATGCCCGTTGACACGCGGACGGCGGGCGCCGATATTCCCGCCGTGAAGCACACGGGCCCCATGGCGATGCGCACCCGCCGCGGGGCCCCCTCCGCCCGCTAGCCCTCGGGCAGCGCGCGGAGACCACAGGCCCCGCCGGCGCGAGCCGCGGGGCCTTCGCTTTTTCGGGGGAGGGGAACGACATGAGCCACGTCACCGGCCTCCAGTGCCGGGCGTGCGGCCACACCTGGGGCAAGGAGCCGGTGGCCGCCTGCGCCGAGTGCTGGGGGCCGCTGGAGCCGGTCTACGACCTCGAGCACGCGCGGCGCCACCTCACGCGCGAGGCGGTGGCCGCGCGTCCGCGCGACCTCTGGCGCTACCGCGAGCTCCTGCCCCTCGACGGCGAGCCCACCGTGGGCCACGGGACGGGCTTCACGCCGCTCGTGCCCGCCCCCCGCCTGGGCGAGCGCCTGCGCATCCGCGACCTCTGGATCAAGTACGACGCCGCCTGCCACCCCACGCTCTCCTTCAAGGACCGGCTGGTGGCGGTGGCCCTGAGCAAGGCCCGCGAGTTCGGCATGGACACCGTGGGCTGCGCCTCCACCGGCAACCTCGCCAACGCGGTGGCCGCCGCCGCCGCGCGCGCGGGCCTGCGCGCCGTCGTCCTGGTGCCCGTGGACCTGGAGGCGGCCAAGCTCGCGGGCACCGCCGTCTTCGGGGCCACCCTGGTGGGCGTCCGCGGCAACTACGACCGCGTCAACCGGCTCTGCGTCGAGATCGCCGACCGCTTCGCCTGGGGCATCGTCAACGTGAACCTGCGCGCCTACTACGGCGAAGGCTCGAAGACGGTCGGCTTCGAGGTGGCGGAGCAGCTGGGCTGGAGCCTGCCCGGCCACGTGGTCTGTCCCATGGCCGGGGCCAGCCTCATCACCAAGGTGGAGCGCGCGTTCCGCCAGCTCGCGCAGCTCGGCCTGGTGGACGAGACGCCGTTCGCGCTGCACGGAGCGCAGCCCGCGGGCTGCGCTCCGGTGGCGCGCGCCTGGAAGGAGGGGCTCGCGCGCCCGCGCCTGGTCAAGCCGGACACCATCGTCCGCAGCCTGGCCATCGGCGACCCCGCCGACGGGGAGGCCGCGCTGGCTGCCATCCGCCGCACGGGCGGCCGCGCCGAGGATCCCGGCGACGACGAGGTCGTGCACGGCATGCGGCTGCTCGCGGAGACCGAAGGCCTCTTCGCGGAGACCGCGGGCGGCACGGTGGTGGCGGCGGCGGGGCGGATGGCGGAAGCCGGCGCGTTCGCCGACGGCCGCCGCGTGGTCCTGCTGATCACCGGCCACGGCCTCAAGACGGTGGAGGCGCTCTCCGGCCGCAGCCCCTTCGCCGCCGTCATCGAGCCGCGCTACGACGACTTCGCGGCGTTCTGGGAGGGCGCCGCCGCCATCCCGGCCGCGTCATGACGCAGGCCGGGCTTGACATCCGTCCCGCCGGTCCGTAACGTGGCCGCCATGGTTCGTCCGGGCTCCATGGCGATGAGCACTACGACTCGCCGGGGGGCCCGGTCCGCCCGCTAGCCACAGCGCAGCGAGCGGCAGACAGGGCCCCGAGGCGGAGAGCGCCGCGGGGCCTTTTGCTTTTCATGGGGAAGAGGGAACGACGTCGCGTGACGGTCCACAAGTTCGGCGGGGCGTCCCTCGCCGACGGCACGGCCATGGTGCGCGCCCTGCGCATCGCCCTCCAGCAGCCCGCGGCGGGCTGCGTCATCGTCGTCTCCGCCATGGAGGGCGCGACCGACGCCCTCCTCGAGGCGGCGGGCCAGGCCCAGGCGGGCGACACCTCGCGCCCGGACGCCACCGCCCAGCGCCTGCGCGCGGCCTACGCGGAGGCGGCGGAGGCGATGGTGCCGGAGGGCCCCGCGCGCGCCGCGTTGCGGGAGGCCATCGACGCGTCCTTCGGCGACCTCGTCCACCTGCTGCACGGCGTCGCCATCGTGCGCGAGCTGACGCCGCGCACGCGCGACGAGCTGGCGGCGCGGGGCGAGCGGCTCTCCGCGCGCATCTTCGCGGCGGGCCTGGAGGCGGAGGGCCGCCGCGCGCAGTACGTGGACGCGCTCGAGGTGGTGCGCACGGATGGGCACCACGGCAACGCCTCCCCCGACCTCGCCGCCACCGACCGCGCCGCGCGGCGGCGGCTGGCGCCCCTCCTGCGCACGGGGGTCGTCCCCGTGGTGCCCGGCTTCCTGGGCGCGACGCCCGAAGGGCGCGTGGCCACCCTGGGCCGCGGCGGGTCCGACGTCACGGCCGTGCTCCTCGGCCGCGCCCTCTCCGCGCACGAGGTCTGCCTGTGGAAGGACGTGCCCGGCCTGCTCACCGGCGACCCGCGCGTGGTGCCCGACGCACGCCTGATCCCGCAGCTCAACGTGCGCGAGGCCGCCGAGCTGGCGTACCACGGGGCGAAGGTGCTGCACCCGCGCGCCCTCATCCCCATCCTCGGGCGCGACGTGCGCCTGCGCGTGCGCCCGTTCGCCGATCCCACCTCGCCCGGCACCGAGGTGTCGTCGCGCCGGACGCTGGCGCGGTACCCGGTGAAGGCGGTCTCCGCCCTGCCCGAGCAGGCCCTGGTCACGGTGGCGGGCAACGGCATGCTGGGCGTCCCCGGCATCGCCGCGCGCGCCTTCGGGGCCATGCACCGGAGCGGCATCTCCGTCTCCCTCATCTCGCAGGCCTCCTCCGAGCACTCGCTGTGCTTCACCGTGCCCCAGGAGGCGGCCGCCCCCGCGCGCGCCTCCCTGCGCGAGGCCTTCGCCGAGGAGATCGCGCGCCGCGAGATCGACGGCGTGGAGGTGCGCGCGTCCATGGGGACGGTGGCGGTGGTGGGCCTCGGCCTGGCGGAGGCGCCCGGGGTGGCCACGCGCGTCTTCAACGCCCTGTCCGCGGCCGGCATCAACGTGGCCTGCATCGCCCAGGGCTCGTCGGAGCTGAACCTCTCGCTGGTGGTGGCGGGGGCGGAGGCGGCCGCCGCCCAGAAGCGCATCCACGCCGCCTTCCAGCTGGACAAGATCGGCGGCGGCCACGCCGCCCCCCTCGCCCGCAGCGACGTGGTCCTGCTCGGGTTCGGGCAGGTGGGGCGCACGCTGGCCCGCCTCATCGCCCAGCGCAACGGCTCCGCCCCCGCCCTGCGCGTGGTGGGCCTGGTGGACCGGGCCGGCTTCGTCTTCGACCCCGCGGGCCTCTCGCGCCGGCGCCTGCTGTCCCTGGCCGCGGCCAAGGCCAAGGGCCTCGGCCTGGCCCAGGCGGGCGGTCGCGCCAGCGACGCCGAGGAGGCGGTGACCGCCCTGGCGCGCCACGCGCTGGCCGCGCCCATCCTGGTGGACTGCACCGCCGCGGACACCGGCCCCGTGCTCGCGCGCGCCCTGGCCGCGGGCATGGACCTCGTGCTCGCGAACAAGCGGCCGCTGGCCGGCCCGCAGGCCGCGGCGGAGGAGCTGTGGGCGGACGCGCGCCGGCGCGGCCGGCGCATCCTCCACGAGACGACGGTGGGGGCGGGCCTGCCCGTGATCGACACGTACTACAAGCTGGTGGAGTCGGGCGACCGCGTCCGGCGCATCCTCGGCTCCACGTCCGGCACCCTGGGCTACCTGTTCAGCGAGCTGGAGCACGGCCGGCCGTTCTCGCAGGCGCTGCGCGCGGCCATGGCGCACGGCTACACGGAGCCCGACCCGCGCGACGACCTGTCCGGCCTGGACGTGGCGCGCAAGGCCCTCATCCTCGGCCGCCTGCTCGGCTACCGCGGCGAGCTGGCCGACGTGGCGCTCGAGCCCCTGCTGCCGCCCGCCGCCTGTGCCGCGCCCCTGCCCGAGTTCCTGGCCACCCTGGAGACGCTCGACGAGGAGTGGCGCCGGAGGGTGAGGGCGGCGCGGGCCAAGGGACGCGTGCTGCGCTACCTGGCCACGGTGACGCCGCGCAGCGTGGCCGTCCAGCTCAGCGCGGTGGACCGGAGCGACAGCTTCGGCTCGCTGCACGGCACCGACAACCAGATCGCGTTCACCACGCAGCGCTACCACGCGAGGAACCCGCTGGTCATCAAGGGGCCGGGGGCCGGCCTGGCCGTGACGGCAGCGGGCGTGCTCAACGACGTGCTGGCCCTGGCCGCGCGGGCGTGAGCGCGGCGCGCGGGTTCGCGCCGGGGACCATCGGCAACGTCGGCCCCGGCCTCGACGTGCTCGGGCTCGCGGTGACGGGCCCCGGGGACGCGGTGGTGGCGGAGGCCACCGAAACGCCGGGCGTGACCATCCGTGACCCGGGCCATCCCACCCTGCCCGCGGACGCGCACCGCCATACCGCGGGCATCGCGGCCGCGGAGGTGCTGCGGCGCGCGGGCTC
Source organism: Vicinamibacteria bacterium (assembly GCA_036556965.1). Classification (GTDB taxonomy): domain Bacteria; phylum Acidobacteriota; class Vicinamibacteria; order Fen-336; family Fen-336; genus DATBIO01. Next base: position 5,121 of record DATBIO010000182.1, read on the forward strand.
CGACCGCGGGGTGGCGCTGAGGGTCGAGAAGGGCCTGCCCCTGGGAGGGGGCTGCGGCGGCAGCGCGGCCTCCGCCGTGGCCGCGGCGGTGGCCGTGAACGCGCTCATCGGCGCCGCCCTGCCGTCGTCGGAGCTGCTCCTGGCCGGCCTGGCCGCCGAGGAAGCGGTCTCGGGGCGCCACCTCGACAACGTGGCCCCCGCCCTGCTGGGCGGCCTGGTGCTCGTTCTCGGCCTCGAACCTCCGGACGTCGTCCCCCTGGCCGTGCCCGCCGGCCTGCGCGTCGTGCTGGCGGAGCCGCGCCAGGTGCTGCGCACGGCGGACGCGCGCGCCGTCCTCCCCCGCGAGGTGCCCCTGGCCACCGCCATGGCCCAGGCCGCGCGCGTGGCGGCCCTGGTGACGGCGCTGGCCCGGGGGGACGACGCGCTCCTGGCCCGCGCCCTCGACGACCGCATCGCGGAGCCGGCCCGCGCGCCGCTGCTGCCCGGGTTCCTGGAGGCCCGGCGGGCGGCGCGGGAGGCGGGCGCGCTGGGCGCCAGCCTCTCCGGCAGCGGCCCCACCGCGTTCGCCCTCGCCCCCGACGAGGCCACCGCGGGGCGGGTGGCGGCGGCCATGGCCGCCGCCTACCGCGCGCGGGGCGTGGAGTGCCGCACGCGGGTCGAGAGGGTGGACGAGCGCGGGGCGCGTGTGGAACAGTCCGCCCTCAGGTGACCGCGGTGAGCGCCCAGGCCTGCGCGGCCTGCGGCCGGACGTACCCCGAGACCGACGCCCGGGCGCGCTGCGCCTGCGGCGGGCTGCTCGAGCTCCGCCACGGGGCGCCGCCCGAGACGGGGGCCGCCTTGCGCCGGCGCTTCGACGGCCGGCGCGGCGAGGGCTCCGGGGTCTGGCGCTTCGCGGAGGTCGTGCTCCCCTCCGCGGCGGGGCA
>DATBIO010000183.1:0-20949 GCA_036556965.1 Vicinamibacteria bacterium
GGCGCCCCGCCCGGCGCCCACGGCGCGAGCGCCACCAGCCAGACCACGGCCAGGGCATTGGTGTTGCGGATGAGGATGGCCAGGAAGCCGAGGCCGGCGCTCGCGGCCACCGTCCACCCCCGCGCCTCCCCGGCGGCGGCCCGGAGCCCGAGCCAGAGCAGGAGGCCGAGGACGAAGGCGGAATGGACGTGGGTGAAGCAGCCGTCGAAGGTGCCGTAGTGGAACAGCCCCGTGCCGAAGGCCACGGCCAGGACGGCCGCGTTCGTCGCCCACGGCCGCGCGCCCAGGCGGCGAGCGCACGACGCGGAGAGGGCGCAGACGGCCACGAGGAGGGTGGCGGAGAACCAGAGGCTGGCCGTGTACTCCGCTCCGCTGATGGCGGGGGCGCCCGGCCTCCGGTCGACGAGGGGGGCCATGACGGGGAACCGAAGCAGGGCCACCCCGGGCGGGAACTTGTTCAGGCAGACGCCGCGCGCCTGGTCCTCGTGGGCGATGGCCTTGAGCTTCCGGAGCACGGGGTAGTCGCAGAACGAGAGCCCGCCCGTCAGCGCGGCGTGCGTCCAGAGGTGGTAGCCCACGCAGTCGGAGCGGATGGGCGCCCCCGGTGCGTCGTACGGGGTCCACGCGCTGGCCCCGGCGGCGGCCGCGGCCACGGCCAGGACGGCGGCGTGGCGGGCGGTGAAGCGGCCCGCCGCGGCCAGGAGGTCCGGCGGGCGCGGCGCGCTCGGCACGGGCGATTCTCGATCGCGGGCTCGCCCGCGGCAAGACACGGGCTTGACAGCGCGCGGCGGCCGTCCGAAGCTGCCCCTCCCTCCTCCAGAACCGGCATGCGCTTCCCGGGCCCGGGCGGAGTCGCCAGATCCGGCGGCCGCGTGGCGGCCGTGCTGGCGCTGTCGGCGGCGCTCCTGGTGCTGCACCTGGTGCCGGGCCTCGCCCCGCGCGCGGCCTACAACCTGCCGCACCTCCTCTTCTGTCTCTTCGGAGCCGCGCTCACCCTGCGCGCGGCGGCGACGACGCGCGGGCTGGCGCGCGCCTTCTGGGGCGCTCTGGCCGCCGCCTGCGGCTTCGCGGCGGCGGGCGCCGCCCTGAGCCTGTCCGAGCGGTGGGTGATGACGCGCATCAGCGCCGCGGACTGGATGTACGGCACCTCGTCGGCGTGCCTGATCCTGGCCATGTCCGTGCGCCCGGAGAGGCCGCGCGCGGGCCGCCGCTTCGCCTTCGACCTCACCGTGCTGGCCGTGCTCGTGCTCTACGTGTGGCTGTACTTCGCGGTGGGGGCCACCTTCACCGCCGCCCCCGTGCCCCTGGACTGGATCAGGCTGCTCAGCGGCGCGCGCGCGGTGCTCTTCGTGGTGGGAGGGCTCTGGCTGGTGCAGGGCACGCGGGGGCCGTGGCGCCGCACGTACGTGGAGCTGGCCCTGGCCCTCGTCCTGATGAACGTGGGGACGGCCTTCGCCCTCGCCGCCATCGGCGCCGGCGCCTACCGCCCCGGCCTGTGGGACCTGCCCTTCACCGTGCCCTATCTCTGGATCGGGCTGCTCGCCCTGGACCGGCCCCCCGTGAGCGAGGACGGGGCGGACCGCGCCTTCGCCCCCGACTGGTCCGACCTGCGCAAGGGCGTCGTGGTCGCCCTGGGCGCCATCGCCCTCGTCCCCGGGCTGGAGCTGGCCATGGACCTCGTGGGGGGGCGCGCGCTTCCCGGCCTGCCCGCGGAGGTGCAGGTCCACGTGACGCGGGCGCGGGTGATCCTGGGCTTCGCCGCCACCGCCCTCATCGCCCTCGTGCTCGCCCTGCGCCAGTTCAGCCTGCTCGGCTGGGCGGAGCGCCACCAGGGCGAGCGCGAGGGCGCGCTGCGCGCCTCGGAGGGACGTTACCGGTCCCTCTTCGAGCGGAACCCGGCCGGGGTCTTCCGCTGCACGCGCGCCGGCCGGATGCTGGAGGCCAACGACGCGCTGGCCCGCCTGCTGCGCTACGACGACACGGAGGCGCTCGGCCGGCTGTCGCTGGGGGACCTCTTCTTCATCGCCGAGGACCTCGAGCTGGCCGGCCGCCGCCTGGCGGAGCGCGGCGTGCTCGCGGACCACGAGGTGCGGCTGCGCCGCCGCGACGGGCTGCCGGTGTGGACGCTGGCCAGCCTGGCCACGGTGACCGGGGAGGAGGGCGAGGCGACGGTGATGGAGGGCACGGTGGTGGACATCACCGAGCGGCGGCGCGCGGAGGGCGAGGCGCGCCGCCTGGCCCAGCTCAAGACGAACTTCCTCAAGGTGGCCTCGCACGAGATGCGCACCCCCCTCACCGTGCTCTCCGGCTACCTCGAGATCCTCCTCGCCGACACCGCGCCCACCGCGTCCCAGAAGGAGTACCTGGAGATCTGCCTGCGCACGGTGCGGCGCCTGGCCACCGTCTTCGAGGACATCCTGGCCAGCCTGGAGATCAGCGAGGGCCAGGTGAAGCTGCGCCCCGAGCCGTTCGACCTGCGCGAAGTCGCCCGGCACGTCATGGAGGACCTGGCCCCCTTCCTCGCCCGCCGCGCCCAGACCGTGAGCCTGCAGGCGGCGGAAGGGCTGCCCCCCGTGCGCGCGGACCGCCGCCGCATCCACGAGGTGCTCTCCAACCTCGTGGAGAACGCTATCAAGTTCACCCCCGACGGCGGCCGCATCGTCATCCAGCTCGCGGCGGACGGGAGCGGCCACCGCATCACGGTCGAGGACAGCGGCATCGGCTTCGACGCGGACGAGCTGACCGACCTGTGGGAGGCCTTCTACGCGGGGGCCAACCCGCTCCACCATTCGTCCGGCACCTACCAGTTCAAGGCGCGCGGGCCCGGCCTGGGGCTCTCCATCGCCAAGGGCTACGTGGAGGCGCACGGGGGCCGCATCTCCGCCGCCTCCGCCGGCCTGGGCCAGGGCGCCGCCTTCACCGTGATCCTGCCCCCCGCCTGAGCCGCCCGCGGGCCCGCGGCCCCGCCTGCTAAACTGCGGCCCGCATGATCCCGCGCTACAGCCGGCCGGAGATGGCGGCCTTGTGGTCGGAGCAGGGCAGGTTCGCGGCCTGGCTGAAGGTGGAGATCGCGGCCAGCGAGGTGCTGGCCGAGCGCGGGCTGGTGCCGGCGGCGGCGGTGGCGGCCATCAAGGAGCGCGCGCGCTTCGACGTGGCCCGCATCGAGGCCATCGAGAAGGAGGTGCAGCACGACGTCATCGCCTTCGTCTCCAACGTGGCGGAGAACGTGGGCGAGGAGGGCCGCTGGCTGCACTACGGCCTGACCTCCTCGGACGTGGTGGACACCGCCCTGAGCATGCTCATGCGCGACGCCTGCGACCTGATCGCGCGCGACCTCGAGGGGCTGATGGCGGCGGTGGAGCGGCGCGCCCTCGAGCACCGCCACACCCCCACCATCGGACGCACGCACGGGGTGCATGCCGAGCCCACCACCTTCGGCCTGAAGCTCGCCCTCTGGCACGCCGAGCTGGAGCGCCACCGGGACCGGCTGCGGCACGCGCGCGCCACCATCGCCGTGGGCAAGCTCTCGGGGGCGGTGGGCGCCTTCTCCCACCTGCCCCCGGAGGTGGAGGAGCGGGTCTGCGCGCGCCTGGGCCTGGCGCCCGCCCCCATCTCCTCCCAGGTCCTCCAGCGCGACCGCCACGCCGAGGTGATGGCCACGCTGGCCCTGGTGGCGGCCAGCCTCGAGAAGTTCGCCACCGAGATCCGGGCCCTCCAGAAGACCGAGGTGCGCGAGGTGGAGGAGCCCTTCGGGGCGGGGCAGAAGGGCTCCTCGGCCATGCCCCACAAGCGCAACCCGGTGGGCTGCGAGCAGGTGACGGGCCTCGCGCGCCTGGTGCGCGCGAACGCCCTGGCCGCCCTGGAGAACGTCGCCCTCTGGCACGAGCGCGACATCTCCCACTCCTCGGTGGAGCGCGTGATCGTGCCCGACAGCTTCCTGGCCCTCGACCACATGCTGCGCCGGATGACGGACATCGTGGCGGGCATGACCGTGGACGCCGCCCGCATGCGCCGCAACCTGGAGCTGACCCGCGGGCTCGTCTTCTCCGGGCAGCTCCTCCTCGACCTGACGGCGCGAGGCCTGTCCCGCGAGGAGGCCTACCGGATCGTGCAGGGGCACGCCATGGAGGCGTGGCGCACGGAGGGCGACTTCCAGGCGCGCGTGCGCGAGGACCCCGAGGTGCGGCGGGTCCTGGGCGAGGCGGAGGTGGCCGAGGTCTTCCGGCTGGAGCGCTACCTCCGGCACGTGGACGCGCTCTTCGCGCGCGTCTTCCCCGGGCCGTGAACGAGCCGCTCACCGAGGCCGCCATCAGCGCGGCCATCCTGGCCGGCGCCTTCGTGGCCGCGCGCCTGCTCTCCTTCCTTTTCACGCGCGTGCTGGCCCGCGCCGCCCGCCGCACCCAGACCTCGCTCGACGACCGCCTGGTGGCGGCGCTGGACAAGCCGGTGACGCAGGCCCTCTTCCTGGTGGGGGCCTGGTTTGCCGTGCACCGCCTGCCCCTGCCCGCGCCCCTCCTGCAGCGCGCGGACGGCGCGCTCTTCGTGGTGGGGGTGCTCCTGGCCGCCCTCGCCCTCATGCGCGCCTTCGCCATCTTCCTGGGCTGGTACACCACGGAGTCGAGGCTGGCGGACGACGACGGGCCGGTGGCGGAGTTCGCCCCCCTGCTGGGCAAGGTGGGCACCGTCTTCATCGTGGCCCTGGCCGCCATCACCATCCTCCAGCGCTTCGGGGTGAGCGTCAGCTCCCTGGTGGTGTCGCTGGGCGTGGGCTCCCTGGCCCTGGGCCTGGCCGCCCAGGACACGCTGGGCAACATGTTCGCGGGCTTCACCCTCATGCTCGACCGGCCGTTCCGGCTGGGCGACCGCGTGCAGCTGGCCAGCGGCGAGGTGGGGGACGTGGAGGAGATCGGCATCCGCTCCACGCGCATCCGCACCATCGAGGACACGGCGCTGGTGGTGCCCAACAGCCTGCTCGTCAAGGACCGCCTGCTGAACTTCTCCCACCCGTCGCGCCGCCTCCTCACCCGGGTCGAGGTGGGAGTGGCCTACGGCAGCGACCTGGCCACCGTGAAGCGCGTCCTGGCCGAGGCGGCGGCGGCCGCGGAGCGCGTGGACCACGAGCACGCGCCGTTGGTGCTCATGGCGCGCCTGGGCGACAACGCCGCCTACTTCCAGGTCTCCTTCCGCGTCCGCGACTTCCTCGACGCGGGCCGTGCGCGCGCGGAGGTGCTGGAGGCCGTCTACCGGGGGCTCGAGGCGGCGGGCGTCGAGGCGCCCCCGGTGCCGCGCTTCGCGGTGGCGCCGGCGGACCGCCGGGCATGAGACGATAGGGCCCCAATGGCCCGGGCCCTCGTCTTCGTCACCCTGAAGAAGTCGGTCTTCGATCCCCAGGGCAAGACGATCCACGACGCCCTCCGCTCCCTGGGCTACGCGCAGGTCAGCGAGGTGCGCCAGGGCAAGTTCTTCGAGGTGAGCCTGGACGGCCTTTCCCCGGAGCAGGCCCGGGCCACCGTGGAGGAGATCGCGGGCCGCGTCCTCTCGAACCCGGTGATCGAGAGCTACCGCATCGAGCTCGAGGCATGAACAAGGCAACCATCGGCGTGGTGACCTTCCCCGGCTCCAACTCCGACCACGACGCGTACCACGTGGTCAAGCACGTCTGCGGCCAGGACGCGCGCTTCGTCTGGCACAAGGACGACGACCTGTCCGGCCTGGACGCCGTGATCGTGCCCGGAGGCTTCTCCTACGGAGACTACCTGCGCACGGGGGCCATCGCGCGCTTCAGCCCCGTCATGCGCGCGGTGGCGGAGTTCGCCAAGAAGGGCGGGCCCGTCCTCGGCATCTGCAACGGCTTCCAGATCCTCCAGGAGGCCGGCCTGCTGCCGGGGGCCATGCTGCGCAACCGCGCGGTGAAGTTCGCCTCCCTGCCCGTCCACGTGCGGGTGGAGAACGACGCCACGGTGGCCACCGCCGGCATCCCCCGGGGCACCGTCCTCACCATGCCCATCGCCCACGGCGAGGGCAACTTCTACTGCGAGCCGGAGGAGCTCCACCGGCTGGAAGGAGAGGGCCGCGTGGTCTTCCGCTACTGCACGCGCGCGGGCGAGGTGACGGAAGAGGCCAACGTGAACGGCAGCCTGGCCTCCATCGCCGGCATCTGCAACGCCTCCGGCAACGTGGTGGCCCTCATGCCCCACCCCGAGCGCGCCAGCGAGCCCGAGCTGGGCTCCACCGACGGCCGGCGCGTGATGGAGGCGCTCATCCGCAGCGCGGTGCCCGCCCTGGCCTAGCCGCCGCCAGCGGCGGCGACACCAATGACGTTCAGCGCCGGTCCGGGCTGGCTCCGCTCACGCGCGCTGGGTCGCTCCGCGGACCACTTCGGGATCAACGTCGGCGGGGGGCTCGGCCTGTGGACCGGGCGCCGGATCGGACTGCGCCCGGAGACCCGCTACGTGGCGGCGCTGACCGGAGAGGGAGAGGACCCGCCGGAGCAGCGCCTGAGCTTCTGGCGCACGGGCGTGAGCGTGACCGTCGCGCTCGGAGGGCGCGACCAGACGCCCGAGCGCTAGAGCAGGCCTTCCCCTCGGCGAACGACGAGGCCGGCGGCCACGCGGCCGCCGGCCCCGACCAACCCCGGGCTCAGATCGACTTCAGGTACTCGATCAGGTCCGTGCGCTGTCCCGCCGTGAGGTTCAGGCCGAGCACGCGCACGTAGTGGTCCACCACGGCGGCCGGGGTCGCCGCGCTGCCGTCGTGGAAGTAGGGGGGGTGCTGCCACAGGCCGCGCAGGGGCGTGGCGCGGTAGCGCTTGGTCGCCGTGCGCGCGGCGTAGGCCCCGTCCACGCCGGTCTCCGCCGGCGCGTGCAGCGTCTCCCCGGTGCGGCGGGAGCCCTCGTGGCAGCTCGCACAGCGGGCCGCGCCGTCGAAGACCACCTTGCCCCGCGCCGCGGCCGTGGCGTCGAAGCTCCCCGGGGGCGGCGGGGGCGCCTCCAGGCTGAGCTGGTACTCGCGGAGGGCGCGCAGCTTGGGCTTGACCAGGTCCGGCGTGCCCGAGGGGAGACGCCGCTCGACGTTGATCCGCTCGTCCACGAACTCGCCCTGGCCGCCCATCTGCGTCACCGCCACGTAGTTGTTCCAGTAGGTGACGTCACCGTCGCCGGTGAAGGTGGCGTGGCGCACGTCGCGCAGGCCGTAGGCGGGCGGGATGACCAGGGGCGTGCTCTTGCCGTCGATGTTGAAGCGCGGGTCGTACTTCCCCTTGCCCCAGGAGTTGTAGACGGCCTTCTGGGTGGCGTTGAGGGCGGGGGACAACGCGATGATGGCCCCGGGGTTCAGCGTGGTGTTGGCCCAGCCGTCGAGGCGCTTGCCGATGCCCGGCATCACGGAGTCGTCGACGGTGGAGTGGCACAGGGCGCAGGTGGTGCCGAGACGGGTGAGGCGGTCCACGCCCCCTTCCGTCACCACCGTGCCCTTGAGGCCGACCACCGCGTTGAGCTTGAGCAGGGCCACCGTGGTGGCCGGGCTCTTGAGGTCGGCCGTCTGCAGGATGCCGGGGGGCAGCGCGTCGGAGTCGACCTTCAGGCCGACGGAAAGGGCGGTGGTGGGGTCGACGGCGGTGGCGACCACCTCGTGCATGCGCAAGGTGTCCGTCCAGAAGCGCTCGTCGCCGAAGGTGTCGTGGCGGAAGACCTCGCGGCCGTCGGCGGTGGCCGCGGAGCCTTCGTCGCACGCGGGCAGGGCAAGGGCGGCGGCCAGGAGCACGGCTCCCGCGCCCGCGCGCGCCCAGACCCTCCCTGACCAGGATGGCACAAGGGCTCGTTTCATTGGCGCTCTCCTCTCACAAACATGGAGTCATGAGAGCGCGCGAGGTGACAGGCGAGGAGAGGCCGCGGGCCCGCGGTGAGGGCGGTCCCGCGGCGGGCGTCTACCGGAGCCGCTCCTTGAGGAAGTCCACCACGCGCGGCCAGGCCCTCTGCGAGGCCTTGAGGTTCGCGCCGTCCCGCCCTTCCTGCTGGCGCAGGAAGCCGTGGCCCGCGCCCTCGTAGGTGTTGGCCTCGAACGTCCTGCCCAGCCGCGCCATCTCCGCCTGCGCGGGGGGCACGGTGGCGTTCACGCGCGCGTCGTCGCCGCCGTACAGGCCGAGCACGGGCGCCTTGACGGAGGCCAGGGCGGGCGCGTCGGGCGACGAGCCGTAGAAGACGACGGCGGCGTCCAGGGCGGGCTGCGCGGACGCGTAGGCGAAGCTGCGCGCGCCGCCCCAGCAGAAGCCGAGGGTGGCGCTCTTGCCGTTGGCGGCGGGCAGGGCGATGGCCTTGGCGCGCACCGCGTTCAGGCGCGCGTCCACCTCCGCCGGCGTGAGCTCGCGCACGAGCTTGACCACGTCGTCGCGGACGGGGACGGACTCCGTGCCCCCGCCCCCCGGCCCGCGGCCCGAGAGGAAGTCGGGGGCCACGGCGATGAAGCCGTCCGCGGCCAGCTGGTCGGCCACGGAGCGGATCCAGTCGGTGAGGCCGAAGATCTCGTGGATCACGATGACCACCCCCGCCTTGTCCTTGCGCTCGGGGTAGACCACCCAGGTGCGCAGGGCCTTGTCCATTCCGGGCACGGCCACGTCCATCCACTCGCCGTGGCGCGGGGAGGCGGCGAGGGCGGCCTTGGAGGCGGCGTCGTTGGGAGGCAGCCCCTTCTCGTGGATGGGGCGCGGCGGCGCCGAGGGCGACGCCGCGGGGGCCGCCGTGGGGGCGGCGGCGGGGGACGGAGCCGGAGCCGGACCGGCCTGCGCGGTGGCCAGGGCCAGGAGGGTGTGCAGCATCAAGCTCATGAGGCGCTCCCTTCGTGTGAAGACTTTATTCTGCACGCGCCCGCCGGGCCCCGGGACCGGTGGTAGCGTCGAATCGAGATCCACGAACGTTCCCTGGAGGCATCCATGCGCGCCCGCTCCCTCCGCCGTGCCGTCCTGGCCCTGTCCGTGCCCCTGCTCTGCGTCGGCATCCTGCGCGCGCAGGACCCGCCGCCGCGGAAGTCCAGCTTCTCGCCGGTGGTGCCCAAGGAGAGCTTCGCTTCCGTCATGCGCCGCATGTCGGGGGAGAAGGCGGGCATCATGCAGCGCCAGCGCGGCCTCCTGGCCGAGCGCTACGACCTGGCCAACCGCGCCGCCGGCGACGCCACCATGGCCCGCGGCAAGGCGGTGCAGGGGGGCGTGCGGGCCAAGCTGCACGCGGGCATGACCTGGGAGTCGCTGGCCGCCATGACCCCGGAGGCGGTGCGGGAAAGGGACGCGTTCCCCCACGGCTTCCGTCCCCTGCCGCACCCCAACCATCCGGAGGGCGGGATGCTGTTCCCGCAGTTCTTCATCGACGACATCAAGCGGCAGGAGCAGCGCGACCTCCAGCGCTTCGACCTCGACTTCGACCTGCCCGACCACTTCCTGCCCGAGTTCCCGGCGCCCATCTTCCTCATCACGCGCACCGACCTCGGCGACGTCTCCCAGGGGAAGGAGCTCACCATCGACAACTTCATGGAGGTCATGGACGGGATCCTCAACCCCAAGCAGCTGGAGGGCCTGCGCCTGCTCCTCACCCCGTTCCCCCAGCAGCAGTTCAACCAGACCGAGGACCGGCGCACGGTGCGGCCGAGCCGCGGGGTGGCCTGCTTCGACTGCCACGCCAACGGCCACAGCAACGCCTCCACCCACCTCATCGGCGACATCCGGCCCCAGGAGTTCCGCCGGCGCATCGACACCCCCAGCCTGCGCGGGGTGAACATCCAGCGCCTCTTCGGCTCCCAGCGCGCGCTGAAGACGGTGGAGGACTTCACGGAGTTCGAGCAGCGCGCCGCCTATTTCGACGGCGATCCCGTGATCGCCACCAAGAAGGGCGTGAACCCGCTGGAGCGGGGGAGCCAGGTGCACGCCATGGCCGAGTTCCAGGAGCTGCTGGACTTCCCGCCCGCGCCCAAGCTGGGCGTCAACGGCCGGCTCGACGCGCGCAAGGCCAGCGAGGCGGAGAAGCGCGGGGAGGCCGTGTTCTTCGGCAAGGGCACCTGCGGCACCTGCCACCCCGCGCCGTACTACACGGACAACCTCATGCACAACCTGCGCACGGAGCGGTTCTTCAAGCCGGTGCTGGTCAACGGGCGCATGACCTCGGGCGACGGCCCCATCAAGACCTTCCCCCTGCGCGGCATCAAGGACTCGCCGCCCTACCTCAACGACGGACGGCTCCTGACCCTCGACGACACGGTGGAGTTCTTCAACCTGATCCTGGAGACGCGCCTGACGGAGGCGGAGAAGAAGGACCTGCTGGCGTTCCTGAAGGCCCTCTAGGCCCCTAGCGGCGGGAGAGGAGACCCAACGCCCCGGGGAGCGGCTCCTCCGGGGCGCCCTCCTCCGCCTTCTCGTCCTCCACCGGCCGCCCGCCCTCGCCGGGGGCCAGGAAGAGGTTCGTCTCCACGTCGTGCTGGCGGCGGTACATCTCGGCGTAGCGGCCGCCCTGGGCCAGCAGCCCGGCGTGGCGGCCGCGCTCCACGATGCGCCCCTGCTCCAGGACGAGGATCTGGTCGGCACGCCGGATGGTGGAGAGGCGGTGGGCGATGACGAACGTCGTGCGGCCCACCATGAGGTGCGACAGGCCCTCCTGGATGAGGGCCTCGCTCTCGGAGTCCAGGCTCGAGGTGGCCTCGTCCAGGATCAGGATGCGGGGGTCGGCCAGGATGGCGCGCGCGATGGAGACACGCTGGCGCTGGCCTCCCGAGAGCTTCACCCCGCGCTCGCCCACCACGGTGTCGTAGCCGTCCGGGAAGCCCTCCGCGAACTCGTCCACGCGGGCCAGGCGGCAGGCGGCGAGCACGTCCCCCTCGGAGGCGTCCGGCCGGGAGAAAGCCACGTTCTCGCGGATGGTGCCGTCGAAGAGGAAGGTGTCCTGGAGGACCAGGCCCAGCTGCGTGCGATAGGAGTCGAGGCGCACGGTGGACAGGTCCAGGCCGTCCACCAGCACGCGGCCGCCGGTGGGGGAGTGGAAGGCCGCCACCAGGGCGATGGTGGTGGACTTGCCCGAGCCGGAGGGGCCGACGAGGGCGGTGACCGTGCCCGGCTCCGCCCGGAAGGACACGCCGTGGAGAACGGGCTGGTCCTCCTCGTAGGCGAAGCGCACGTCCTCGAACACCACCTCCCCGCGGATGCGGCCCAGGTCCGCCACGCGGCGGGGGTCCTGGTCCTCCTGCGCCTCGCCCATGACCTCGCGCGTCCGCTCGAGCCCGGCCAGCGCCTCCGTGAGCTGCGTGCCGATGGCCACCATCTGGAAGAGGGGGCCGACCAGGAAGCCCAGGAGGACGGTGTAGGTGAAGAACCCGCCCAGGGTGAGGCCACCCGCGAAGATCTCGCGCGCGCCCATGTACATGATGCCGGCGCTGACCACGCCCAGGAGCACGCTGGAGGAGAGGCCGAGGATGGAGGTGGAGGTGAGCGTGCGCAGCACGTTCTCGAGGAGGCGCCCCACGCCCCCCGCGAACACGGCCTCCTCCCGCGCCTCCGCCCGGTAGCCCTTCACCACGCGCACCCCGGCCAGCGACTCCGAGAGGCGCCCCGTGACTTCGCCGTAGATCCGGCTGCGCTCGCGGAAGATCGGCCGCAGGGTGCCCAGCGCGCGCGTGGCCACCACCCCGAAGAGGACGAGGGCCGCCACGGTGAGGCCCGTCATGCTCGCGCTGATGCGGAGCATGAGGACGAGGGCCAGGACCGAGGTGAGGATGCCGCCCACGAACTCCACCAGGCCCGTGCCGATGAGGTTCCGGATGCCCTCCACGTCGGTCATGATCCGGGACACCAGCGCCCCCGTCTTCTGCGCGTCGTAGAAGGCCACGGGCAGGCGGCCGATGTGGGCCTGGACCTGCCTGCGCAGGTCGGCGATGAGGCGCTGGGCGGCCTTGGACAGGAGCTGGGTCAGCCCGAACGAGCTCAGGCCCTGGACGAGGGTGGCGGCCAGCACCGCCCCGATGAGGGGGGTGAGCAGGCCGCGGTTGCGACCCAGCAGCACGTCGTCCACCAGGTACTTGGTGGAGGCGGGGACCACCAGCCCGGCGGCGCGGTTGACGGCCATGAGCACGAGGCCCGCGACCAGGAGGGCCCGCCGCGGCCGCACCAGCGCCCACAGGTCCGGGAGCAGCGCGCGCAGCCGCTCGCCCTTGGGCAGCTTGGGCCGCTCCTTCTCGCCCTGGCGCATCAGGCGCTGGCCGCCGGTGAGGGCCCGCCCCCCCGGCAACGTGCGCGCGATGCGTCCGCCGGCTCCCCGCATCCTGCGAGCATCGCACGGATCGGGGCGGCGCCCGGTCTCCACGGCCCCGGCAGGCAGGGGCCGCGGACGGCCAGCGAAGGGCGCAGGAGCTGCAGGCCCTGCGGTCAGGCAGGGGTGGCGGGACAGGTGCGCTAGGCCGGCGGCTCCCCGAGCTCCGCCTGGATCTTGTTCCGCCACTCGCGGGCGGAGGCGAAGTCCGGCTTCTTGGCCAGCGACTTCTCCATCCACTCCAGGGCTTCCTGGGGACGGTGCAGGCGGTAGTAGCACAGGCCGATGTTGAAGAGCGTGGCGTGGTGGTCGCCGTACACGCGCAGGGACTCCTCGTAGCACTTCAGCGCCTCGCGCGGCATGCTCAGGCCCGAGTAGACGCGCCCCACCTCGAAGGGGACGTCGCGCCCCATGTGGTAGGTCATCTCCGACACGCGCTCCAGGGCTCGCCGCAGGTCGCGCTTGAGGGCGTCCGGCGCCTCCACCGCCTTGCGCGCCATGGAGGCCGAGGAGTTGGCCACCACCTGGTAGTCCCACTCGGAGAGGCGCAGGAGGGGGAGCATCAGCTCCAGGGGCGCCTCGGGCGCGGCCTTGCGCAGGGTGGTGGTGAGGTGGAAGTAGTCCGCGGGGTTGAACTGGTCGAGGGACTCCTGGAAGGCGAGGGTGGTCTCCGGGAAGGCGTCCGGCGGCCCGCCGCTCACCATCACGCAGAACTTCAGCGACCCCGTGCGCGAGGACGAGCGCAGGGCGAGGCCGCCCTGCTGCTGGAAGTAGAGCCCGAGGGCGTGGTAGTTGACCATCATGGAGAAGGAGCCGTGCAGGGCGCGCTGGGGCTCGCCGCGCGAGACCATCTCGTCCTCGTGGAGGTATCCCTTGTCGCCGGTGAGGAGGAACGCCCGCCCTCCGGCCAGGGCCTGCAGGCTGCGGATCCCCCGCAGCGCCCCCAGGGGGACCAGGAAGGACGTGTCGCCCAGGCGCGACCGGTAGGTCTCCAGGATGCGGTCCAGCGCCTCGTCGCCGTAGTAGGAGGCCGCCGCCGGTTGCTGCTCGTAACGGGTGGTGAGCCGGGGCAGGGCCGCCGCGTCGTCGAGATCCTCGTCCTCCTTGGTGGAGAGGAGCGAGACCAGGCCCTCCTGCAGCGCGCCGTTCTTCACCCAGAACACGTCCTGGGTCGTGGTGTCGAAGGTGTAGTTCGCGATCACGCAGAGCGGGTTCTGGACGCTGCCCGCGGAGAGGACCTCGCCCGAGGAGAGGCGGAGCTCCTGGTCGGCCTCGATGTCGAAGAGGGCGAAGTCGAGGACGCCGCGCTCGAGGAACGGCTTGAACCCCTCGTGCTTGCGCCACGCGTCGAGGTTGGTGGCCGTGAAGTCGGTCATCACGTAGCGCAGCTTCAGGTCCCGGAAGGCGGGCAGCGCGCGCAGCATCGGCTCCAGGCGCTTCAGGAAGAGGAAGGCGAACTGCCCGGAGCCCGCCGCCAGCTCCACGATGTAGAGGGGCTGGGCGGGGTCGAAGCGGCCCAGGGGCGCGGCAGGCGAGGTCATGTCGCGCAGGAAGCCGAGCAGGGTACGCGCGTAGGCGGCCGCCACGAAGGTGTTGCTGGTGATGTGGAAGGGCACCTGCCCGGACTTCCAGGCCTCCGCCCCCTGCGACTCGAAGTACTTCCGCTGGACACGCCAGAGGGAGGACTGGGACAACCGGCGCTTGCTCTCGACGGGATACGTGGGCGGGGGGGGCGCGGGCGCCTGCTTGGCGGCGGCGGCCGCCGCCGGTTGATCGGACATCGTCTCGTCCTCCTGTGGCTGGGCGGAGGCGCATTGTAGGCCGACGGACACGCGTCGTGCGTCGCCCGCGGCGCGTTCCGTGCCCGGCACGCCGGCAAAGCGCTGAGGCCACGGCCCCCGCGCCACCGGGAGGCCGTGGCCGGGCGCGGCATCGCCTTTGCCTCCTCCCCCCCGGCGCGCCCTGCGCGCCGGAAGGAGGAGCCGTTGAGCGCTGCCCGTCTCTTGGCCGTCGGCGTCATCTTCTGTTGCACGGCGGTGGCCTGGTTCACGCTGGGGGCCTCCGTGGTCAGCCGCACGGGGCAGTCGGACCAGCGGCTGGCCCAGGAGGTCGCCCAGCTCTGGGGCGGCCGGCACCAGCAGGTCGCTCCCACCGTCTCCGTGGAGCGACCCCGCGAGGTCGTGGAGGACGTGCAGGAGAAGGACGCCGCCGGCCGCGTCGTGACCCGGCGGGTGACCCGCCGCGTGGCGGAGCGCACGCCCCTCACCCTGGAGGGCAGCCAGGTGGAGGTGGACCTCTCCCTCGACCACCGGCGCAAGGGGCTGCTCTGGTACGACACCTACTCCGTCCGCTTCCAGGCCACGTACCGCGCCCGCAACCCCGATGCCGTGGCCCGACCCCTCGTCGTCCAGCTCGCGTTCCCGTCCACGCAGGCGCTCTACGACGACTTCGCCTTCACCCTCGACGGCGCGCCCGCGCCTCCGGGTGCCGACCTCTCGCACGGCATCGTCGCGCGCACGGAGGTGGGGCCGGGCGGGGAGGCGGTGGTGGAGCTGCGCTACCGCTCGCGCGGCCTGGGGGAGTGGCTCTACGCGTTCGCCCCCGAGGGCGTGGCCCAGGCCCGGGCCTTCGCCCTCTCCATGAAGACCGACTTCCGCGACATCGACTTCCCGCCGGGCACCCTCTCGCCGTCGGCCAGGACCCCGCTCGGCCGGGGCTGGAAGCTGGACTGGCGCTTCGACAACCTGGTGACGGGGCAGAGGATCGGCATGGACCCGCCGAACCGGCTCAATCCCGGCCCCCTGGCCTCGCGCATCACGTTCTTCGCGCCCGTGTCCCTGCTCTTCTTCTTCACCGTGGTGCTGGTGGTCGGCGTGCTCAGGGGGCAGAGCCTGCACCCCATGAACTACTTCTTCCTGGCCGCCGCCTTCTTCGCCTTCCACCTGCTCCTGGCCTACCTCGTGGACCACGTGGACATCCACGTCGCCTTCCTGATCGCCTCCGCGGCCAGCATCTTCCTGGTGGTGAGCTACCTGCGCCTGGTGGCGGGGCCGCGCTTCGCCCTCCTGCACGCCGGCCTGGCCCAGCTCGTCTACCTCGTTCTCTTCAGCTACGCCTTCTTCTTCGAGGGCTACACGGGCCTGACGGTGACGGTGGGCGCCGTGCTCACGCTGTTCGTCCTGATGCAGATCACGGCGAAGGTGGACTGGGGCATGATCTTCGCGCGGAGGCCGGCGCCGCCGGCCTGAGGTGGCGGTCGGGGGGCCGTAACGCGCCGCGCGCGCGGGCGCCGAAGCGGAGGAGGGAGGCCCGTCCATGTCCATGGCGGCGTCGCTGCTGGCCCTGATGCTCGCCGTGCCCCCGACGCCGGATCCCGCCTCGCCGCCGCCGGGCTGCCGGACGAAGACCTTCACGGTCCAGCACCCCGCGGGCTGGCAGGTCGAGCAGGTCGAGGACTCGGGCGACGGCCGCGAGGGCTGCCAGTACGTCCAGCTGCGCGCGGAGGCCAGGCTGGCCGGGGTCGTGCGCGTGGAGTCCGCGCCGGAGAGCCTGCCCCTCTTCCAGCAGGGAGACCCCGTGGACACGCTGATCGCCCGCATCTCCGAGGGCATGGGCCGCGAGATGAACGTGAGGGTGGGCAAGCCCATCTACGCCAACGAGGACCTGAAGCGGGCGCCGGGCTCGTCCGTGGACCGGGCCGTCCTCGTCGTCTTCGAGGCCACGGTGCCCGGCGACGCGCGGGCGCACGAGGTGGTGATCACCGTCCTGCACGCGCCGGGGCACTACTTCACGGTGTGGGTGGTCAGCCCGGCGGAGTCGGCCGAGGCCTCGCTGCACGAGGCCAGCCGCCAGGCCATGCGCGAGGTGCTGAACTCGCTGTCGCCCGTGCGGGGGAAGCCCGGACGCTAGACGTGCGAGTGGACGGCGAAGAACGAGCGGTAGCGCTGCAGCCAGACGAGCAGCGCCCCCGCGGCCACGGTGGCCACCACCGTGACGGCGGCGGCGGGCGCGCGGTCGTAGAGCCAGTACACCGCCCAGCCCGCCATGGCCAGCAGCCGTAGGCCCTCGAGCACGAAGGCCCAGCGCCGGCGCTCGAAGAGCCCGCCGATGGCGAGGACGCTGATGCCGAGCAGGACCGCCCCGCCCAGGAGCGCGCCCCGGGAGAGGGCGGCCTGGCGGAAGAGCAGGATGCTGCTGGCCAGGAGCACGCCCACGAACTGCACGAGGATGTAGGCGCCCAGGCCGCGCGGCACCGGCGTCTCGTACTGGCGCGCGGGCTGCCCGGACACGTCGGGGGCGGCCTGGAAGCCGCCCAGGTCGTCGGGATGCCAGCCCGGCCGCTTGAGGAACATGCGGACCTTGTCCAGCGGCCGCGCCGTGCGCCGCGCCTTGCCCCACAGCTCGACCCAGTAGTGCAGGTTGGCCCAGACCGGGTTCCAGCTCCGCAGGGGCGTGGTGATGCCGTAGGCGACTTCCTCTTCCTCGGCCTGGTAGGTGCCGAACAGGCGGTCCCACACGATCAGCGTGCCGCCGTGGTTGCGGTCGATGTACTTCGGGTTGCGCCCGTGGTGCACGCGGTGGTTGGAGGGCGTGTTGAGCACCCATTCCAGCGGTCCCAGCTTCCCGATGGCGCGGGTGTGGATCCAGAACTGGTACAGCGTGTTCACCGAGCTCAGGGTGAGGAACATCAGGGGAGGGAAGCCGAGCAGGGCGAGGGGCAGGTAGAAGACCCAGGAGAAGGCGCCCTGGAAGGCGCCCTGGCGCAGGGCGACGGTGAGGTTGAACTCCTCGCTCTGGTGGTGCACCACGTGGGTGGCCCACACCGCGTTCACCTCGTGGCTGGTGCGGTGGAACCAGTAGTAGAAGAAGTCCACGCCCAGGAAGCAGGCCGCCCAGGCCCAGGCCGCGTGCCCCGGCACGGTGAAGGCGCGGAAGCGCTCGTAGAGCACCACGTAGCCGGCGAAGAGCGCGGTCTTGAGGAAGACCTCCACCAGCTGCTGCAGCACGCCGCAGGAGAGGTCGTTCACCGAGTCGCCCAGCCGGTAGTAGTCCTTGTGGGCCAGGCGGACCACCACCAGCTCCACGGCGATGAGGAGGAAGAAGACGGGGATGGCGAGGACGATGAGGCCCACCGGCATGGCTGACTAGCGGTTCATTATGGCAGAAGGCGGGGCGCGAGGCCCGCCGCGCCCGCCCTGGCTAGAATCCGCGCCGCATGCCGCCGCTTCTCGGAGCGCTCCTGGCCGTGATCTTCTGGGGCGTCTCCTTCGTGGCCACCAAGGCGGCGGTGGCGGAGCTGCCGCCGGTATCCCTGGTCTTCGCCCGCGCGGGCCTGGGCGCGCTGCTCCTCCTCGCGCTCCTCGCCCGGCGGGGAGAGCTGGGGGCGCCGCCGCGCGCGACCTGGCGGCCCCTCGCCCTCATGGGGTTCCTCGGCGTGGCCTTCCACCAGACGCTGCAGGCCTACGCCCTCGAGCTGACCAGCGCCGTCAGCACGGGCTGGCTGATCGGCCTGACCCCGGTCTGGTCGGCCCTGCTGGCGCGCGTCACCCTGGGCGAGCGGCTGGGCGCGCAGAAGGTGGCGGGACTCGTGCTCGGCTTCGCGGGAGCGGTGGTGGTGGTGGCGCGCGGCCAGGCGGGCGCGGCGGTGCTGGCCCTGCCCGCGACGCGCGGGGACCTGCTGATCCTGCTCAGCACGCTGAACTGGGCCGTCTACACCGTGCTCGCCCACGCCACCCTCCGCGCCCTGGGCGCCTTGCGCGCCACGGCCGCGGCCATGGCGATCGGCTTCGGCATGCTCGTGGTGCCGTGGGCGGTGGCGGGAGGCTGGCGCGACTTCGCCGCTCTCTCCGCCGGCGTGTGGGCGGCCGTGCTCTTCCTGGGCGTGTGCTGCTCCGGCCTCGGCTACCTGTTGTGGCTCGGGGCGCTGGAGAAGGTGGAGGCTTCGCGCGTGGCCGCCCTGCTCTTCCTGGAGCCGCTCATCACGCTCGTCGCGGGCGTTCACCTCCTGGGGGAGACGGTGGCCGCTTCCACCGTGGCGGGCGGGCTCCTCCTCCTGGCGGGGGTGGCCCTGGTGCAGGCGGCGCCGCGCACGGCTTGAGTTCCACCTGGTATGGGCGGAGAATCGCGCCCTTCCGCCCTCCGGAGGTCAGTCATGCGCCCCAGCCTCGCCGCGGCCGCCCTCGGTGTCGTCTTCCTGTCCGCCACCGTCGCCCCGGCCCAGCAGAAGAAGCGCGCGGCGGCGCCCGCCGCCGCCCCCAAGGCGACGATCGGCGTGGCCGGGGTCAAGGTCCGCTCGGCCAGCTTCCGCGAGAACTCCAGCGACGTGGGCACGCGGGTGGCCCTGTCCGTTCAGGTGACGGCCCCCAACGGGATCGTCTCCATCGACTCCGGCGAGAGCACGGTCACCGAGATGCGCGATTCGGCCGGCCTCGTCCTCGACGGGCCGGAGGTGGCGTACTCGAGCAACATCGCCAAGAACGGCAAGGCGGCCATGGTCGAGGTGCGCTCCGACGAGGTGCCGGGCGCCCAGGCGAAGTCCGTATCCGCCAAGGGCACCCTGGCCGTGACCGTGGCCACGGGGGTGCGCACGGAGAAGGTCCCGGTGGTCAAGCTGGAGAAGGGAGCCACCTTCAAGCTGGCCGGCGCGACCCTCACCGTGGACAAGGTGGAGGCGGACGGCGAGAGCCAGACGGTCACCTTCAAGGGGCCGGTGGCGCCCTTCCGCGCCCTCAAGGAGATCCGCTTCCTCGAGGGGGGCCAGCCGGTGGAAGCCAGCGGCTGGGGGCGCGGCTTCATGGGTGACGAGGGAGAAGCGACCTACCGCACGGCGGTGAAGGGCAAGACGGCCTCCCTCGCCGTGGACATGTGGCAGAACCAGCAGACCCTGAGCGTCCCCTTCGACGTGCAGGTGGGCCTCGTGGTGGGCGGGCGCTGAGAGGAGCGGAACCATGAACGGCACCTTCGCGCGTATCGCCTCGCTGGTCCTGGCCGCCGCCTGTGGCGCCACCACGGCCATGGCCAAGGAGAAGCCCAAGCCCCGGGCCAAGGCGGCCGCCCCCGCGGCGGCGCCGGCGGCTCCCGTGGTGACCCTCATCGGCGTCAGCGTCGTGGCCCCCGGCATCGGGGGCGAGGAAGACCACGTGCAGCCGTTCTCCGAGCGCCCGGGCACGGAGCTGACGCTGGGTGTCACCGTGACCCCGCCCGCCGCCCTCCTCAAGCTGGAGGGTGAGGACGGCTCCGTGCAGATGACGTCCGCGGGCGCCCCCCTCGAGGGCGCCTCCTTCGGCTGGAGCAGCGAGCAGGCCGACGACGGCCACGGCGCGAGCATCGTGGTGCGCGCCGACGGCATCCCCGGACCGGGAGCCGCGGACATCGCCGGCAGCGGCCGCCTGAAGGCGCTCGTCTCTCCCGGGCTCAAGACGGAGAAGGCGGCGGGGGTGAAGATCCAGCAGAACGCCACCTTCCGCCTGGCCGGGGGGACCCTCACCATCACCGGCGTGGAGGCCGAGGGCGACTCCCTGCGCATCGCGCTGCGCGGGCCCATGAGCGTGGTGGATTCGGTGAAGGAGCTCCGCCTCAAGGCGGGGACGGCGGCCCCCGTGTTGGGCCAGCGCCTGGGGGGCATGTCCGACGGCGAGACCGCGGAGCGCGTCTTCAGCTTCGCTACCAAGGCTCCCGCCACCGCCACCCTGGAGGCGGACGTGTGGCAGGCGCCCCGCGAGGCGACCGTGCCCTTCCAGGTGACGGCCGGGCTGGCGCTGCCCGCGCCCCCGCGCAGCGCGGCCACCCTCGTGCGCTCGGCGGTTCCCCCCCTGCCGCTGGGCACGGCGGAGGGCGAGGTGGTGGTGGACGGAAAGGTGATGAAGCTCGCCCACGCCGCGGCCGTCTCCGGCCCCGATCACTTCGACGAGACCAAGGAGGCGTTCACCGTCTACCTCACCGAGAAGCCGGTGGCGGCGGGCGTGCTGGAGAGCGCGGCCGACCTCAAGGCGGCGGACCAGGGAGGCCCCGCCCTCGTGGTCACCGTGCGGCCGGAAGGCCGCTCGCAGTCGTACCAGATGCTGCTCCGCCATCCCGGGGCCAAGGACGGCCTCTCCACCTCCAGCAGCCTCTCCGGCAAGGACCGCTGGCTCCCCGTGGGACCCGAGCGGGTGGCGGGCGTGGTCAAGTCCTTCTTCGACGACCGGCCCACGGAGATGTTCGGCCACCAGGTGCAGTACCGCATCAAGTTCAACGCGCCCGTGAAGAAGCGCTTCCCCGTGGAGCCGCCCCTGGTCCTGGCCGAGAGCGCGACCAAGCTGGGCGCGGGGGGAGGCGCCCCGGGCAAGGCCTACCTGACCAGCGAGTGCGCGCCGCTGCCCGTCAACCCGGACGACCCCAAGTCGGTGGAGGCCTTCCTGGCCAAGGAGGGCAAGCTGCCCACGGAGCAGGACCTGGCCGAGATGTCGAAGGAAGCGGGCAAGCCCGTGACGCGCGAGGACGCCATGAAGCTCTTCGCGGGCCTGCTGGGCCTGGCCGCGGCCATGCGGCCCACCGAGTGCAAGGTCCTCGGGGGCGCCCACGACGGCAAGCTGGCCATCCTCCAGGTCCAGGCGCAGATGATGGGCTCGCTCTCGCGCGCCGACGCCTACCTCGTGAACCAGGGCGGGACCTGGAAGTTCAAGAAGCACGG
>DATBIO010000184.1:0-8532 GCA_036556965.1 Vicinamibacteria bacterium
CTTCCCCCGCGTTGATCAGGCGCTCCAGCTCGCGGTCGAAGGTCTGCATGCCGTCCAGCGACCCGTCCTCCATGGCGTCCACGAGGCTCTTGCCCTCGCGCTCGCCCTCCTGCACGTACTCCTTGGTGCGCGAGCTGGCGCGCAGGATCTCGCACACCGCCATGCGGCCCCCCGACTTGCGCGGGATGAGCCGCTGGCTCACCACCCACTTGAAGGCCTGGGAGAAGCGGGTCCGGACCTGCCGCTCCTCGCTCTTGGGGAACACGCCCACGATGCGGTCCACCGTCTTGGCCGCGTCGATGGTGTGGAGGGTCGAGAGCACGAGGTGGCCGGTCTCGCTCGCCTCCAGGGCGATGGAGATGGTCTCCACGTCGCGCATCTCGCCCACCAGGATGACCTTGGGCGCCTGGCGCAGGGCGGCGCGCAGGGCCAGGGCGAAGGTCTGCGTGTCCGCCCCCACCTCGCGCTGGTTGATGGTGGCCACGTTGTGCGCGTGCAGGTACTCGATGGGGTCTTCGATGGTGATGATGTGGATGGCCTTCTCGCGGTTCAGCTTGTCGATGATGGCGGCCAGGGTGGTGGACTTGCCCGAGCCCGTGGGGCCGGTGAGGAGCACGATCCCGTTGCGCTCCATGGCGATCTCGTTGAGCTGGAGGGGCAGGCCCAGCTCCTCGATGGTGGGCACGCGGCTGGGGATGACGCGCAGGACCACGGAGTAGCTGCCGCGCTGGGAGAACACGTTGACGCGGAAGCGCGTGCGGCGCTGGAGGCTGTAGGACAGGTCCACCGAGCCCGTGCGCACCAGCTTCTCCGCGAGGTCCCGCTTGCCCTGCAGGAGGCGCATGGCGATCAGCTCGGTGTGGTAGGGCATGAGCCGCTCGATGCCGGCGTGCGACACCGTGTGCAGCTGGCCGTCCACCTCCACCTGGGGAGCGCGTCCCACCGACAGGTTGAGGTCCGAGATGTCGGGCGCCACGTCGAGCATGGCGTGGAGGAGGGGATCGACGTCGAAGTAGGCCATATGCGCCTTTCCCGGCTTGGCGAGCGCCGGATCATAACACCCCCTCTCCCGGCGCCGGTGCTAACCTCCGGCTGCTGAAGACCTACTTCGTCAACGAGATCTTCCTCTCCCTCCAGGGGGAAGGGGTGCGGGTGGGCACCCGGAACGTGTTCGTCCGCTTCGCCGCCTGCAACCTCCGGTGCGACGTGGCCGAGGGCGAGAGCTCGCCGGGCGGCTTCGCCTGCGACACCGAGTTCGAGAGCGGCCGGCCCCTGGGGGCGGAGGAGATCGTGGCGGAGGCGGAGGCCCTCTGGGGCGCCGCACGCGCCGAGCGCTGGGTGGTGCTGACGGGGGGCGAGCCCGCCCTCCAGGTGGACGCTCCGCTGGTGGAGGCCCTGCGCGCGGCGGGGTTCCGCTGCGCCATGGAGACCAACGGCACGGTGGACGTGGGCCCGCTCGGGCTGGACTGGCTGACCGTCTCCCCCAAGGTCGCCGAGCACGCGGTGAAGCCGCGCCGGTGCCACGAGGTGAAGTACGTGCGCGGCTTCGGGCAGGGCATACCCCGGCCGGCCATCGAGGCCGACCACCACCTGATCGCGCCCGCCTACGAGGGCGACGTGCTGCCCGCGCGCACGCTGGAGTGGTGCGTGCGTCTCGTCAAGGACCACCCGGGCTGGCGCCTCAGCCCCCAACTGCACAAGCACTGGGGGATCCGGTGACGGAGCCCGGAGCGGTCGCCCGCTCGGTGGCCCTCTTCCTGCTCGCGGGCCTGTGCGAGATCGGGGGCGGTTACCTGGTGTGGCTGTGGCGGCGCGACGGGCACGGCGTCCTGGTGGGCGCGCTGGGCGGGCTGGTCCTCTTCCTCTACGGGGTGGTGCCCACCCTGCAGCCCGTCCCCTTCGGCCGCGTCTACGCGGCCTACGGCGGCGTGTTCGTGGTGCTGGCCGTGCTCTGGGGCTGGTGGGTGGACGGCCACCGGCCCGACGCCTACGACGTGGCGGGCGTGGCCCTGTGCGTGGCGGGGGTCGCCGTCATGATGTACTGGCCCCGAGACTGAGCAGGCGCGCGTCGCACGGGTTCGCCCCGCGCAGCCAGCGCGCGAGGGCCAGGGTGGCGTCCACGATGCGGGGCGCCGGCCGGTTGAAGTAGGCGTTGCCGTCCACCAGCAGCACGCGGGGCGCCAGCGCGCGCAGCCGGTGGCGCCAGGGCGCGGCCTCCGCCCGCGTGCGGTCCAGGTCGAAGCCGCAGGGCGCCACCACCAGCGCGTCGGGACGCAGCGCGGCGAGGTCGTCCCAGCTCACGGTCGTCGAGCGGGCGCCGGGCGCGGGGCCGAGGGGAATTCCCCCCGCTGCGGCCACGGCGTCCGGCATCCAGTGGCCGGCCAGCATCGGCGGGTCCAGCCATTCCACCACGGCCACCCTCAGGCGCGGCGCGGCCGCCGCCACCGAGCGCAGGCGCGCCGCCATCTCGTCCGCCACCGCTTCTCCGCGCGCGGGCACCCCGCAGGCGGCGGCCACGGTGCGCACGTCGCCCAGGATGTCGTGGAGCCGGGCGGGAGCGAGGGAGACGATGGCGGCCCGCGGCGCAACGCGGCGCACGCTGCGCGCCACCTGGGGGAAGGCGATGGCGCACACGTCGCAGGCCTCCTGCGTCACCACCACCTCCGGGTCGGCGGCGGCGAGCGCGTCCTCGTCCAGCAGGTAGAGGGGCTCGCCGCGCGCGACCAGGTCGCGCACCTGCCGGTCGATGTCGCCGCTGGGCGCGCGCGCGTCGAGGCGCGCGCGCGTGAGCACGGGCAGCGCGTCCACGCCCTCCGGCCAGTCGCACTCGTGGGAGCGGCCGCGCAGCGCGCCGCGCAGGCCGAGGGCGCAGACGATCTCCGTGGCCGCGGGGAGCAGGGAGACGACGCCCTTCACCCCGCGTCCTCGAAGCTGTAGAGAGGATGGGCGACGCCCGGCACCGCGTGGCCGCGGATGGCCACCCCGAACGCGCGCGCGCACTCCGCGCCGGCCAGCACTTCGCCCGGCGCGCCCTGCGCCGCCACCCGCCCGCCGGCCAGCAGGACCACGCGCGCGGCCCAGGCCGCGGCGCGCTGGAGGTCGTGCACCACCGCGAGCACGGCCACGCCCAGGGCGCGCACCTCGTCCAGCACGCGGAACAGGCGGAGCTGGTGGCCCACGTCCAGGTGGGCGGCGGGCTCGTCCAGCATGAGGACGCGCGGCTCCTGGGCGAGACCGCGCGCCAGGGTGGCGAGCTGGCGCTCGCCGGCGGAGAGCGCGCCTTGGCGCCGCCCGGCGAGGTCGAGCGTGCCCGTGCGCTCCAGGGCCCGGCGCACGGCCTGGCGGTCCTCGGTGGTGAACGGCCGGAACGGCCCGCGGTGCGGGTAGCGGCCGAGGGCGACGCTGTCCTCCACGGTGAGGGCGCGGGCCGAGGCGTCGTCGGGCAGCACCAGGGCCAGCTCTCGCGCCAGGGCGGAGCGCGGCCAGGCGCGCAGCGGGCGTCCCTGCACCTCGACGTGCCCCGCCTGGATGGGGAGCAGGCCGGCGAGGGCGCGGAGGAGCGTGCTCTTGCCCGCCGCGTTGGGACCGACCACGGCCAGGGCCTCGCCCGCCGACAGGGACAGGTCCACCGCGTGCAGCACGGGCTGCTCGCCGCGCCACACGCAGAGGCCCCGCGCCTCGAGCACGGCGCTCACCGGCCCTCCTGGCCGCGCAGCGCGATCAGGAAGTAGGGCGCGCCCACGATGGCGGTGAGGGAGCCGAGGGGAAGGTCGTAGCGGCCGGAGGCCGTGCGCGCCACCACGTCGGCGAGCACCACCAGCGACGCCCCGCCCAGGAAGGCCGCGGGCAGCAGATGGCGGGCCCGGGACCCCACGAGGGGCCTCAGGGCGTGCGGGGCCACCAGCCCCACGAAGGGGACGGAGCCGGCCACCGCCGTGCACGCACCCGCCACCAGTGCGGCCACGCCGAGGACGCCCAGGCGCGCGGCGTGGACGGACAGCCCGAGGGCCGCGGCCTCGTCCTCGCCCAGGGAGAGCAGGTCGAGGGGCCGCGCGAGGAGCAGGAGGAGGACTCCGCCCACGACGATGAACAGCGCGCCGGAGGCGAGGTGCGGCCAGCTCCGTCCTTCCAGCCCGCCCGCCAGCCAGAAGAGCACGGCCTTCACGCGGAACTCCTCGGTGCGCACGAGCAGCACGGACATGCCGGCTCCCGCCAGCGCCGACACGGCCAGCCCCGTCAGCAGCAGGCCGTGCAACGAGGGACGGCCGCCGGCGTGGGCCAGGGCGTAGACGGCCAGCACGGCGGCCAGCGCGCCGGCGAAGGAGAAGAGGGGCAGCGCGAAGAACACGTCCGCGGACAGTCCCAGCGTCACCGCCACCACCGCCCCGAAGCCCGCTCCCGCGCCCACGCCGAGCAGGCCGCTGTCCGCCATCGGGTTCCGGAACACGGCCTGGAGGGCGGCCCCCACCACGGCCAGGCCCCCGCCCACGAGGGCGGCGAGGAGGACCCTCGGGATCCGGATCGACCAGAGGATGGCTTCCCCCGCCTCTCCCAGAGGCGCCGTGGACGCCGCGGCCAGGCCCGCGCGGCGCGCGACCGAGCCCGCCACCCCGGCGAGGGGAAGGGGGACGCTGCCCGCGGTCACGGCGAGGGCGAGCGCGGCGGGGAGGAGGAGGACGAGGACGACCAGCGTCCGGCGGCGGGTGGCGGGCGTCATGGTTTCCGGAAGCGCTCGGGATGCAGGCGGCCGGCCAGCCACTCGCAGGAGGTGGCCGCGTGCTGGCTCAGCGCGACGAGCAGGCGGGTTGGCATCACCACCAGGCGCCCCTCGCGCACGGCCGCGAGCTGCGCGAGGAGGGGATGGCCGGTCACCGCCTCCGCGGCGCCGGCCACGCCGCCCACCAGCACCACCTCCGGCGCGGCCACGAACGCGCGCTCCGCGCCCACGGGCTGGATGCCCACCAGCCCCAGCTCGCGGCCCACGTTGCTGCCGCCCCCGCACTCGATCAGGCTTCCGATGGTGGTGTCGCCGCCCGCCGTGTGCGGGTTGGCCCAGTAGAGGACGCGCGGCCGGCGCGCTCCCGTGAGGCGCGCGGCCACCGCCGCCAGCTTCGCGTCGTAGGACGCGACCAGCCGCTGCGCGGCCGCGGGCTCGCCCACCACCTCGCCCAGGCGCAGGATGGCCGCGCGGATGCCGGCCAGCGTGCCGAGGCCCTCCATGCGGTGGGTGCGCAGGCCCGAGCGCTCGAGCAGGCGCTGCGCGTCGGCGTCGGTGTACTCCGAGACCACGACGACGTCGGGACGGAGGGCGACGAGACGCTCGATGTCCGCTTTCGGGAAGCGCACCGCGCCCGCGGGCAGCCGTCCCGCCACGTTGGAGGAGTCGGGGTCGTCGCCCCAGGAGGTGACGCCCACCAGCCGCTCGGGCGGAACCAGCTCCACCAGCACCTCGTCCGCGGCCAGGTTGAGCGAGGCCACGCGCGCCGGCTTGGCCGGCCCCGCCGCGGTGGCCAGGATGAGGGCGAGGACGACGCTCACGCCGGGGCCCCCATCCCCTCCGTCCCCTCGGCGTCGGGTCCGCTCCCGGGGAGGAAGTCCGCGAACACGAAGCCCTCGCGCTCCACCACCTCGCCCGCGCGCAGGGACACGGGGTGCGCGAACATGGGCCCGTCCCAGGCGAAGGTGTGGAACTCGCCGTTCTCGCCGCAGGGGTCCACGCCCGCGGGCAGGTCGCGGAGGAGGGTGTCGTCGAACGCGCGTCCCGCGAACGAGGGAGGCAGAACGCGCGGGTCCACGCAGGTGAGCCGCGCGCGCAGCCCGCCCGCCAGCATCTCGCGGGCGAGGCCGGCCGTGGGCCGGCCCCAGAGGGGGAAGAGGGGAAGGAGGCCCGTGCCCGACATCTGCCGTTCGCGGTAGCGGCGCACGTCCTCCAGGAACAGGTCGCCGAAGGCCACCCCGCCGATTCCCTCCGCGCGCGCGCGCGCGAGGACCGTGGACATGGCCGCCTCGTAGGCCTCGTTGGAGCACGGGTGCGGGATGGGCACCTCCCACAGGGGGAGGGAGGCGGCGCGGGCCTGCGCGGCCAGGAGCTCGCGCCGCACCGCGTGCATGGCCACGCGGCCGTGCGTCTGGTTGACGGTGGTGAGCAGGCCGGCGACCTCCACGTCCCCCTGGCGGCGGAGGACGTGGAGGCTCCAGGCGCTGTCCTTGCCGCTGCTCCAGGCCAGGAGCACGCGCGGCGCGCCGCTCACGGCCGGCGCTCGCCTCCCCGGTAGGCGAGGGACACGCGAAGGGCCCGGCCCAGGGCCGGGTAGCCGAGCACCTCCTCGTACTCGCTGTCGAAGAGGTTGTCGGCGGCGGCCTGCGCCCAGAAGCCGCGCCCCAGCCGCACGCGCGCGCGCGCGTCCACGCGCGCATGACCCTCGTTCTCGGTCAGGCCCAGGCCCACGAAGTCGCTGTCCGCGCGCGCGCCCACGGCGGAGACGGTGGCCCCCAGGCCCACGCGCCCCTGCTCCAGCCAGACGCCCAGCGAGCCCTGGTGGCGCGGCCGCCGCAGGAGCTCCCGGCCGACCTCGTAGACGGGGTCGAAGTCGCTGCTGCTCACCAGGACCTCGCCGTCCAGGAACGTGTACTCGCCCCAGAACCGCGCCCACGCCGCGGGCGCCGCCTCCAGCGCGACCTCGATGCCCCGCCCCCGCGTGTGCCCGAGGTTGATGAAGGTGGCCTCGAAGGTCGTGAAGTCCAGGAAGTGGAAGGCGATCTGGTCGCGGTAGTCGTGGTGGAAGCCCGTCACCTCGGCGCGCAGGCGCCCGTCGAACAGGCGCTGCTCGATCCCGAGGTCGTAGGTGCGGCTCCGCTCGGGCTTGAGGTAGGGGTTGCCGCGGGCGAAGGGGGACGGGCTGAAGGACTCGAAGAAGCTGGGCTCCTTGATGCCCGCGCCGGCGGAGGCGCGCAGGGTGGTGGCGTCGGCGCCGCCGCGCACGCGCACGGCGAGGGCGGCGCGGGGGACGGCCTCCGTGCCGAAGCTGTCGTTGTGCTCGACGCGCCCCCCCACGGTGAGGAAGGCCCGCGTGCCCAGGGCCACGCGCCCCTGGGCCCACGCCCCGTAGTTGTTCCGCTCCCCGGCCAGGAGGGTCTCGCTCCGATCGCCGCTCTCTCCCGTCTCGCGCTCGAAGTCCACGCCCCCGCTCACCAGGTGGTCCCCCGCCTGCGCGTCGAGCTGGTAGGAGACGAGCAGCCGCTCGCTGTCGTTGGCGAAGCCAAGGGCGCTGGTGGAGTCGGAGCGCGGGAAGGCGGCGGTGAGGTCCCCCAGGGTCGGGAGCCACGGGCCCGAGTCGAGCGGGTTGCGCGAGAGCTGGTCCGTCTGCGCGAGGCCCAGCCGCAGCTCGTGGGCGAGGTTCCCGGGGGCGTGGCGCAGGGTGGCGCCCAGCGCGAGCTCCTGGCGCTCGGAGCTCGCGTCGAGGTCGGGCCGGCCGTAGGCGGTGGGCCCCGGCGTCCCCACGGCGGCGTCTTCCGCGCGCAGGACCAGGCGGGCGAGGGTGTGCGTGCCCAGGCCGGCGCCGAGGGCCACCGCGCCCGCCGTCTGCTCGAAGGCGCTGTTGGGCTGCTCGTTGTCGGTCTCCGCGCGCTGCACGCCGGCGTTCCAGTCGAGCCAGCCCCGGCGCCCGGTGGTGCCGAGGAGATACCGCTGCCAGGCGAAGCTTCCCCCCTCGGCCTCCCCGTGCACGCTGGGCGCGTCGCCGGGCGCCGCCCGCCGCGTGACCAGCTGGACGACGCCGGCCAGGGCGTCGGTGCCGTACAGGCTGCTCGCCGCGCCCCGCACCACTTCCATGCGCTCGAGCTCCAGGGGCAGGGCCGTCCCGAAGTTGTACGCGCCCCCGACGTCGTTGACGGGCACGCCGTCCACGAGCACGCGCGCGAACCGCGACTCGCCGCCGCGCACGAAGGCCGAGGCCTGCAGGCCCACCCCTCCCGCGCGCGCCACCGCCACGCCCGGAACCTGGTCCAGAGCGTGCACGACGTCGGTGGGCACCGTGGCCTCCAGCCGCTCGGCGTCGATGGCGAAGGCGCTGATGCCCAGCGTCGAGTGCGCCGCCTCCGAGCGCGTGGCGGAGACCACCAGGTGCTCGCGCACGGGCGCGGGCCGCAGCGTGAACTCCCGCCGGGTCTCCCCGGCCACGTCCACCGCGCCCTCGGGGAAGAGCACGAACCCGGGGACGTCGGCGCCCACGGTGTACGCGCCGGGGGGCAGCCCCTCGGCCTCGAAGCGGCCGGCGGGCCCCGTCAGCACGCGGCGGGTCTCGGGCCCGCTCAGGAGCAGGGGAAGGTGGGGCAGCGGCTCGCCGGTGGGGGTGAGCACGGTGCCCCGGAGCACGGCCGGCGCGGCGCCGGCCAGGGCAGGGAAGAAGGCCAGGGACACGAGGGTCCCCAGCCAGACGGCGGGTGCAAGACGCACGTTCAGCCTCCTTGCAGGCCCGGTCGTCTCGGTGGGAAGGCAGGGCGCCGGCGAGGACGGACGCGCGGCGTCATCCG
>DATBIO010000185.1:0-18746 GCA_036556965.1 Vicinamibacteria bacterium
AGTACCCGGAGATCGGCAAGCAGATGGGGCTGAGCCCGGACGAGGTGTCCCACCACCTCGAGATCGTGCGGCGGCTGGACCCCAAGCCCGGCCTCCGCTACTCGCCCGAGCGCTCGAACTACATCATCCCCGACGTCTTCGTGGTCAAGGAAGGCGAAGACTACAAGATCATCCTCAACGACGACGGCCTGCCCAAGCTGCGCATCAGCCCCACCTACCGCCGGATGCTCGACGTCAAGGAGCCGGGGTCGGAGGAGACGCGAAACTACGTCAAGGAGAAGCTGCGCAGCGCGCTGTGGCTGCTCAAGAGCGTGGACCAGCGCCAGCGCACCATCTACAAGGTCTCGGAGTCCCTCGTGCGCCACCAGCGCGGGTTCCTGGACCAGGGCATCGCCCACCTGCGGCCGCTGGTGCTGCGCGACGTGGCCAGCGACATCGGGATGCACGAGTCCACCGTCTCCCGCGTGGTGGCCAACAAGTACATGCACACCCCGCGGGGCGTCTACGAGCTGCGCTTCTTCTTCCACAGCGGGATCACCTCGCGCATGGGAGAGGCGGTGAGCTCGGTGACCATCAAGGACAAGATCAAGAAGATGATCGAGGCGGAGAACACCTCGCATCCCCTCTCCGACTCGCGCATCGCCGAGCTGCTGGGGCGGGACGGCCTGCCCCTGGCCCGTCGCACGGTGGCCAAGTACCGAGAGGAGCTGCGCATCCCTCCTTCCAACCTGCGGAAGTCGGTGCACTGAAGCCCGGCCCGGCCGGGCGCGCGGGAGGCCTGATGCAGATCGAGTTCACGGGCCGGCAGACGGAGGTGACGCCCGAGCTCAAGACCCTGGCCGAGCGCAAGCTGCGCAAGGTGGCCAAGGTCCTGGGCCGCGACATCACCAGCGTCCACGTCATCCTGACCGCGGACAAGCACCGGCAGATCGCGGAGGTGAGCATCCGCTCCCGCAACCTGGAGCTGACCGCGGTGGAGGAGTCCGCCGACCTGTCCCTGTCCCTGGCCACGGTGATGGACAAGCTGCGCCAGCAGGCCCAGCGCCACCTGGGCAAGCTGCGCCAGCGCAAGCGGCGGGCCCCCGCGCGCGCCACCGCCCTGTGGTCGGGGGTGATGGCGGTGCCCCGTGACGGCGACGGCATCGGACCGCGCGTCATCCGGAGCCGCCGCTTCGTGGTGCGGCCCATGTCCGTGGAGCAGGCCGTGCTCGAGGTGGACCGCCACGAGGACGGCCTGGTGGTCTTCCGCGACTCCGCCACCGAGCGCGTGAACGTGCTCTACCGGCGGCGCGACGGTCGCCTCGGCCTCATCGAGCCCGAGGCCTAGGCGCGGTTGTCGAGGGCGCGGCGTTCGGGGTCGGCCTGAGCGGCGGAAGGGGCGGGCCGGGCGGGGGGCGGACGGCGGAGGCCGCGCCGGAGGCCGAGCCCGCCGTCCCCGTGCGCGAGCTGCTGGAGGGCGACGGCGGGGCCCTGAAGCTGCGCCTGGTGGCGGGGGCCTCCGGGCTCGGGCGCGAGGTCCTCCTCTCCCGCGTCCAGCGCCCGGGGCTGGCCCTGACCGGCTTCACCGACTACATCCGCTACGGCCGGGTGCAGGTCCTGGGCGGGGCGGAGATCGGCTACCTGGGCACGCTCTCCTCGCGGGAGCGCCGCGCGGTTTCGGGGCGCCTGCTGCGCAGCCGCATCACCTGCTTCATCGTGACCAAGGGCCTGGCCGCGCCGCGCGAGCTGCTGGCGGCGGCGCAGAAGCGGGGCGTCCCCGTCCTCGCCACCCGCACCGACTCCACCGCCTTCATCAAGCAGCTCTCCGCCTTCCTCGACGAGCGGCTGGCCCGGCGCGTCCACCTGCATGCGGTGCTCCTCGACGTGTTCGGCCTCGGCGTGCTGGTGGTGGGCGACAGCGGCATCGGCAAGTCGGAGTGCGCGCTGGAGCTGGTGGACCGGGGCCACCGCCTGGTGGCGGACGACGTGGTGGAGATCAAGCGCCTGGGGGAGACCCTCATGGGCAGCTCGCCCGAGCTGACGCGGTACCACATGGAGCTGCGGGGCTTAGGCGTGCTCAACGTCAAGGACCTCTACGGGGTGTCCTCCATCCGCATGAGCAAGCGCGTGGAGCTGGTGGTGAGCCTGGAGCGCTGGGAGCCGGGGCGCGAGTACGACCGGCTGGGCCTGCAGGACGAGCGCTACCCGGTCCTGGACGTGGAGGTGCCGCTGGTGCGCATGCCGGTGGCCCCCGGCCGCAACATCGCCCTCCTGGCCGAGGTGGCGGCGCGCAACCAGCTCCTCAAGGCGCGCGGCTACGACGCCGCCCGCCTCTTCGCGGAGCGCGTGGACGGAATGGTGGCGCCCCTCTCCGGACGGCGGCGGCGCCCTTCCGCCGCGCGTGCGGCCCGGGGGCGCCCGGCCCCGCGGAGGCGGCGCCGTGGCTGAGCGCGGCCGCCGTCCACGGGCGGCCCTGGGCAGGCCGCGACGCGCGTCCGCGGGCGGGAAGCGCCCGGGGGCCGCGCTCCGGGAGGGAAGCGGCGCGGCCGCCGGCGGGGGGGAGCGGCGCCGCGTCTCGCGCGGCCCGGAGATCCTCATCATCAGCGGCCTCAGCGGCTCCGGGAAGACGCACGTGGCGCGCGCGCTGGAGGACATCGGCTGGTTCTGCGTGGACAACCTGCCCTCCGCCCTCATCCCCCGCTTCGCCGAGCTGGTGCGCGGCTCGGAGCAGGACGTGCGCCACGCCGCCCTGGTGGTGGACATGCGCGAGCACGGCTTCGTGCGGGAGTTCCCGCGGGTCTTCCGCGGCCTGCGCGGGCAGGGCCTGGCCGTGCGCCTCCTCTTCCTGGAGGCGGAGGAGCGCGTGCTGGTGCGGCGCTTCAGCGAGACGCGCCGCCCCCACCCCCTGGCCGTGAACGAGCCGGTGGTGGAGGGGATCCGCGAGGAGCGCGAGGCCCTGGCCCCCATCCGCAAGATGGCCGACCTCATCCTCGACACCTCCGAGTACACCGTGCACCAGCTGCGCGAGTACATCCGGGAGCACTACGACGTCCGCTCGCGCGCCGCCCCCCTCGTCCTCTCCGTGCTGTCCTTCGGATACAAGTACGGGGTGCCGCCGGAGGTGGACCTGGTCTTCGACTGCCGGTTCCTGCCGAACCCCAACTTCGTGCCGCGCCTGAAGCCGCTGACGGGCGCCCACCCCGCGGTGGTGCGCTACCTCAAGCGGCAGCCGGACACGGCGGGGTTCCTGTCCCGGCTGCGCTCGTTCCTGTCCTACGTGCTGCCCCGCTACGTGCGCGAGGGCAAGAGCTACCTGACCATCGGCGTGGGCTGCACCGGCGGACGCCACCGCTCGGTGATGATCGCCAACGAGCTGGCCGCGGCCCTGGCCGGCAAGGGCTACCCGGTGCGCGTCCGGCACCGGGACGCGAAGCAGGAGTAGCGATGCTCGGCATCATCGTGGTCACGCACGGCCAGCTGGCGGCCGAGCTGGTGAACGCCGCCCGCGCCATCGTGGGCGAGGTGCCGCGCATCGAGGCGGTGTCCATCGCCTGGTCCGACGACATGACGCAGGCGCGCGCCGACATCGAGCGCTGCCTGCTCGAGGTCGGCCAGGAGGGGGCGCTCGTCCTCACCGACATGTTCGGGGGCACGCCCACCAACGTGAGCCTGCCCTTCCTCTCCCCCCAGGTGGAGATCGTGACGGGGGTGAACCTCCCCATGCTCATCAAGGCCCTGAGCCTGCGCGACGGGGACCTCACGGAGATCGCGCGCGTGGTGCGCGACCAGGGCAAGGGCGCCATCTACGTGGCCAGCGAGATCCTGGAGAAGGGCCGTTGACGTGCCACCCGGCGCCTCCGCGGTCGGCGGCGGCGTCGGCGCCCGGGCCATGGTGAGGCGGGAGGTGCGGATCGTGAACCGCCTCGGCCTCCACGCGCGCGCGGCCGCGCGCTTCGTGCAGGCGGCCAACCGCTTCCGGGCGCGGGTCACGGTGGGTCGGCAGGGCAAGACCATGGACGGCAAGTCGATCCTGGGCATCCTGCTCCTGGCCGCCTCCCAGGGCACGGTCCTGGAGCTGACGGCGGACGGGGAGGACGAGGTGGCCGCGCTGGACGCCCTGGCCGCCCTGGTCGCGGGCGGTTTCGGGGAGGAGGCCTGAGGACGCCATGGAGCTGAGGGGCATCGGCGTCTCGCCCGGCATCGCCGCGGGGGAGGCGGTGGTGGTGGAGCGCGAGGCGGTGCCCGTGTTCCGCCTCCTCCTGCCCGCGGACCAGGTGGAGGCCGAGGGCGACCGCCTCCGCCGCGCCCTGGAGGAGTCGCGCGGGCAGCTCGCGCGCATCCGGGACACCCTGGCCCGGGAGTACGGGGGCGCGCACGCCATCTTCGACGCGCACCTCCTCATGCTGGAGGACCCGCTCCTGGTGGACCGCGCGCTGGCCGTGATCCGCGAGCAGCGCGTGAACGCGGAGTGGTCGCTGCGCGTGGTGGCGGACCAGCTGCACGCCGTCTTCGCGGAGCTGAGCGACCCCTACCTGCGGGAGCGCCGCCGTGACCTCGACGACGTGCTCGGCCGCGTGCAGATCAACCTCGCGGGCGGCGCGGGCGCGCCCTCCCTCGGCCGGCTGCCCGGCGCGGTGGTGCTGGTGGCCACCGACCTCACCCCCTCGGACGCGGCCGAGCTGGACTGGAAGAAGGTGCTGGGCGTCGCCCTGGAGCGCGGGTCCTCGAGCCACCACACCGCGATCCTCGCCCGCTCGCTGGGCGTGCCCGCGGTGGTGGGCGTGCGCGACGCCACCGCCGCCGTGCGCCCGGGCACCACGGTCCTGGTGGACGGCACGCGGGGGCGGCTGGTGGTGGAGCCGGGCGCCCCCGCCCTGGCCGGCGTGCGCGAGACGCAGGAGCGCGACCGCGAGGAGGAGCGCCGGCTGCAGGAGACGCGCGCCCTGCCCGCGGTCACCGCCGACGGCCACCGCGTCACCCTGCGCGCCAACGTCGAGTTCCCGGAGGAGGCCACGGCGGCGCCCGCGCACGGCGCGGAGGGGATCGGCCTCTTCCGCTCCGAGTACCTGCTCGGCCGCGCGCGCCAGTGGCCGGACGAGGAGCGGCAACTGGAGGCCTACCTCAGCCTCCTCGAGCAGGTCCATCCCCACCCCGTCACCGTGCGCACCTGGGACGTGGGGCCCGAGGACCTGGTGCCCGCCGGCCCCACCTCGGTCAACCCCGCCCTCGGCGAGCGCGCGCTGCGCCTGGCGCGCCGGGCGCCCCAGGCCTTCCTGGGCCAGCTCCGCGCCCTGTGGCGGGCGGGGGCCCGCGGGCCCCTGCGCGCCATGTTCCCCTTCGTGAGCGGCCCCGCGGACGTGGCGGAGGGACTCGACCTGGTGGCGCAGGCGCGCGAGGCGGCGGTGAAGGCGGGCAACCCCGTTGCCGAGCAGCTGCTCGTGGGGGTGAACGTCGAGGTGCCGGGGGCGGCCCTGACCCTGGACCTCCTGCCCCGCGAGGTCGCCTTCGCCAGCCTGGGCACCAACGACCTCGTGCAGTACCTGCTGGCCGCCGACCGCTCCGACCCGCGGCTGGCGCCCCACTACCAGCCCCTGCACCCCGCGGTCCTGCGCGTGATCCACGGCGTGGTGGAGGCGGCGCGGGCGCGCGCGCTGCCCCTGGCCGTGTGCGGCGAGATGGCGGGCCAGCCGCTCCTGGCCCTCCTGCTGCTGGGCCTGGGCATCGAGGAGCTGTCCATGCGCCCGGCGGCGGTGCCCCGGGTCAAGGCCGCCCTGCGCGCCTCGCGCATGGACATGCTGCGCGAGGTGGCGGCGGCCTGCCTCCGGCAGGCGCGGGCGGAGGACGTGCACGCCCTCCTGTGCGCGGAGCTGCGCGCGGCCACGGAGGCGGCGGGAGCGGAAGCCGCGCTGTCGTCCTGATCACCACCGGGGACGGGGAGAAACGAGCATGAGCCACGAGATTCCGAGGCGCGTGGAGAAGCCCTGGGGGCACGAGCTGTGGTGGGCGCGCACCGAGCGCTACGTGGGCAAGATCCTGCACGTGCGCAAGGGCGAGAGCCTGTCCCTCCAGTACCACCGCGTGAAGGACGAGACCATCCTCCTGCAGTCGGGTCGCCTGCTCTTCGAGACGCGGCCGGCGGGGGAGGAGGGCGAGCTGCGGCGCGTGGAGATGGAGCCGGGCGACGTGTTCCACATCACCCCGGGGACGCTCCACCGCATGACGGGCCTGGAGGACTGCGACATCCTCGAGGTCTCGACCCCGGAGCTGGACGACGTGGTCCGGCTCGAGGACCGGTACGGGCGCGCGGGGACGTCGACGCCCTAGCGTCTCACTAGCCGGCCAGGTCAGCGCCGTCCGGAGACGTCCGGCGGCCGGGATCGCCAGGTGATGCCGCGCTTCCGGACCCCACGCGCCGATGGCATCGTGGTCGTCCCTAGGAGGCGCCCTTGACGCGCGCGCACACGCAGAAGTCCTGGAGCAGGCTGTCGCTCGTGCGCAGGCGCCCCACGGCGTCGCGCAGCGCGGCCCGCGTCCTCGGGACGTCCTCGAGGGCGCGCTCGGGGACGAGCTGCAGGTGGAGCACGCTGGGCCGCGGAAGCGTGTGGCGCGCGAAGACCCAGCGGCCGTCGCCCGTGTCCTTCTGTTCCTGCACGTTCCAGACCGTGACGCCGTCGAGAGAGGAGCCGAAGGCCTCGTACCGCGCGGTGGCGCCACCCTCCTCCAGCCACGAGACGGCGTAGGCGCGCGGCCGCCCGCGGGCCAGGATGAGCGTGGCCGGCGGCTCGTCACCGTCCGCATCCAGCGGCAGGCAGCGCCACGTGCCCAGCAGTCCCACCTCGAGGTCGGCCGTGGGCTCGGGGTCCAGGGGGAAGTCCGACTGGTAGCAGGCCACGGGCAGCATGGCGCCCACCAGGGCGAGGCAGCGCGCCCAGCGGGCCGTGGTGGCGTGCGCACGCATGCCGGCCGTTACCTCCTCTCTCTCAGCCGCGCGCCGGCGGAGTCGGCCTCCACCTCGGAAACCACCGGTGGACGTCGCGGCAGTAGGCATCGTAGTCCTCTCCGAAGGCGGCCCGCAGCGTCGGCTCTTCGTACCACAGCACGAAGAGGTGGACGACGAGCAGGAAGCCGGCCGCGTAGGCGGCCAGGGCCAGGGAGCGGTAGACGAGGGCGGCCCCGAGGAGGGCGGCGTCGGCGCCCAGGTACATGGGGTTCCGCAGGAAGCGGTAGGGTCCGCGCGCCACCAGGCGCCGGGGCGGGTCGAAGGGCGCAGGCGTCCCCTTGCCGGCAAGGGCGAAGGTGACGACGCACCAGACGGCGAGGGCGCCGCCCGCCGCGGCCAGGGCCGCGCCCACGGCCAGGAGCGCGCCATCCCGCGGCGCGTCGATCCCGGCGCGGGCGAGGAGACGCGCGGGGACGAAGACGAGGAAGAACCCGATGAACAGCGCGGCGTAGGTGAGCGCGCGGGCGAGCACGAACACGCGGGTCGCTACTCGGTGAGGACCTTGTCCGCCCACTCGATCAGCTTCACGAAGATCGCGGGGTTGGCGAAGGTCGCGTTCTTGCCGGCCAGGTCGCTCTCCAGGACCCCACGGTAGTGTCTCACTGAGACCCTACCGGACGGGCCCTTGCGCAGGCCCCTCAGACATGGACGGGGATCTTGTGCTCGAGGACCTTGGCCATGGTCTCGGGGTGGGGTCGGCGGAGCCCCACGCGCTCTTGAAGAGAACCTTGCTCCTGGGGCGCGCGGTCAGGGGCGCGGGGACGGCCAAGGCGGGGAACACTCAACAGATGGCCGAGGAAACCCCGCCTCATGTGCCCACCCCGCTCGATGAGGGCGCACGCGCCCGGCCAATAGTACGACCGCCGACGTCGGGTTCACTCCGGCGCCAGCTCACCGGCGCCGGTACACCTCAGTGCTCAGGCGCTTGAGTCCCGAGTCGGCCGTCAGCGTCCCAACGGTCTCTGACCCCAGCCACTCTCTCCGCTGAACGGCGGCCACCGACTCTCGCGCCGGAGGTGGGCTATCGCGAAGCGCCAGTGAGCCCCGCCTCGTACCTGACGGTCTCTGCCTCCGTGCCGGAGTTCGCGATCCAGAAGGAGTACACGCCGGGCGCGACGCTCGCCGCTCCGGTGCTGGGCTTCTCTCCCCAGCTATGCGTCCCGTCGATCACCGGAGCGCACCCGAGGTCTTCGGGAACGAGCCCGGGACACACATGAGCGATGACGCGGTTGGTGGGCGTCTGCCAGTCCACGACCATGTCGAGCGTTCCGGCGTGCGGCACGTCGAATGGCAGCTTCGCCTCAGATCTGCTGCCCGCGTTCCCCGCCTCCAGCCTCACGGTCCCGGAGAACACGACCGTTCTCCCCGGGAGTGGCAGTCCGGCCGGGAAGACGCGGATGGTGCTGACCGTCTGCCGGGACTCGGCATGGAACACCGAGAGAGACGCTACGTGTACCGTGCCTGTGGTCAGCGTGACCTCAGCCTGAACCCTGGTTTCGCCCGGGCTCAAGGCGGTGAGCCAGGCAACCTCCACGCCCGGCCCCAGGTTGGCCGCCGCGGCGTTGGCAGAGATCCAGCGAACGGACGCAATTGCGTCCTTACAGCCTGCGAAGCTGTACCCGTCAGGGACGACGTGCAGTTCGCGGCTCTGACCAACGATCATCCGGATGGCCGACGCCTCGCCACCCGACGTGACGTCGGTACCGATGAAGCCGCTGATGTGCCACTGGTCGGCCTCGGTACAGGAACGCACAGGCTCCAACGGGATGCGCGGGAGGTGCAGGTCGAAATCGCAGCCCGAGGAGGCCAGGACGGAGAGCAGCGCGACCAGGCCCCAGGTTGCCGCCTTGCCGCGGCCGCGCTCTCTCGCTGGCCTCGCTCCTCCCGCACTTTTCATCGACATCCTCGACTTCCCGTGTCTGCGAAAAAGCCAGGCAAGCTCTCATCTCCTGCCCACGGGCAGTGCAAGTACCCGGCCAGGAGTGAACCAAGCAGCGGTAGCTGCCAAGTGATTGGTGTGGAGGCTGTCGTGATCCTCCGCCACGCTCTATCCGCGCACACGGGCGTTCGCGGCGCTCAGCGGGTTGTCACGCTGCCAAGAGGCTGGGCAGCGGCGGGGCCGGCATGGACGAGGCGTAGCGGGAGAAGGGAAACGAGGGCGGGGTGGGGTCCGCGGAGGTCTACATGCTCTTGATGAGCAGGTGCCCCCGCGGGGCCGGACTGTCGCCGGCCGCGCCGAGGGCGGGCCAGCCGGGCAGCCGGGCCAGGAAGCCGCGCCTCACGACGCGCCGGGCATCGACGCGGGAACCTCAGCGGGGCGTTGCCGCATGCCCAGCAGGCACGCCACGAAGGCGGCCACCATGACCGTGTCGAAGACCAGGACGACGGCGGCGGGGCGGAGGAACCGGCCGCCCTGTGCAAGCACGAGGCCGATGAACGTCGCCTTGCCGAGCGCAGCCACGACCAGGACCAGGGACCGGACGGGCGGCACGTACGCCCCGTAGATCAGCATCCCGCCGACCAGGGCGATCAGCACGCCCCAGTTGCGGACAACGACCTCGGCCAGCGGTCCTTCCAGCGTCTCGCCGAAGGTGGAGCGCAGCGTGGCCTGCGGCGCCACGGCCGCGAGCAGCATGGTGCAGGTCAGGATGCCCGACACGAGCATGAGTCCCTTGACGTGCGCCAGGAGCCGGCTCATCGCTCCAGCGCCGCGCGCGCGGTGCGCGAGGGCGAGGGCGACGGCCTGGGCGGGGGGGGCGGGGCGGGGAGGGCCAGCGCCAGGGCCAGGCCGGCCCGGAGGGCCGTCGTCCTCGTGGTCATGCGCGTCTCGTCATCTCAGTACCGCTTCAGGTCGCGGATCGCCGCCAGGACGTCGGCCACCTGGGGCAGGATGGCGTCCTCCAGCACGGGGCTGTACCCCACGAAGGTGTCGAGGGCGGCCACCCGGCGCACCGGCGCGTCGAGGTACTCGAACAGCTCCGCGCCGATGCGGGCCGCGATCTCCGCCCCGAACCCGAAGGACAGGCAGTCCTCGTGGATCACGAGCGCCCGCCCCGTCTTCTTCACGCTCCGGGCGATGGCCTCCCAGTCGTAGGGGGACAGGGTGCGCAGGTCGAGGATCTCCGTGGAGATGCCCTCCGACTCCGCCTGGCGGGCCGCCACCAGCGAGCGCTGCACGAGGGCGCCGAAGGTCACGATGGTGAGGTCGGCCCCTTCGCGCGCCACCGCCGCCTTGCCGAAGGGGATCGTGTAGTTCGGGCCGGGGTACACGCCCTTGTTGTAGGTCTGCCGGTAGAGGTGCTTGTGCTCGAGGAAGAGCACGGGGTCGTCGCAGCGGATGGCCGTGCGCAGGAGGCCGTTGGCGTCCTGGGCGTTGCTGGGGAGCACGACGCGGATGCCGGGGATGTGGGTGAAGAGCACCTCCCCGCACTGGCTGTGGTAGACGGCCCCGCCCTGCAGGTAGCCGCCGTAGGTGACGCGCACCACCAGGGGGCACTTCCAGGCCCCGTTGGAGCGCCAGCGGATGAGGGACATCTCGTTCCTCATCTGCATGTAGGCGGGCCAGATGTAGTCGAAGAACTGGATCTCCACCACGGGTTTGAGGCCCCGGGTGGCCATGCCGATGGCGCGCCCCACGATGTTGGCCTCGGCCAGCGGCGAGTTGAACACGCGCGCGGAGCCGAAGCGGCGCTGGAGGTTGTGCGTGACCTTGAACACGCCGCCCTTGCCCTTGACCTCGGGCAGGTACTCCTCGCGGCTGCAGTCGGCGACGTCCTCGCCGAAGACCACGATGCGCTCGTCGCGCGCCATCTCGTCGTGAAGGCAGGCGTTGAGCAGGTCGACCATGGTCTTGGGGTCGCCGGAGGGGCGCGCCTCCACCGCGAAGGCGGCGCCGGCGGGGTCCACCTCCGGGGAGTAGACGTGGGCGGTGGCGCTCCCGGGCTCCGGCACGGGCGCCGCCACCGCGGCGTCCGCCGCCTCGTTGACCGCGCGGTCGACCTCCTCGCGCAGGAGGCGCAGCTCCTCCTCGGTGGCCAGCCCCTCCGCCACCAGGTAGCGCGGGTAGGCGCTCAGCGGGTCGACGCGCGCGTCCGCCTCGCGCTCGCGGGGATGCCGGTAGGCGGTCTCGTCGTCGGAGAGCGAGTGGGAGTAGGGCCGGATGACGCGGGCATGGACGAGGGCCGGCCCGCGGCGCGCGCGGCAGTACGCCGCCGCCTCGCGCATCACGGCCAGGCTGGCCAGGGGATCGCAGCCGTCCACCTCGCGCACCAGCAGGTCCGGGAACGAGCGCACCAGCCGCGAGATGCTCCCCCCCGCCGTCTGCACCTCCACGGGCACGGAGATGGCGTAGCCGTTGTCCTCCACCAGGTAGAGCACGGGGAGCTTGCGGTTGGCCGCCGTGTTGAGGCTCTCCCAGAACTCGCCCTCGGAGGTGGTTCCCTCGCCCGTGGAGCAGAAGACCACCTCGTCGGCGTGCGCGGGGAGCCGGCCGGAGACGGAGCCCTCCGCGCAGCCCACGGCCTGCAGGAACTGGGTGCCCGTGGGGGAGGACTTGGTCACCACGTTGAGGGCGCGGTGGCCCCAGTGGGAAGGCATCTGCCGGCCGCCGGAGTTGGGGTCGTCCCTGGCCCCGGCCGCGGAGAGCAGCATCTCCAGCGGCGTCATGCCGAGCTGGAGCATGAGGGCGCGGTCGCGGTAGTAGGCGTAGAACCAGTCGTAGGCCGGGCGCAGGGCGAGGCCGGCCGCCACCAGCACCGCCTCGTGGCCCGCCCCGCTGATCTGGAAGAAGATCTTGTTCTGCCGCTTGAGCTGGATCTCCTTGTCGTCCACGCGGCGGGAGAGGTACATCGTCCGGTAGATGCCGACGAGCTCCGTGCGCTCCAGGCCCAGGTGCTTGTCGACGGTCGGTGTGGTGGCCAAGGGCGGGTCCTCCGTGTGCGGGAGGATTCTACCGCGCCGTGCCCGCGGGACCCTTTGCCCCGCCGGCGCGCCGGTGCAATAGACTGGCGAGGGAGCACGAACCATGAGGCCCATCCCCGTCGCCTTCGCCGTCGTCCTGCTCCCGGCCGCGGCCGTGGCCGCGCCCCGCAGCTACCGGGTGGATGCCGCGGCCAGCCTGGTGCAGGTGCACGTCGGCAAGTCGGGCGCCTTCAGCTTCGCCGGCCACAAGCACGAGGTGGTGGCCCCCGCCCTGGAGGGCACGGTGGTGGCCGACCCCGACGACCTGGCCGCGTCCTCCGTGTCCGTCACCTTCACCGCCGCCTCCCTGCGCGTCACGGGCGAGGGGGAGCCGGCCAAGGACGTGCCCAAGGTGCAGGCGGCCATGGTGGGACCCGAGGTGCTCGACGCCGCGCGCTTTCCGGCCGTCACCTTCCGCTCGCGGCAGGTGAGCGGGCAGGCGGCGCCGGGGGGCGGATGGACCCTGACCGTGGTGGGGGACTTCACGCTGCACGGGGTGACGCGGTCCCTCAGCCTGCCCCTGCGCGTGGCCGTGGAGGGCGACGTGCTCACCGCCACCGGCCGCACCGTGATCGGCCAGAAGGACTTCGGCATCCAGCCCGTGTCGGCCGCGGGCGGCACGGTCAAGGTGAAGAACGAGCTGGCCATCGAGTACCGGATCGTCGCACGGGCGTCGGAGTGAGGCGCCGCCCGCAAGCCCGCGGCGCGCAGCAAGGAGGGGACCATGCCTGAGGCCATGGGCCGTCACTGGGCCATCCAGACGGTGACGGGACGCGCCATCCGCTCGCTGCCCGAGCTGTCGGCGGGCATGAAGGTGCACGACACCTTCGGCAGCAACACCTTCAACGCGGCGGCCATGAAGCAGAAGCTGCCCAAGAGCATCTACGAGCCGCTGCAGGAGACGATCCGCAAGGGGACCAAGCTCGACGTCTCCATCGCCAACGAGGTGGCGCACGCGGTGAAGGAGTGGGCGCTGGAGAAGGGGGCCACGCACTTCTGCCACTGGTTCCAGCCGCAGACGGGCCTCACGGCGGAGAAGCACGACGCCTTCCTGACCCTGGACGACGAGGGGCTGCCCATGGAGCGCTTCAGCGGGGCCCAGCTGATCCAGAGCGAGCCCGACGCCTCGAGCTTCCCGTCGGGCGGGATGCGCACCACCTTCGAGGCGCGCGGCTACACGGCCTGGGACCCGTCCAGCCCCATCTTCATCGTGGACGGGCCCAACGGGAAGACGCTCTGCGTGCCCTCCGTGTTCATCAGCTACCACGGCGACGCCCTGGACAACAAGACGCCGCTCCTGCGCTCGATGGACTACCTGTCCGAGCGCGCGCTGCGCGTCCTCCGCCTCTTCGGGGACACCGCCTCCGAGCGCGTGGTGCCCACGGTGGGGCCGGAGCAGGAGTACTTCCTCATCGACCGCGCGTTCTACGCGCTGCGGCCGGACCT
Source organism: Vicinamibacteria bacterium (assembly GCA_036556965.1). Lineage (GTDB taxonomy): Bacteria > Acidobacteriota > Vicinamibacteria > Fen-336 > Fen-336 > DATBIO01. Next base: position 13,385 of record DATBIO010000185.1, read on the forward strand.
CGTGGCCTCCGGGCGCACGCTGGTGGGGGCCAAGCCGCCCAAGGGCCAGGAGCTGGAGGACCACTACTTCGGGAGCATCAAGGACCGCATCCTGGCCTACATGCAGGAGTGCGAGGGCGAGCTCTACAAGCTCGGCGTGCCCATCAAGACCCGGCACAACGAGGTCGCGCCCAGCCAGTACGAGACGGCCCCCATCTTCGAGGAGGCCAACGTGGCCTCCGACCACAACCAGCTCGTGATGGAGACCATGAGCCGGGTGGCGCGCCGCCACCACCTGGCCTTCCTCCTCCACGAGAAGCCGTTCGCGGGCGTCAACGGCAGCGGCAAGCACTGCAACTGGTCGCTCATGACCTCCGGGGGCGAGAACATCCTGGAGCCGGGGGCCACCCCGGAGCGCAACCTGCGCTTCCTCGTGTTCCTGGTGGCGGTGCTGCGGGCGGTGCACCGGCGCGCGGGACTGCTGCGCGCGGCCATCGCCAGCGCGGGCAACGACCACCGGCTGGGCGCCAACGAGGCGCCGCCCGCCATCATCTCCGTGTTCCTGGGCGACCAGCTCACGCGCATCCTGGACGCCATCGAGAAGGGCGAGGCGGCGGGAGCGGGGGGAGCGGAGCGCCTGGCCGTGGGCATCGGCCACCTGCCCGAAGTGGCCCGCGACTATACCGACCGCAACCGCACTTCGCCCTTCGCCTTCACCGGGAACAAGTTCGAGTTCCGCGCCGTCTCCTCGGCGGCGTCCATCTCGCTGCCGGTGGCCTTCCTGAACGCGGCGGTGGGCGAGGCGCTGGAGGAGCTGGAGGGCGCCCTGTCCGCGCGCGTGAAGTCGGGCAAGGCCCTCGCCGAGGCCGTGCTGGAGGTGGTGCGGGAAGTGGTGGCGGAGACGCGCGCCATCCGCTTCGAGGGCAACAACTACGCCCCGGAGTGGGTGGACGAGGCGCAGCGCCGCGGCCTGCCCAACCTGCGCACCAGCCCCGAGGCCCTGGCGGAGCTGGTGAAGCCCGCCGCCCGGGAGTTCCTGGCTCGCGCCCGCGTGTTCTCGGAGGCGGAGAGCGAGGCGCGCTACCACGTGAAGGTCGAGCGGTACATCAAGGACGTCGAGATCGAGGTGGAGGCGCTCAAGGGCGTGGTCACGGGACACGTGCTGCCCGCGGCCTACAAGCAGGTGACCCTGCTGGCCGCCGCCGCGGGATCGAGCAAGGCGGCGCGCGAGGCCCTGGACCGGCTGAACGCGGCGGTGGACGCGCTCGCCGCCCGCATGGGCTCGCTGTCCGCGGGGGCCGAGGCGGCGGCGGGGGAGGCGCACCTGGAGAAGCGCGCGGCCGCCCTGAGCCAGGACGTGATCCCGGCCATGGCCGCCGTGCGCGAAGCGGCCGACCGCATCGAGGAGAGCGTGGCCGACGAGTTCTGGAGCCTGCCCAAGTACCACGAGATGCTGTTCCTGGTCTGATCAGAGGGGGGAAACGCTGCGCCGCGTTTCCCCCTCGACCCCCCTTCCTCGGGCGCGCCGCAGTGAATCCGTCGCGCCCTCGCGCCCGTTGCTTCCATCGGCGGCTAGAGCAGCAGGTCGCCGAGCAGGCGCAGGGAGAGCGCTTCGCGGGCGGGGACGAAGTCGCCCGCCACGCCCACCAGGCGGTCGGCCAGCGCCGGCCGGTCACGCAGGCGGCGCGCCACGTGGTCGGCCAGGGCGGGCCAGGCCACGATCCGCTGGAGCAGGCGGTTGAAGCGGAACTTGTCGCGCGTGGCGGCCAGGCGCGCCCGGTCGTAGGCTCGGAGGTCGGTCCCGTGGCGCAGGTGGGCGTCGGCCGCCTCCGCGGCCAGGCGCGCGCTGCGCAGGGCGAGGGTGACACCCTCGCCGGTGAAGGGATCGTAGAACCCGGCGGCGTCGCCCACGAGCAGGGCACCCGGCGCGGACAGGCGGCGGGCCGAGAGGGCCAGGGGGCCCACCGCCCGCGGCGGCTCCTCGAGCGTCGCCCCCTGCAGCCGCTCGGAGAGGCGGGGCCAGCGCGTGCGCAGGGCCTCGCAGTAGAAGGCCTGGAGGTCGCCCCCCGCCGCCGCCATGCTGCGGCGATCGAGGACGAAGGCCACGTTGGCCCGCGTGGGGGAAAGGGGCGCCACCCCGCAGTAGCCGCCGCCGCCCACGTGCATCTCGCCTTCCTCGGCGAGTCCCTGCATGCCTTCCCAGTAGCCGCGCACGGCGAACTTCCGCCAGGTGGCGTGCTCGCGCAGCAGCCCCAGCCTCCGCGCGATCACGCTGCGCCGGCCCTCCGCCGCCACCACCAGGCGCGCCTCCAGCCGCTGGGGTCCGCCGCCGTTCACCGCCTCGACACCGCTCACGGCGCCCCCCGCGCGCACCACGCCGGTGACGCGCGTGCCCTCCGCCACCTCGACCCCGGACCTGCGCAGGCTTCCCAGCAGGACGGCGTCGAGGTCCCGCCTCCGGGCGGCGAAGCCCGTGCGCCCCTCGCGGTAGCGCCCGCGGAAGGCGATCCCCGCGGGCGAGACCAGGCGCATGCCCCGCACGGGGTGGGGGCGCAGACCGCGCACGCCCGCCGCCACCCCCGCCTCCTCCAGCAGGGCCCAGGCCTCCGGAGAGACCGACTCGCCGCACACCTTGTCGCGCGGGAAGCGCGCCGCCTCCAGGAGGAGCACGTCGTGCCCGCGCTGGCGCAGGAAGAGGGCCACCGCCGCGCCCGCCGGCCCCCCGCCGGCCACGATGACGTCCCTCATCCCGCCTCCGCCACCGCCAGCAGGCGGTAGGGCCAGGAGCGGGAGACCCGCGCGCGCAGGCCGGCGGCGGCGAAAGCCGCGCGCAGCTCCTCCTCCGTGAACCCGCGCCGGATGGAGATGAGGCCGTCCTCCACGCTCACGCGCGAGCGGAACAGCGGCCGGAACAGCGCTCGCCCGAAGAGGTAGGGCACCCAGGCGCGCCGCAGGTCGTTCACCACCAGCGCCCGGCGGGCCAGGGCGAAGAGGCCGCGCAGGAGGCCGGGGAGCGCCTCGTCCCCGAAGTGGTGGAGGAAGAGGGAGGCCGTGACCACGTCGAAGCTGCGCGGGGGGAACGGCAGCCGGTCGACGCCGGCCTGCACGGGCACCACCCCCGGAGGGGCTTCCCGGAGGTGAAGGAGCTTGGCGTCCAGGCCCACCGCGAGCATGGGCCGGCCCAGCGTCCGCACCACCGCCGCGGGCACGTCCGCCGATCCGCAGCCCACGTCGAGAAGGCGCGGACGGGGCGAGGCCTGGAGGAACGGCCGCACGGCGTCCAGGAAGGCCCCGCGGTTGCCCAGCCAGCGGTTGACGAAGCGGAGGTCGGCCAGGCTGGCCCGAGCCTCGTCGTCGGGGACGCCCATGTCGAGCAGCTCCGGCTCGTCGATCCGGCGCGCCAGGAGGCCGGGCATGCGGGGCACGCGATGACGCTCTAGGCGAACTCGAGCAGCGCGAGCTCCGCGCCGAAGCCGGGGCCGAAGGCCCCCAGCACGCCGCGCTCGCCCGGAAGCGGGCGATGGCAGCGGAGCACCTGGTCGAGCACGAACAGCACGGTGACGGAGCTCATGTTGCCGTGCTCGGAGAGCACCTCCTCCGTGGGCCGCAGGTGCTCGGGCGACAGGCCGAGGCGCTCGCTCATGACCTCGATGATGCGCCGGCCGCCCGGGTGGAGGATCCAGCGCGTCACGTCCTCCCGCCGCAGGCCGCGGGGGGCCAGGAAGTCCTCCACCGCGGGCAGCACCCGGCGGCGGATGAAGGGCGCCAGCTCGCGGTCCAGGATGATCTGGAGGCCGGGGTTGCGCAGGCGGAAGCCCATGAGGTGCGTGCTGTCGGGGAAGAACACGCTGGCCGCCTCGTCCAGGCGGCAGCGCGCGGCGGCGGCGCGGGGGTGGCCCGCCCCCACCATGACCACCGCCGCCCCGCCGTCGCCGAAGATGGCGGTGGAGACCACGTTGGCCGCGCTGCGGTCCCAGCGCTGGAAGGTCAGGCTGGACAGCTCGATGGCCAGCACGAGGGCCACGCCCTCGGGGTGGGCGGCGAGGTGGTCGGCGGACCGGGCCAGGCCGACCACGCCCCCCGCGCAGCCGCTCTCCGTGATGGGAAGGCGCGCCAGCCGCGGGCCCATCCGCAGCGCGTCGGCCACGTAGGCCTCCACCGCGGGGATCATGAAGCCCGTGCAGGAGACGGAGGTCACGAGGGTCACCTCGTTCGGCTCCAGCTCCGCGGCGCGCAGGGCGCGCCGGGCCAGGTCCACGCCGATCTCCACCGCGAAGTGGCGATAGCGGTCGGTCTGCCGCTCGAAGTCGCCGGGGTGGAACACCTCCTCGATGGGCACCACGCTGGCGCGGTGCTTCACCCCCGCCGTCTGGTAGACCGAGAGGAGGCGCGCCGCCTGGGGATCCTCGGCCAGCCAGGCGCGGACCCACTCCGTCACCTCGCCCTGCTCGTAGCGGAAGGGAGGGAGGAACCGCTCGATGGAGAGGATGCTGGCGCTCACCGTGGTGGAGGGGGCCCCGGGCCCCGTGGCTTCACACGTCGCTGGACACTAGAAGGGGACGTCGTCGTCGGTGGCCTGGAAGTCGTCGGGCGGGCCCCCGCCCTCGGGCCCGCGCGGCCCGCCCTCTCCGCGGCCGCCACCCTCGCCGCGCTGGCCCAGCAGGACCAGGCGCGAGTTCGGCCCGCCGATGTGGATCTTGGTGGTGTTCCGCTTGTTGCCGTCCTTGTCCGTCCACTCGTCGTAACGGATGGAGCCCTCGACGTAGACCTGGCGCCCCTTGCTCAGGTAGTCGCGGGCCACCTGCGCCGCCTTGCCGAAGACCTCGACGCGGTGCCACTCCGTGCGCTCCTGCTTCTGCCCGGCGCGGTCGGTCCAGCGCTCGCTGGTGGCCAGGGAGAAGTTGGCGATGGGCTCGCCCCCCTGCGTGTAGCGGATCTCCGGATCCCGCCCCAGGTTGCCGATGAGGATCACTCGGTTGACGCTCGCCATGGCTTCCTTTCTCTTGCACGACGCGGGGGCATCGCCGTGAGCGCTCCCGCGCCCGCCGCTATTCGGGACCCAGCTTCTCGCGCGCCTTGCGGCCGGCCTCCGAGTTCGGGTAACGCTCCACCACCTGCCGGTACTCGGCCACCGCCTCGCGCCGGCGCCCCAGCCGCTCCAGGGCCACCGCCTTCTTGAAGCGCGCGTCGGGCAGCTTGTCGCTGGAGGGGTACTCCCGCAGGAGCAGGTTCCAGGCCTCGACCGCCGGCGGGTACTGCTTCTTGGCGTAGTGGCACTCGCCGATCCAGTACTGCGCGTTGTCGCTGAGCTCGCTCTCCGGGAAGAGCCGCAGGAACTCCTGGTACTCCTGCATGGCGAGGTCGTAGTTGCCGCGCGCGTAGT
>DATBIO010000186.1:0-38716 GCA_036556965.1 Vicinamibacteria bacterium
CGAGCTGGCTCGCCACCTCGGCCAGGATCTCCCGGTCGTTGACGTAGCGGTTGTAGGGGCCGTCCAGGCGCACCTCGAGCCCCTCCGGATAGCCCGCCTCGGCGAGCAGGCGCCGGGCCCGCGCGCGGTCGGGCTCGGTGACGGGGATGCGTGGGTTGAAGCCGAACACGCTGACGGGCACGAGCTGGGAGGCGGGCTCGGCCAGGCCCTGGAGGGCGCGGCGGGACAGCTCGGGCCGGTCGATGGCGAGGTCCACCGCCTCGCGCACGCGCGGGTCGGAGAACGGCTTGCGGTCCACGCGGAGCCCCAGGTACAGCACGCGCAGGGTGGGTCCGGCGAACACGCGGAGGCCCGGGTGGCTCCGCAGGCGCTCCAGCTCCTCGAAGGGGACCTGGTCCGCGATCTGCGCCTCGCCCGCCTCCAGCATGCGGATCCGGTCGGCGGCCGCGGGCACCACCACGAAGCGCACGCGCCCGAACGCCGGCGCCGGGCCGCGATAATGCGGGTTGCGGGCCAGCACGAACTCCCGGCCCGGCTGCCAGGAATCCAGGGTGTAGGGCCCCGTGCCCACCATGGGCACGGGGTCGTTCTCGAGGGCGCGCGCGGGCAGCACGAGTCCCCAGGGCAGCTTGAAGAGGAGGATGGGGTACGGGAAGCGGGTGCGGATCACGACGCTCCCGTCCCCGGCCGCGCGCACGGACTCGATCGCCTGCAGGTAGTCGCGCGTGACCCACTGCCGGCGTCGAGCGGCGTCGAGCGACGCCACCACGTCCTCCGCCGTCAGCGCGGAGCCGTCGGAGAAGCGGAGGCCGCGGCGGAGGTGGAGGACGTAGGTCCGGTCGTCGGGCGTCTCCCAGTACTCGGCGATGGCCGGCTGGAGGTCGAGCTTGCTGTCGAAGCGCACCAGCCCCTCCAGCAGGTTCCAGTTCACCTGCATGGTGTAGTTCTCGTTGTTGATGGGAGGGTTGGGGAAGAAGCCGGTGACGTCGGCGCGCACGGCCAGGGTGAGGACGTCGGGGGCCCGGCCCGCGTCTCCCGCGCAGCCGAGCGCCGACGCCGCCAGCAGCCAAGCCGCGGCGTGACGGGACGGGGAACCGGTCAGCAAGGCGCGGTCTCGCCGGGATTCTACGTTCTCCGGCGCCGGCGCATGGAGGCCCCGAACGGACGCTCGGGTTATGCTGCCGGGCGCGCGATGACCTGCCCGCGCTGCCGCACACCCAACGCCGACGCGGCCTTCGCGTGCCGTCAATGCGGCGCCGCCCTGGGTCCCCTGGGTCCCGGCGCGGTGGTGGGCGAGCGCTACCTGGTCCTGGAGCCGATCGGCGCGGGCGGGATGGGCGTCGTCTACAAGGCCCGCGACCGCGTGCTGGAAGACGTGGTCGCCCTCAAGGTGCTGCGGCCGGAGGTGGCGGCCACCGAGGAGATCGCCCGGCGCTTCCGCAGCGAGATCCGGCTGGCGCGGCGCGTCACGCACAGGAACGTCTGCCGCATCCACGAGTACGGGGAGCACGGGGGCCTGCGCTACATCTCCATGGCCTACGTGGACGGGGTGGACCTGAAGCGCACCCTGCGCGAGCGGGGGGCCCTCCCCCCGGCGGAGGCGTTTGGCGTGGCCGGCCAGATCGCGCTGGGCCTGGAGGCCATCCACGACGAGGGGATCGTCCACCGCGACCTCAAGGCGGCCAACGTCATGATCGACGGCCGCGGCGGCGTCCGCCTGATGGACTTCGGCATCGCCAAGAACGCCGAGGGCGGGATGACTCCCACCATCACCTCCACGGGCATGATCGTGGGCACGCCCGAGTACATGAGCCCCGAGCAGGGGCGCGGCGACAAGGTGGACCGGCGCAGCGACCTCTATTCGCTGGGGGTGGTGCTCTTCGAGATGTTCACGGGCGGCGTGCCCTTCAAGGGCGAGACGCCGATCGACACCATCATCAAGCACATGCAGGAGCCGCTGCCCCTGGACGGCCCCGCGGCCCGCGGCCTGCCCCCGGCGCTCGTGCCCGTGCTGCGCCGCGCCCTGGCCAAGGCGCCCGCCGACCGCTTCGCCACGGCGGCGGAGATGGCGGAGGCGCTGGCCGTGGCCCGGCAGGCCACGCTCGCACCGCCGGGCGCCGGCGGGCCGGCGCGCGTGGCCGCCGTGCCCGGCGCGCGGAAGACGGGCCTGGGCCGGGCCTCCTGGCCCTGGGCCGCCGCGCTGGGAGCGGCGGTCGCGGCCGGCGCGGGGCTGGCGCTCTGGCCCACCGCGGCCACCGGCCCCGAGCCGCGCCCCGACGCTCCCCCCGCGTCCGCGCGCGCGGTGCCCTCGCCCGGCGCGGCGAGGCCCGCGAGCACGCCGAGCCGGACGCCGGCGCTCGCCCCGTCACCCACGCCCCGGGCCACCGCAACGGCAGTTGCGGCGGCCCCCCCCGCGCCCGCCGTGCCCCTGGCGTCGCCCCGCGACGTCCCCGCCCACACCCCACCCAGCCCCGCGGCCCGTGGATTCCTGCAGGTCGTGGTGGTGCCCTGGGCCGAGGTCTACGTGGACGGCCGGCGCATGGCCACCGCCCCGCTGCGCACGATCCCCTTGGCGGCAGGAGCACACGTGGTCCGGCTCGTGCACCCGGACTTCCAGCCGCTCCAGCGGCGGATCGTCATCGTGCCCGGGCGGACGCTGAGCCTGAGCGTGGACCTTCCCGAGGAGGGCGTCCGAAGGCGGCGACCCTAGGCGCCGGCTAGGGCCGCCCGGCGTCCGCCCGCGCCGCCTCGAAGGCGGCCACCGCCTTCGCCGGGAACCGCTCGGGGGCGAGGGTGAGCGCGCCGTCCAGCTTGAGCGCCTCCCGGAAGCTGGCGCGTCCCGCCTTCTCCTGGTCGAGGCCGAGGTAGGCCACGCCCATGTAGAGGTGGGCCAGGGCCAGGTCGCGCGTCGCCCCGCCCGCCGTGGACAGCCGCCGGAGCACGCGGTCCAGTCGCTCCACCGCGCCCTGGAAGTCGCCTGCCGCCACCAGCCGCGCGCCTTCGTCCAGGTCGGGGTCGGAGGGGGCGGTGGGCGCGGTCGTGGCCGCGGGGCCGGCGGCGGCCGTGGCGGTGGCGACCACGGAGAACGGCTCGCGCAGCTCGAGCGTCTTGCCGCCGATCTCGTCCTGGAAGGTCAGCACCATCTCGTACTCGCCGGGGGCGGCGTTCTGCAGCGGGACGCCCACCAGGCGGGACAGCTTGCCCAGGGAGGTGGGGTTGATGACGGTCGGCGCGACCTGCGCCACCACCCCCCCGTCCCGGTGGCGGATGGTGTAGCCGGCGCGCACGTGCGGCATTCCCGTCTTCTTGTCCTTGGCCGCCCCGTAGACCTCGAACTGCCCGTACAGGGTGGCGTCGGACGGGAAGGCGCGCCGCGCCAGCATCATCACCCGCGGCGGGCCCTGCTGGCCCTCGGCGTTCGGCTGCAGCGTGTCGCTCAGGTTGAGGCTGGACACGCGGAACTGGGAGAGGTCGGGCACCTCGAACTCGTGCACCACGGTCCCGATGCGGCCCGTGTTCTTGTCGCGCACCACGAGCTTGGCCTGGTAGCCGCCGGGCGCCAGCTCGAAGTCCCGCACGATGGGGTACCAGGTGGCGCGCAGGCGGTCCCGCGTCGAGGCCTGGAGGTTCATGACCACGCTCTGGTCGTAGCGGAAGTACTCGCCGCTCTCGCGATGGGCGGCCACGAGCAGGAACTCGAGCGTGTCCTGGAACCGCCCGTCCTTCTCCTCGAAACCGAACCGGTCGACGTCCACCTCCGTCACCAGGAGGACGCTCGCCTTGCCCAGCAGCGTCTCGTCGAAGACGTAGTGGGTCATGCGCATGGGGATGGCGTCCTCTTCGTAGGGGGAGTCCAGCGCGGCCTGTATGTCGGGGTCGGCCCCGCCCTTGCGCTCCGGCGCCTTGCCCCCGTCGAGGGGGGCGTAGTAGCCCTTGCGGTAGCGGACCCTGAGGTCCTTGCCCGCCACCTTGACCTGGATCTTGCGGAAGCGGCCGTCGCGCGCCTGGTTGGCGGGGTTGTAGCCCAGGAGGTAGTAGCTGCGCGATTCCTCCGCGATGCGCTGCACGCCCTTGGCGAGGTCGTTGGTGTTCTTGACCGAGAAGCCGCCGGTGTCGGCGGCCAGGGACTCGGCGCCCTCCGAGGCCTCGAGGTTCTCCATGAACGCCGCCCCGATGTCCTGGTTGTCGATGGCGGGCCCGAACTGCGCGCTCATGTAGGAGGGCAGGCCGCCCAGGCCCCGCGTGTCGAGGAAGTAGAGGGCCACGTTGGAGCGCCGGCTGGTCTGCACGACCTTCTTGAACTCGTCGAGGTGGGGGTCGTAGATGAAGCCCTCCGACACGAGGATGAGCGACTTGCGCCCCTTGGTGGAGGCCAGCGAGAGCAGCACGCGCTCGAGGGTCTGGAGGGTGATGCGGTTCTTGGCCGCGGCCTGGAAGTAGACCTCGGAGGCGCGGCCCCGGACCAGCGGGTCCGAATCGCCCATCTGCATCTCGCTGCGACCTGTCTGGCCCGGCGTGACCCCGTAGGTCTCCCACCGGCGGCTCACCCGCTGCTCCACCTGCTGGTCCTGGAACATGTGGATGCGCATCGCTTCCCAGTCGGACATCCGATCGGGCGACATGTCGGGGATGTGACGCCCGTCCAGCCTCTTGAGCAGGGTGATGAGCTCGTCGCGCCCGGCCTCCATGCGCGTGCTCCACCACGCGCCGCCCCCCGTGGCCACCAGAGCCACCCGGTCGCCCTCGCGCACGCCCGACTTCAGGAACTCACCGACGGCCGCCTTGGCCCGGTGGGCCTGGTGCGGCATGAGGTGGATGTCGTCGAACACGATGGCGAAGGTCCGCCCCGTGCGCGCCTCGGGGGCCATGTTGGTGGACACGCGTGGCTTGGTCGGCGTCACCGTGGCCGCGGCCGGGGGCACGGTCACGGCCTCGAAGCTGGACACCGCCTGCGGGTTACCGTCCTCGAACAGGCTGAAGGCCTCGCGGGGCAGGCCGGTGATGGGCACGCCCTTCTTGTCCGTGACCACCACGTCCACCGTGACGAGGTCCACCTCCGAGGGGAAGGTGGGCGTCGGGCCTTCCGCGCCGGGCGAGGGCGCCGGCGAGGGCTTGGCCTGCGGACCGGCCAGGGCAGGCACGGCGAGGAGAATCACGGCGAGGAACCAGGAAAGCTTCATGGCGTTTCGGGACCCTGTCGGCGGGTCGGCGCGCCCCCGGGCGCGACGGAAAGAAAGATTGTTGCCACAGGCCCGCCGAAAAGTCCAGGGAACGCAGGCTCTTGCGCCGGACGCCCGGCGTGCCCGCGCGGCCCGCCCCCTCCCGGCCCATCCGCGCGAGAATGTCGTTGAGTTGGAGACCGGCGATCGGGTAGGCTCCGCCGTCGTGGCCGCCGGTCTGCGGGGACCGGCGCGAGCACGGATGACCGAACCCGGCGGGCCGATCGAGCGCGGTGACCCTTCGTGGCTCCTCCTGCGTGAGGACGTGGGCGAAACGTACGAAGCGGTGGCGAGGAGCGCGGCGGCGGCCGTCGGAGCCGAGGTCTGCCGCCTGGCCCTCTACGACGGTGAGACGGACGAGCTGATCGCCCAGCGGCCGCGCTACACGGCGGCCGGCCACTCGGTGCCGACCTACCGCGTCCGCCCCAGCCCTGCCTCCTCGCGCGTGCTCCGCTCGGGGGAGCCGTACCTCTCCAACGACCCCGCCAGCGACCCCCTCTACGAGCCCAGCGTGCGCGAGCACGGTGTCCACTCCGTGCTCACGGTGCCGGTGCGCTACGGCCCGCGGATCCTCGGCCTGCTGTACGCCCTCAACAAGCCCGGGGGCTTCCTTCCCCGCGACGCGCGCACCCTGCAGGCCCTGGCGGGGGCCGCCGCCGTCACCCTGGAGAACGTGCGGCTCTACGCCGAGGAGAGACAGCGCCGCATCTTCAACGAGGGCCTGCGCGAGCTGTCGCGCGCCCTCGTGTCCACGCCCGCCTCGGAGGACGCGGCGCTGGGCACGGTGCTCGACCAGATCTGGCGCGTGCTGCGCTACGAGGTCGGCCTGGCCGTGGTCCTGGAGAGCGGCCGCCTGCGCGTGGCCGCCTGCCGCGGCGCCGACGCCGGCATGGAGCTGCCCCTGCGCGCCGCGCCCGAGGTTGCCGCCGCCCTGGAACAGCCCGAGCCCCACGTCATCGATGCCGCCGCCCTCCTTCCCGCCCTGGGCGTGGCCGGGGTCGCGGGGACGGCGCTGGCCGCGCCCCTGCGCGCGCAGGGGCATTCGTTCGGGGCCTTCATCCTCGTGTTCGAGCCCGACATCGTGCCCTCGGCTCCCGACCGCCAGCTGGTGGCGGCGCTCGCCGACCATGCCGCCCTGTTCCTGGAGGCGGCGGTCTTCCTCCGCCGCGAGCGGGTGGCGCGCGTGCGCGCCGCCGCCGCCAGCGGCATCGCCCGCCACGCCGCCACCCACCACGACCCCGAGGCCCTGCTCCAGGCCGTGGCCCCCGAGCTGCTCACCGTCGGCAACGCGGACCGCGTGGTGCTGTACGAGACGCACTCGCGCAGCCCCGTGCTCGTGCCCAAGGCGGAGGCGGGGGCGACGGCGGAAGAGCAGGCGTCGCTGTGGTCGCTGCGCCTGGACCTGGCCGCCGGCCCCCTCGCCTCCCTGGCCCACGACCGGCAGCCCATGCGCCTCGAGGGCCGCGAATGCCGCGAGCTGAGCCCGTTCCGCGACGCCACCTCTCTCCTGGTGGTGCCGATCTGCTCGCGCGACGCCCTCCTGGGCGCCATCGTGCTGGCCGCGGTCGGGCACGAGGGCAACTTCGACTCGGCCCTGGCGGAGTACCTGGTGGACCTCGCGAACCAGGTGGCCCTGGGCGTGGAGAACGCCCGCCTCTTCGCGCGGCTCTCCCAGATGGCTTCCACCGACGAGCTGACCCAGCTCGCCAACCGGCGGCGCTTCGCGGAGACGCTGCGCAGCGAGATCGACCGTGCCCGGCGCTCCGACGCCCCCGTGTCCCTGGTCCTCCTCGACATCGACCACCTGAAGGTGATCAACGACTCGCACGGACATCCCGCCGGCGACGCCGCCATCCGCCACGTGGCGGTGGCCATCCGCTCCGAGCGCCGCGAGGCCGACCTCGCCGCCCGGCTCGGAGGCGAGGAGTTCGCGCTGCTGCTGCCCGCCACTCCCCTGGTGGGCGCGGTGACCACCGCCGAGCGCATCCGCGGGTTCCTCAGCAACAACGCGGTGCCCGGCGTGAGCGTGGTCACCGTCTCCGCGGGGGTGGCCACCTTCCCGGACGATGCCGAGGACGAGGAGAACCTGGTACGGGTGGCCGACGAGCGGCTGTACGCGGCCAAGTCGGCGGGGCGCAACCTGGTCTGCGCCGCGGGGGCCCAGAAGCCCCTGAGCTGGAGCTAGCCGACCTTCACGTAGATCTCGCCGCCCTCGACCTTCACCTCGAAGCACGCCACCTTGAGTTCGGGGTTGGCGGTGTTCTCGCCCGTGGCCACGTCCCACGACCACGCGTGCCACGGGCACATCACGGCGCCGCCGTCGAGCATGCCCTGGCCCAGCGGGCCGCCCCGGTGCAGGCAGACGTTGGAGATGGCGTGCACGCGGCCGCCGACGTTGAAGAGGGCCACCGGCCTGCCCCCCGCCGCCACTTCCCGGCCCGTGCCCGGCGGGAGGTCGGCCAACGCCAGCACGCGCTCGTACTCGGCCACCCCGGGAGTCTAGATCAGGCGGGCGCCACGTCGAGAACGCTGGCCAGGGCGTGACAGTGGCTGGCCGTGGCCACCAGGTACCGCCGCGGGCCGTGCGCGAGGCCGCGCACGAGTCGCCGTCCCGCTTCCTGGACCGCGCCCACGGGCACCGTGCCCACTCCGAAGGCCAGGTGCAGGCACCGGAAGACGATGCTCTCCTCCCCCGCGCGGGGACGCTCGAGAAGGGCGGCCAGGCTCCAGTCCTTCGCTCCCCGCGTGTGCGGGCAGAGCGCCGGCTCGATGCAGGTGGGGGGGCAGGTCCAGGTCGCGTAGGAGAGGGCACGGTCACCGGCGGCGGTCGCGCGGTCGAACGGCGTGCCCTGCGGCGGGACGTGGGGGACGCGGCGGACGCGCGCCCCCGCCCGCGCGGCGCGGGCGGCGAGCCACTCGACGAGCAGGTGGGGGGCCCAGTGGTAGGGCACGAGCTGATCGGCGGGGTCGAGGCCGTCCAGGTTGGCGGACAGCCAGGCCGACCAGTCCGCGGCCGCCAGCGACACCAGCCCGTCCTGCTCCGCGGCGGCGGCGCAGGCGGCGTCGCGGTCCACCACGATCACCCGTCCCACGGACAAGCGGGCCGCGGCGCGGGCGCGCCGGAGCTGGCGGAGGTAGAAGAGCCCGGAGGCGCCGCCCCCGATCACCACGAAGGCGGGGGCGGCGGGGGCCCGGGCGGCGCTCACCGGCGCATTGTCGCCGGGCGGCGCGCCGCCGGTCGAGGGAGGGCGCGCCCTCAGGCCCCGGGCGCGGCCGGCGCCTCCAGCTGGCCGAAGGCGCGGGCGCTCACGTTCATCGAGCAGAACTTGGGTCCGCACATCGAGCAGAAGGCCGCCGTCTTGTAGCCCTCCGCGGGCAGGGTCTCGTCGTGCATGGCGCGCGCCGTGTCGGGGTCCAGGGCCAGGCGGAACTGCTCGTTCCAGTCGAAGGCGAAGCGGGCCCGGCTCAGCGCGTCGTCGCGGTCGCGCGCTCCGGGCCGGTGGCGGGCCACGTCCGCCGCGTGGGCCGCGATCTTGTAGGCGATGACCCCCTGCCGCACGTCGTCGCGGTCGGGCAGGCCCAGGTGCTCCTTGGGGGTCACGTAGCAGAGCATGGCCGCGCCCGCGAAGCCGGCCATGGTGGCCCCGATGGCGGAGGTGATGTGGTCGTAGCCGGGGGCGATGTCGGTCACCAGGGGGCCGAGCACGTAGAACGGCGCCTGGTCGCACTCCTCCATCTGCCGCTGCACGTTCATGGCGATCTGGTCGAAGGGAAGGTGGCCCGGGCCTTCCACCATCACCTGCACGTCCTGCGCCCAGGCCCTCCGCGTCAGCTCCCCCAGCGTGCGCAGCTCGGCGAACTGGGCGGCGTCGCTGGCGTCCGCCAGGCACCCCGGGCGCAGCCCGTCGCCCAGGGAGAGGGTGACGTCGTGCTCCCGCGCGATGGCCAGCACGTCGTCGAAGCGCTCGTAGAGCGGGTTCTGCCGTCGGTGGTGCACCATCCACTGGGCGTGCAGCGCCCCGCCGCGCGACACGATGCCCGTGATCCGCCGCTGGGCCAGCGGCACGTGCTCCAGGAGCACGCCGCAATGGACGGTCATGTAGTCCACGCCCTGGCGCGCCTGGCGCTCGATCATGTCGAGGAGCTGCTGGGCGGTCAGGTCCTCGACGCGCGTGACCTCCTGCACCGCCTGGTAGACGGGCACGGTGCCGATGGGCACGGTGGAGGCGGCCAGGATGGCCTGCCGTATCTCGTCGATGCCCCCTCCGGTGGAGAGGTCCATCACGGTGTCCGCACCGTAGTGCACGGCCACGTGCAGCTTCTCCAGCTCCTGCTCCACCTGGGAGGCCACGGCGGAGTTGCCGATGTTCGCGTTGATCTTGCACCGCGCCGCGATGCCGATGCCCATGGGATCGAGGGCCTCGTGATGCACGTTGGCGGGGATGACCATGCGCCCGCGCGCCACCTCGGCGCGCACCGTCTCCGGGTCCAGCCCTTCGCGCTCGGCTACCCGCGCCATCTCGGGCGTGACCTCGCCCTCGCGCGCGAAGCGACGCTGCGTGACCACCCCGCCGCTGTAGCGTGTCCTGGCCATCCGAGTCCTCCCAGTCCCAAGAAACGACGAGGCCGACCACGGGGGGCCGGCCTCCTGGGCTGCTTTCCCTCCGCTGGTCCTAACCAGTTCAGGTTCGAGGGGTCGGTGGCCGCGCCACCCTCTCAGCCTCGCCTCGAGGCTCCCCCAAGCCACGGTCGATTGGTCCCCATGATACCGCGGCGGAGAAATGAGCGTGGGGCCCCCCCCCGGCGGGGAACTGCCCTAGGCTTGAGCCTGGAGAGGCCTGGGGTCGCCCATCCGCCCCCGCCACGAGCCGATGAGCCTGGGAATCGAGCCGACGACGGCCGGGGAAGAGGTCGCGGTGGCGCGCCGCCCGAGGCGGCGCCCCGGTCCCCGCCGCGGGCCCGACGATCGGGCGCCCCACACCCGCGAAGCCACCCTCGTGCTGCTGGTCGACGACGTGGCCGACCAGCGCGAGCTGTACAGCCAGTACCTCCGCTTCCTCGGCCACTCCGTGGCCACGGCGCGCGACGGCAGGGAGGCGGTGGCCCAGGCCGCCCGCCTGGAGCCCGACGTGGTGGTCATGGACCTCTCCATGCCCGTGATGGACGGCTTCGAGGCGACGCGGGCCCTGAAGGCGCACCCCGACACCCGCGAGATCCCGGTGGTCGCGCTCACGGGCTACGCGAGCTACCTGCCGGAGGAGTGGGCGCGGAGCGCGGGCTGCGCGGCCTACGTCAGCAAGCCGTGCCTGCCCGCCTCCCTGTCCGAGGTGATCCGGCGCGTGCTGCGCCGCCCCGGCCCCCGGCAGTAGGGCAGCCCACCGGCCCTAGCGGATCGCCAGCATGCGCTCCAGGGCCACGCGGGCGAGGCGCGCGGTGTCGTCCGGCACCTTCACCTCGTTGAGGACGCGGCCCTCGAGCAGCCCCTCCAGCACCCAGAGCAGGTGCGGCGGGTCGATGCGGAACATCGTGCTGCAGAGGCAGAAGCACTCGTCGAGGCTCACCACCCGCCGCGCCGGCGCCTGCTCGCGGGCCAGGCGGTTCACCAGGTTCAGCTCGGTGCCCACCGCCCAGCTCGTTCCCTCCGCGCTCTCCGCGACGGTGCGGATGATGCCCTCGGTGGAGCCGATGGCGTCCGCCTTCTGCGCCACCTCGAAGCGGCACTCGGGATGCACGATCACCTTCACCCCCGGGATCTGCTCGCGGCGCCGGTCCACCATCTCCGGGGTGAAGCGGTTGTGCACGGAGCAGTGGCCCTTCCAGAGGAGGATGCGGGCGTCGCGCACCTGCCGCGCGCTCAAGGCGCCCCCGTCCTCGCAGGGATCCCAGACCGGCATCGCCTCCAGCGGGATCCCCATCCGGTGGCCGGTGTTGCGGCCCAGGTGCTGGTCGGGGAAGAAGAGCACGCGCGGCTTCTGACGGAAGGCCCAGTCGAGGACCGCGCGCGCGTTGGAGGAGGTGCACACCGCCCCCCCGTGCGCGCCCACGAACGCCTTGAGGGCGGCGGTGGAGTTCATGTAGGTCACGGGCAGGACGTCGTCGCCCACGATGGCGGTGACCGTGTCCCAGCAGTCGTCCACCTGCTCCGTACCCGCCATGTCGGCCATGGTGCAGCCGGCGCGCAGGTCGGGGAGGCTGACGCGCTGGTGTGCGCCGGCGAGGATGTCCGCCGACTCCGCCATGAAGTGGACGCCGGCGAAGACGATGTACTCGGCCTCCGGCCGGCTGGCCGCGGCCTGCGCCAGCTTGAAGGAGTCGCCGGTGACGTCGGCGTGACGGATCACCTCGTCGCGCTGGTAGTGGTGCCCGAGGATCACCACGCGTCCCCCGAGCCGCGCCCGCGCCCGCGCGATCCGCTCCTGCAGCTCCTCGGGGGGGGCCGTCTCGATGGGCAAGGGGAGCGCGGCCTGGGCCATGTGAGCATGATAGCGGCGCGGGAGCCCGCCCTATAATCCGGAGAGTGGCACGCCGCCGCTGGGCCATCCCCGAAGGCCTGCGCGTCTTTCCCGACGGTACCTGGCGCGTGGGCGACCACCACGTGATCCACCCGCCCAGCCTCCGCTACCTGAAGCAGCACCTCGTGCGCGAGGGCACGGAGGCCTTCGTGGTGGACGGGGCGCAGCGGATGCCCGTCCAGGTCGACGGGCCCGCCTTCGGCGTGGTGAGCCTGGTCATCGACGCGGAGGGCGGCCGGGCCCGGCTGGTGCTCGACGACGGCGGGGTGGAGGAGATCGCCGACGACACCCTGGGCATGAACCAGCAGAACGGGCGCTTCGAAGCCACGGTGCGCGACGGGGGCTTCCGCGCCCTGCTCGCGCGCGGCCCCCACCACGCCCTTCTCGAGCACCTCGAGCAGGACGGGGGCCGCTTCTTCCTCCGCGTGGGCAGCCGGCGCTTCGCCGTGCGCGCCTGATGGCCGCCGCGGGCGGGCGGCTGCTCGGCGCCCACGTCCCCGCCACGGGCGGCGTGGCCAACGCGCCGGCGAACGGCAAGGCCATCGCCGCCACCGCCATCCAGGTCTTCACCCGCAACCAGCGGACGTGGAAGAGCGCGCCCCTGGGCGCGGACGAGCCGCGCGCGTTCCGCGAGGCCCTGGCGGGCAGCGGGGTGCGCGCCGTGATGGCGCACGCGTCCTACCTCATCAACCTGGCCAGCGTGGTTCCCGACTTCCGCAGGAAGAGCCGCCAGGCCCTGGCCGAGGAGATCCGGCGCTGCCACGCCCTCGGCATCCCGCTGGCCGTGGTCCACCCCGGGGCCCACATGGGGGCCGGAGAGGAAGCGGGCCTCCGCGCGGTGGCGCGCAGCCTCGACGACGTCCTGGCCCGCACGCGCGGCGCCGAGGTGACCGTGCTCCTGGAGGCCACGGCCGGGCAGGGCTCCTGCCTCGGCCACCGCTTCGAGCACCTGGCGGAGGTCCTCATGCGGGTGGGGGCCCCGGAGCGGGTGGCGGTCTGCCTCGACACCTGCCACCTCTTCGCGGCGGGCTTCGACCTCTCCGACCCGCGCGCCTACGAACGGACCCTGGAGGACTTCGGCCGCCTGGTGGGCTTCCCCAAGCTGCGCGCCATCCACCTCAACGACTCGATGCGGCCGCTGGGCAGCCGCGTGGACCGCCACGCGCGTGCGGGGCGCGGGTTCCTGGGCCGGGAGGCCTTCCGACGCCTCCTCCATGACCCGCGCCTCGTTCGGGTGCCCATGGTGGTGGAGACGCCGGGGCCGCTCGCGGCCTGGAAGAAGGAGGTGGCCTGGCTCCGCCGCCTGGCCGAAGGGCCGGCGCCGCGGAGCTCCATGACCGGCGCCGCCCATCCAATTGTTTGAACTCGCCATTTTCGGTCCACGTATGGCTTACGCACTTTTTCCTTGACCGCGTTCGCGAACCGGGCCGAGAATCGGTCCTCTCAGGCGAACCAGACCATCCCGCACTTTGCAGTTTCAGGAGGATCCATGCGCAGAGGCCTGATCGGGGTCGTGTCGTGCGCCCTGCTCGCCGCGCTGGCCGCCGATGCCTCCGCCACCACCGTCCGTCGCCTCACCGACGAGGCCCTGACGGCGCAGGCGGACGCGATCGTGATCGGCCGCACGGCGGAGCGTGAGGCGCGATGGGTGGACCGGGACCTCGTGACGTTCGTGACCGTGAGCGTGACGGAAACGCTGAAGGGCGAGCCTCTCTCCTCGGTGACCGTGGCCATCCCCGGCGGCATCGACGCCAACCGCAGGTTCCCGGTGGCCGTCACCTACCCGGGCGCCCCGAGCCTCGGGCCCGACGAGGAGGTCCTGCTCTTCCTGGTGAACGGGCAGGACGTCTCCGGCGCCTTCGCCGTGGCCGGGTTCTCGCAGGGCAAGTTCTCCGTGGTCCAGGACGCGGCGGGCGTGAAGCACGTCTCGCGCGACCTGACCACCGTGAGCGTCATGGACGCCAACGGGGTGGCCCAGGGCACGCGCCAGCTCGAGCGCCTGTCGGACTTCCGCGAGGAGATCCTGGGCTACGTGAACGGAGGCAGCCAGTGAGCCGCCGGACGCCGACGCTTCGGGCCCTGGCCGCGCTCGTCGCCCTCCTCGCCCCCGCGGGCGCCTTCGCGGGTGGCGCGCTCGAGACGGTGAACATCACGGGCGACAGGCCCTCTCCCATCGCCGGCCACCTGCTCGCGGACGTGATCGGGATCCGCTGGGACTCGCGGTGCCTGCCGGTGCGCTACCAGATGAACAGCACGCTCGACCCCGTGCCCGTCCCGCCGACGCTGGGCGCGCCGTTCCTGACCCTGGCCCAGGCGCAGGCCACCTTCGAGCGCTCCTTCGCCAGCTGGAACCAGATCCCCACCTCGTTCATCGACCTGCGCATGGCCGCCACCACCGTGGCCAACCCCGGCCTGCGCGGATTCGACATGAAGAACGAGCTGACCTTCCGCACGGCCGCCAATTTCACCGCCATCGCCTCCTCGCCCTCCACGAGCTTCATCCGGGACGTGACCCTGGTGGCGGGCGACGACATCGACGGCGACGGCGACTCCGACGTGAGCGCGGCCATCACCACCTGCCAGGACGCGGACGGCGACGGCGACCACGAGTTCCCCCCCGGCTTCTACCCGGCGGGGACGATCCTCGACAACGACGTCCAGTTCAACACCAAGGCCAACGGGCTCCGCTTCACCGTGGACGACGCCGCCATCGACAACGTCGTCAACTCGGTGGACCTGGAGGGCGTGGCCACCCACGAGTTCGGCCATTCCTTCGGCCTGGCCCACAGCTACATCAACCAGACCAGCGCCGGCGACGGCACCGGCGCCAGCATGTTCCCGTTCATCGACACGGGCGATCCCCCGGCCGAGCTCTCGCAGCGCAGCCTCCACCCCGACGACATCGCCTGGGCCTCGAACTTCTACCAGGAAGGCTCGGCCTCCTCGGGGCCGGGCGCGTTGCAGCACGGCGACGTCCGCTTCCGCAGCCGCTACGGCTTCATCGCCGGCGAGCTCGACCACGGCCAGCTGGGCCAGCCGGTGGCGGGCGGGCACCTCGCCGCCACCGACCTGCTGCGCGGCGCCGTCGTGTCGGGCGGCTACAGCGGCACCACGCGGCTGTCCTTCAACCCCGCCAACGGCGGCCTGTTCTTCCTCCCCACCGTGGCCGACTCCATCCTGGACGGCCGCTACTCGATCCCCGTCCCCTTCGGCCTCTACTCCGTGGCCGCGCAGGCCGTGGACGGGCAGCCGGCAGCGGCGGGGAACATCAGCTTCACCTGCCAGATCGGCGGCTTCTTCGGCCAGCAGGCCTTCAACGACGACCTCTACGGGTTCCACGAGGCCGACGTCGAGCGCTATCCCGGCTTCGGCAAGCCCATCCTGGCCCTGCCCGGGACCACGCGCGGCGGCATCGACGTGGTCACCAACCGCACGGTCAACATCAACAACTTCGGCACCCAGGACTTCGTCGGCTTCACGGGGGCGCCCGCGGGACG
This sequence comes from Vicinamibacteria bacterium, assembly GCA_036556965.1. Classification (GTDB taxonomy): domain Bacteria; phylum Acidobacteriota; class Vicinamibacteria; order Fen-336; family Fen-336; genus DATBIO01. Next base: position 15,229 of record DATBIO010000186.1, read on the forward strand.
GTACTACGCCGTCCAGATCCCGGCCGCCCAGTTCACCGCCGCCACCGCGGGCAACCCGAACGCCATCGTGCCCTCCATGCTGTTCGCCACCGGGATCGCCGACGCCTCCCAGTCTCCGCGGTACGCCGAGGCCACGCTCACCAGGGGGACGGTGACGGGGACCACGGCCACCATCGACCTCGCGAACCCCCTGGCCCGGCGCACGGGCTTCCTGGGCCGCGACAACGACTTCAGCCCGTTCCACTTCGTGGCGCCGGGCCTGATGGGGCACAAGATCCGGCAGGGGATCGCCGACGGGACCATCGAGAACCTCTTCCTGGTGCTCCGCGTGCCCACCACCACCCCGTTCCCCGGCTTCAACGGCCTGCCCCCGCTCATCGGCCTCGACGGGGGCGTGGCCACCAACGACGTGCCGATCCTCGGCCGCTCGTTCATCAGCGACGACGGGGGGGCGACGTTCACCCAGAACGCCACCTTCAACTTCCGCTTCTCCCTGGTGGTGTCGGAGCCGCCGACGCCCTAGGACGCGGGCGGTCTCGCGCGGCCCGGAGGGCATCCGCCCTCCGGGCCTTTTTCGTCCGGCTTGCCGCGCGTGCGCCCGCGCGCCCATCATCGCGGGGTGGATCCCCACGCTCGCGCGGAGAGGGTACGGGAGCTGGCCCGCGCCGAGGGCTTCGACCTCTGCGGCGTGGCCTCCGCCGCGCCGCCCTCCAGCCTCGCCTTCTTCCCGCAGTGGGTGGCCCGCGGCCACGCGGGGGCGATGGACTACCTCACGGGGCAGGTGGACCGCCGCGCCGACGTGCGCGCCGCCTTCCCCTGGGCGCGCTCGGTGGTCTCGGTGGGGCTCCAGTACGACACCCCGGGCCCCTACTCGACGGAAGCGCCCCGGGAGCGGGGCTGGATCGCGCGCTACGCCTGGGGCGACGACTACCACGACGTCATGAAGGCGATGCTCGAGCGTCTGGGCGAGCGCCTGCAGGCGGAGATGGGCCCCCTGACCGCGCGCGCCTACGTGGACACGGGCCCCATCGTCGAGCGCGCGTACGCCGCCGCGGCGGGGCTGGGGGCGTGGGGCAAGAACACTTGCCTGCTGCACGCCGAGCACGGCTCCTGGTTCTTCCTGGGCGAGCTCGTCACCGACGCCGACCTCGCGCCGGGAGCGCCGCTCCCCGACATGTGCGGGACCTGCACGGCCTGCCTGGAGGCCTGCCCCACCGGCGCCCTGCCCGCGCCCTACGTGCTGGACGCCACGCGCTGCATCAGCTACCTGACCATCGAGCTGCGCGGGCCCATCCCCGAGGACCAGCGGGCGGGCGTGGGGGCGCACGTCTTCGGATGCGACATCTGCCAGGACGTGTGCCCGTGGAACCGGCGGCGGCGCGCGCAGGCCAGGGCTCCCTTCCGCGCGCGCGCCGGCCTCGTCGCCCCCGACCTCCAGGACCTGGCCGCCCTGGACCAGGCGGCCTTCTCGCGCCGGTTCACCAGGAGCGCCGTGAAGCGCGCCAAGCGGCGCGGCCTGCTGCGCAACGTGGCCGTGGCCATGGGCAACAGCGGCGAGGCGCGCCACCGGCCGGCCCTCCAGCGGCTGGCCGCCGACGGAGATCCCCTCGTGCGCGAGCACGCGCGGTGGGCACTGGGCCGCCTGGAGAAGGAAGAAGGCCCGGGACCACGGGGCCCCGGGCCTGCTTCCGGCCGGCCGCGCCCTTAACGGACGCCGTCGCGGACGGTCACCGTCCAGCGCGAGCCCGCCGGCAGCTCGACCTCCTTGCCACGGGTGGCCAGCACCGCGCCGGTGCCCATGGCCCCGCCGATGAGGGCGCCCTTCTTGGCGCCGCTGCCGCCGTCGGCGATGCCCCCGATGATGGCGCCCACCGCCGCGCTCCCCCCGACCATGGCCGCGTCCCGCTTCACGCCCTTCTCGCCCTCGACCGCGATCTGCGTGGTGCTCAGCGCGTGCGTGCGGCCGCGCACCACGATCTGGTCGAAGGCCACGGCCAGGTACGAGCGGCCGGACACGCGCCCTGCGGAGCGCGCCTCCGTGACGCGGCCCTTGAGCACGGTGCCGCCGGGAAGCAGGATGCGCCCGTCCTCCCCGGTGGCCCGTTCCACGCGCGCCGTCACCGCGTCGCCCGGCTGGCTGGTGGTCGAGGAGAGGCCGGTCTCCAGGACCAGGCTCAGCTCGGTGCCCGGGGCGAGGTTGACGCGCTCCGCCTCTTCGCGGGCGCGACGCTCGGCGGCCGCGCGCTCGGCCTCGCGCTGCTCCTCGTCGGCGCTCCAGTCGTCGTCGTCGATGCGCTCGACCCGGGCGGGCGGGGCGGCGGGCCGCCCCGCCGGGCGCGAGGACGCCTGCTGGCGAGCGGGCGCGGGCGCACCGAAGGCGGGAGGAGGGGCAGGGACGGGCTCGATGGCCACGGCCTCCGCGGGCTCCAAGGGCAGCGCCAGCGTGGACGGCGCCACGGCCGAAGCCTGCTCCGCGCCGGCCGCCTGCGCCTGCGGCTCCTTTTCCCGGATGGTGGTCGAGAACCAGGCGCCACCCAGGGCCCCGGCCCCGACGGCGGCGACGACGGCCAACAGCGTTCCGCGATTCATTTCCTTGCCCTCCGGGCGCCGGTGTACTTCAACCCGCGTGCCACGGCACGAGCGGGCGCCCGCCGCCGCAAGTCCCGCGCTCCGTGTACTTTGACCCCCTTGGCCGGGGGAAGGCTGTGCGCCCGCTCACCCCCGCCCGGGGACGGGGGTGTCCTCACGGCGGGACGCCGCCTCCGAAATGAGGCGGTTGTTGTCCCCCAGCACCTGCCATTCCCGCCGCAGGGCCAGCGCGGACACCACCAGGGTGGCCCAGGCCAGGGCCTCGTGCACGAGGGCGGGCAGGGCGCGCGTGTGGGCGCCTCCCCCGAGGATGAAGTTGGCGGCGGCCAGGAAGAGGGCGCCCGTCATGAGGGGGAAGGCGCGCGCCTTCATGCCCACGATGCGGCGCCGGAAGGAGTCGCCCCAGTCGCCGTCCTTCTCCATGGCCTTCATCTCGACGCCGGTGGCGATGAGGAAGAACATGATGAACGAGTGGCCCATTACGAGCAGGAACGTGCTGCCCAGGGCGAGCAGGAAGTGCTGGCGCATCCACCCGGGGCCGTGCGGGGAGAAGTAGCCCGCCGCGATGGTGGCCGCGAGCATGAGGGTGCCCAGCACGTTGAGGGTCAGCAGGCTGGTGACCACGGGCTCAGGCCTCGACGTAGTCGACGGTGACGCGCCTGTCGATCACCCCCGCGGCGTGGCCGCGGTCGAGCAGCTCCTGCGCGGCCCGGCGGCCGCGCGCGCCGCAGTCGAGCGTCAGGTCGTTGACCCACATCCCCACGAAGCGGTCGGCCACCGCCGGGTCCATGCCACGCGCGAAGCTCATGGCGTAGGCCAGGGCCTCCTTGCGGTGGGCGAGCGAGTAGCGAACGGTCTCGCGCACGAGGCCCGTCAGCCGCCTCATCATCTCGGGACCCAGGTCGCGGCGCACGGCGTTGCCGCCCAGCGGCAGGGGGAGCCCCGTCTCGCCCTTCCACCACGCGCCCAGGTCGAGCACGCGGTGCAGGCCCTGGCCCCCGTAGGTGAGCTGGCCCTCGTGGATGACGAGGCCGACGTCGGCGCGTCCCTCCCGCACCTCGTCGAGGATGCGGTCGAAGGGCACCACGTGCGTGCGCACGCCCGGGGCGAACAGCCTCAGGGCCAGGTAGGCCGTGGTCAGCAGGCCGGGGACGGCCACGCGCGCCTGCGCCACGGCGGCCGGGGCCATGGGGGCGCGCGCCACGAGGAGGGGTCCGTAGCCGTCGCCGATGCTCCCGCCGCAGGGCATGAGGGCGTAGCGGTCGGCCACGCCGGGGAAGGCATGGTAGGAGATGGCCGTCACCTCGTAGCGCCCCTCCCGCGCCTTGCGGTTGAGGGTCTCGATGTCCTCGAGCACGTGGGTGACTTCCAGCCCTCCGGTGTCCACCCGACCCGAGGCCAGGCCGTAGAACATGAAGGCGTCGTCGCTGTCGGGGCTGTGGGCGACGGTGACCCTCACCGCGCGGCCTCCACGGCCTGCAGGCGCGCGGCGAGGTCGGGCGCCCATTCCGCCAGCGGGCGCATGACGTCGGCCACGCGCACGTCGTCCTGCCCGCGCAGGCCGCGCAGGGCGGCCAGCACCTCCGGGGAGGGGTCCCGCGGCTCGGAGGAGGGACGGTTCACCACCACGAGGTCGGCCCGCGGCACGAGGCGGGCCGAGGTCTCCTTCCATCGCGCGGGCGCGAGGAACGGATGGGCCACGAAGACGTTCAGGTCCGGGTGCGCGACGTCCACGATGGTCGATCCCTCCATGATCACGAGCCCCTGGTCCCCCACCGCCTCCCGCACGGCGGCCCACGCCGCCGGAACCGCGCCCAGGCGCGCGATGGCCCACACCACGCGGGCCGCTCCCGCCTCCGCCAGGCGCGCCGTGTCCGTCCCCGGCTCCCCCAGCACCTCCGGCTCCCGCACCAGCCGGTAGGGCACGTCGATGTCGCACACCACGCAGGGCGTGCCGCGCGGACAACGCTCGAACACGTCCGCGGTGGACGTGAACTTGACCGCGGAGGCCGTGCGCGCGGGCACCGCGCGCAGCAGCGTCGCCGCCAGCGCCGTCTTGCCCGACCGGCTGCAGGCGCCGGAGACGGAAACGAGGAGCACCGACCGGGGATGATACATCGTGCGTGCTAGACTCCGCGCGGGATGAAGCGACGCCTCCTGGTGGCGGCCTGCGGCCTCTTCGGAGCGTCCTGCGCGTCCGTGGGCGGCGGCGCCAAGCCCGTGGCCGTCGACCTCGAGCCCGCGCGCGCCGCCGTGGAGGAGGCGCGCCGGGCGGGCGCGCCCGAGAAGGCCCCCGGCAGCTTCAACCAGGCGCTCGGCCACCTGCGGGAGGCGGAGGGCCTCCTCACCCAGCCGGGCTCGGGGGCCCGGGACCGCGCGGTGCGCGCGGAGTGGCTGGCGCGCCTGTCCACCGTGGAAGCGCAGTGCGCGTCCAACCTCTCCGCGCTCCCCACCGCCGAGGAGGTGAAGGCCAGCGGCTCCGAGCGGGAGACGCTGCAGGGCCGCCTGCGCCGCCTCAACGACGAGAAGCGGCGCCTCGAGGACCGCGTGGCCCTCCTCCAGCGGGACCTCGAGCTCACGGAGACCGAGGTCATCCGGGTGAAGGCGCGGCTGCAGGGCATGGAGACCAAGGCGGAAGCCTCCTCCGCCGTGGCCGAGGCGCGCATCCTGATGCGCCGCCTGGAGTCGCGGGGCAAGGGCGCCGCCCTCGGCCGCGTCCAGGAGCTGGTGACGAAGGCCGAGCGGCAGCTGGCCCAGGACAACTACGGGGCCGCCGTCTTCTTTGCGCGGCGCGCGCAGGACCTCGCCAGCCGGGCGCCCGAAGCCCGCTGATCCGCTCTAGGAGCTGCGGCTCCCCCCGCCCAGGGCCAGGGACTGGGCGTCGTCGTGATCGGGGGCCTCCGGCACGGGACGGTTGGAGAGCCAGACCCGGTCGCGCCCGAGGCGCTTGGCCGCGTAGAGCGCGCTGTCCGCCATGTCCACCAGCGCGCGCGCCATGCGGCCGTCCTCGGGGAAGGTGGCCACGCCGATGGACACCGTCGTGAAGCGCGCCTCCGTCGCTCCCGGCCGCTGCGAGGGCGTGCGCACGGCCAGGCGGATCCGCTCCGCGCGCAGGGCCGCGTTCTCGCGGCTGCAGTAGGGCATGACCACGGCCAGCTCCTCGCCGCCGTAGCGGAAGCCCTTGTCGCTGCTCGCCCGCACCTGGCTCTGCACCGCCGCCGCCACGCGCTTGAGCTCCGCGTCGCCCTCGGAGTGGCCCCAGCGGTCGTTGTACTGCTTGAAATGGTCGAGGTCGATGAGGAGCAGGCTCAGGGGCTGCCCGGACGCCGCGCACCGGTCCATGGCGTCCTCCAGCGTGTCGTCGAAATGGCGCCGGTTGAAGAGGCCGGTGAGGTCGTCGGTGATGGAGAGCTTCTCGAACTGCTCGCGCTCGGTGACCAGCTTGTGGCGGTCGCCGCGGATGTGGGCGGCCATCTCGTTGAAGGCCCGGCTGGCCTCGGCCAGCTCGTCCGACCCGCGCGTGCGGACGTTGACGTCGTAGTTGCCGGCCTTGACCTGCCCCGCCGCGTGCGCGAGGTCGGCGATGGGCCGCAGCATGCTCCGCACGAGCATGGTGCTGACGAGCATCATGGCCGCGATGAGGGCGATGCCGCTCAGGGTCAGGCGCTGCCGGGCCTGGCGCAGCGAGGCGTAGGCCTGGTCGGCGGAGAGGGTGGCGCCCACGAAGCCGGCGTCGGGCCCGCTGCGCCGCCGCAGGGCGACCACCATCTTCCCCAGGCCGGGCAGGGCGCGTTCCACCACCGGGCTGCTCTCGACGCCGGGGGGGGGCACCTCGGCGGGGAAGGTCTCCTGTCCCGGGTTCTCGAGGACGTGCCCGGCGCCGAGGAGCACGCGGCCCTGCGCGTCGATCAGCCAGAACGCGGGCGCCTCCTTCTCCGTGGAGAGGAGCTGCGCCTCCAGGTCGGACAGCTTGATGCGCCCGGCCAGGAAGCCGATGGGGCTGGAGGCCCGGCCCTGGATGTCGTGGAGGACCACGCACGTGGGCCGTCCCAGGGCCTTCGATCGGTAGATGGGGCTCACCATGCCGTTGCCGGCCGCGACCTGGAGCACGCCCGGCTCCCAGGGCTCCCAGGCCTCGTCCCGCGTCCCCGCTACCACGTTGCCGGCGGGGTCGAGGACGAAGAGCGACTCGTAGACTCCGTAGTGCCCCAGGACCGTGCCGAGGTACTCGTTGAGGTCGGCGCGCGCGGCCGCCGCCCCCGGGCCCGGCCGTCCCAGCGCCTCCATGCCCTCGAACACGATGAACGAGGCGGACCAGCGCGTGACCTCGTGGAGCCGCTGCTGGAACCACGCGTCGAGGCGCGTGGTGGTCCGGAAGAGGTGGTTGGACAGCGTCTCGCGCACCTTCTCCTCGAGCACCGCGTGGTGCTTGCGGAGAAGGTACGAGCCCGCGCCCACCAGCGGGATTCCCACGCTGAGGAGCACGAGGAGCTGGATTCGGGCCTGGAAGGTCAGGCCGGGACGGCGCATCGACCGGAGCCTCCAACTGGGCAGAGGGACGGCCGATGATAGCCGAAAGCGCCTCCCTACCGTCCGTCCCGTTCCGCCGCGGCCCCCGCGCGGCCTCGCTATAATGCCGAGACCGTTGAGCATCCCCGCCCTCCGCCTCGACGGCGTCCGCAAGGCCTTCGCGGGGCACGTGGCCGTGGAGGGCCTCACCCTCTCCGTGCCCGAGGGCAGCGTCTTCGGGCTCCTCGGCCCCAACGGCGCGGGCAAGACCACCACCCTGCGCATGGTGATGCACGTGCTCGCGCCCGACGAGGGGCGGGTCGAGGTCCTGGGCAGCGCGGCGCGGGACGTGCTCGACCGCGTCGGCTACCTGCCCGAGGAGCGCGGCCTCTACCCGCGCATGGTCCTGGAGGAGCAGCTCCTGCTGTTCGCCACGCTGAAGGGGATGGCGCGCGCGGAGGCCGCGCGCCGGCTGCCGCCCTGGCTGGAGCGGCTCTCCCTCCTCGAGTGGCGCCACCGCCGGCTCAACGAGCTGTCCAAGGGCATGCAGCAGAAGGCGCAGCTGGTGGCCACCCTCCTCCACGACCCGGAGGTCCTGATCCTGGACGAGCCCATGAGCGGGCTGGACCCCCTGGCCGCGGACCAGGTGCGGGAGGTGCTCCTCGAGTGGAAGGCGCGCGGGCGCACCCTCGTCCTCTCCAGCCACCAGATGGACACCGTGGAGCGGCTCTGCGACGGCATCGCCCTGCTCGACCGCGGACGGCTCCTCCTGGCCGGGCTGGTGAGCGAGGTCAAGCGGCGGCACGGCCACAGCGCGGTCGCCCTCGCCTACGAGGGCGACGGCGCCTTCCTGGCCGCGCTGCCCGGGGTGGAGCACCTGCGCGACTTCGGGCGGTACGTCGAGCTGCGGCTGGCCGACGGGGCGGACACGCAGGCCCTGCTGAAGGCGGCGGCGGCGCGCCTGCGCGTGACCCGCTTCGAGGTGATGGAGCCGAGCCTGCACGACATCTTCGTGGACACGGTGCGCACGCGGGGAGAGGCGGCGTGAGCGCCGTCCCCCCGTGGCGGCGGCTGGCCTGGGTCGCGCGCCGCGAGTTCCTGGAGCGCCTGCGCTCCAAGGCCTTCGTCATCGCCACCATCCTGGGGCCCCTGCTCATGGGCGCCTTCATCCTGGGACCCGGCCTGCTCATGACGCGCCAGCGCGGAAAGCCCCTGCGCGTGGCCGTCCTCGACGACACGGGACGGGTGCGGGCGGCGGTGGAGGAGTCGCTGCGCCGGCGCACCGTGGCCGGAGTCCGGCGGTTCGAGCTGTCGCCCGCGCCGGGAGCGGGCGGCGTCGACGGGGCGCGCGAGGCGGTGCGCGGCGGCCTGCTCGACGGGTTCGTCTACCTCCCCGCCGACGCCCTGGAGCGCTGCCGGGCGGAGTACCACGGCCGCTACGTCAGCAACGCCCTCGACATCCAGGTGGTGGACGCGGCGGTGGAGGAGGCGCTGCTGGCGCGCCGGCTGGAGACGCGCGGCCTGGGGGCCGACGACGTGCGGGAGGTCACGCGCAAGCTCGACCTCAAGACGGTGCGCCTCACGGAGCGCGGCGCGCGCGAGGACAGCGGCGGCTCCGTCATGCTCTCCCTCGTCCTCATGATGCTCCTCTACTCGGCGGTGGCCATGTGGGGCCAGGCCATCATGAACGGCGTCATCGAGGAGAAGGCCAACCGCGTGGTCGAGGTGCTGGTGTCCTCCATCCCGTCCTGGGTCCTCTTTGCGGGCAAGCTCCTGGGGGTGGGGGCCGCCGGGCTCGCCCAGTTCGGCCTGTGGACGCTGTCGCTGCTCCTCCTCGGGCTCTACGCCCAGGCGGGTCCCATGGTCCTGCCCGAGATCCCGCCGGGGCTGCTGGCGGCCATGGTCGGCTTCTTCCTGCTCGGCTACTTCCTCTACGGCGCGCTCTACGCCGCGGTGGGGGCGGCGGTGAACACGCAGCAGGAGGCGCAGGCCCTGGCCTTCCCCGTGCTGTCGCCGCTCATCCTGGCCGTGGCCTTCTTCCCGGGCGTGATGAGCCGGCCCGACGGAGCGCTCGCGGTGACGCTGACCCTGATCCCCTTTTTCGCCCCCATCCTCATGTTCCTCCGCGTGACCCTGCTCCCGCCCCCGGCCTGGCAGCTCGCCCTGTCGGTGGCGCTGACCGTGCTGACCATCGGCCTCGTGGTCTGGGGAGCGGCGCGGATCTACCGCGTGGGGATCCTGATGTACGGCAAGAGGCCGACCCTGCCCGAGATGCTCAAATGGCTGAACAGGTGAACGACCGGCCATCCCCGGATGAGGGCCAGGCGTGGCCTCGATGGGCGATGGATCGGCGGCGCCTCGTGGAGTACCGTCTGCCGGGATTCTCGAGGGTGGTGCCCATGCGGTCTGATCACGAGCGCGATGCCGGTCCGTCGAGCACCGCGTCGGTCCTGGGGCGGTTGGCGCTTCTCGGCGCCGTGGTGGCGTCCGTTCTCGCGCCGGCGCGAGGGGCCGCCCAGACCACGGGGCCGACGGCGGCCAGGCGCGCCGCGCTGCACCTGGGCTCGACGCCATGGTCCCCGTTCACCGGCGAGCCGGGCAAGGCACGGCTCGCCATCGACCTCGTCCACGCGGTCCTGGCGCGCGGGGGGATCTCCTCGCAGACCACCATCGTGCCGGAGGGCACGCTCACGCCCGCCCTCCTCGAGGGGCGGTTCGACGGCAGCCCCGCGCTCTGGCGGGACCCCGGACGCGAGGAGACGCTGCTCTACTCCAAGCCCTATCTCGAGAACCGGCTCGTACTCGTGGCCAGGAAGGGCAACGACGTGTCCGCTCCCCGGCTCCAGGCGCTGGCCGGCAAGCGCATCGCCATCGTCGACGGCTACGCGTACGGGGACGAGCTGAAGGTCGCGACGGGCCCGGCCTACGTGGCCTCGAGCACCGTCGAGGAGAGCCTGGCCAAGGTCCTCGCCGGCGAGGCCGACTACGTCCTCATGGACGACGTCGTGGTCCAGTACCTCCTGACGAACTACGCGGAGGAGGCCAGGACGCGGCTGGCCATCGGCACCGAGCCGCTGCTGGTCCGCTCGCTTCACTTCGCCGTCCGCCGCAAGCTGCCCGGAGCCCAGTCCATCGTGGATGCGTTCAACGCCGAGCTCACGGGCATGATCGAGGACCGCAGCTACCACCGCCTGCTTCAGCTGGGCTGGATCGAGGCGGACGTGGACGGCGACGGACGCACGGAAGCGGTGCCCGCCAGCGACCAGGCCGGCCAGGCTCCGCCCGTCCGCCGTTTCGAGCTCGTCACCGTGACCGCCTCCGCTCCCGTTCCCGTCTCGAAGAAGCGCTTCTACCTGGGCGGCCGGGTGTACGAAGGCTGGTCCAACGTGCCCGACCGCTACAAGCTGGATCCGGGCAAGACACCGTGGGGGAGCACGGTGGCCCCGCTCTTCTCCTTCGAGTGGTAGGAGGGACGGCCGCCCCTCGGGGCGGCAAGGGCCTGCGGTGGCGCGGGACCGGGGAGTGCTACTTCTCGGCCGTGCCGTCGGGCACGACCCCGCTGCGGCCGATCTGGATCTTCTTGAGCAGGGTCATGCGGATGACCTTGAGGGCCGACTCGCGCGCCTGGGTCTCGTCCACCTCGCCCGCCTTGATCTTGCGGTCGAGGTCCGCGGCGTAGGTGCCCATCGCGTCCTCGAGCTTCCCCACCATGTCCACGGCCTCTGGGCTCTTGGCCACCAGGTCCTTGAGCTTCGCCCACTCGCCGGGCAGGGGCCCCTCGCCCTTGCCGATCTCCCGCTCCACGATGCCGAGGACCTTGATGGCCACCATGGTGCGCATCAGGTTGCGGGGATCCTTGAGCGCGGGCAGCATCTGCCCCGCGATCTGCTGCTTGGCCATCCGGATGACACGCTCCTTCAGCTCGTCGGGAATCTCCGGCGTCTTGGCGCCGGGTTTCGCGACGGGCTTCGGCGCGTCCTTGGGCTCGTCCTCGGCCATGGTGCTCTGCTCCCCTGGGCGGAAAGGCGCTGATTCTGACACACGTCAGCGCCGAAAGCGCGCGAGGGAGAAAGCGGAGAGGTCGACGCCCGGCTCCTCCCCGCGGGCCAGGGCGGCCACGGCCTCGCCCACCAGGGGGCCGAGCAGGATGCCGTCGCGGTACAGGCCCGCCACGTGGAAGAGGCCCGGGAGGCCCCCCGCGCCCAGCACGGGCCACCCGTCCGGTGTGCCCGGGCGCAGGCCCACCCACGTGTCGGACACCCTCACGTCGGCCAGGGCGGGCGTGATCTCGAGGGCGGCCTCGAGCACGGTGCGCAGGGCGCCCGCGGTCACGCTCTTGTCGTAGCCGGCGCGCTCGAGCGTCGATCCCGCCAGCAGCCGGCCGTCGCCGCGCGGCACGAGGTAGCCGCGCGGCGAGTGGACCACGTGGCGGCACAGGGGAGGCGCCACCTCGAAGGCCGCGATGAGGCCGCGCACGGGCTCGACGGGGGGCGGCTCCGGGTCGCCCGCGAGCAGACCCGCCCAGGCGCCGGCGGCGTTCACCACCAGCGGCGCCGCCAGCACATCCGTGCCCGCGCGCACCCCGGCCACGCGGCCGCCGTCCACGACCAGGCCCGTGGCCGGGCGTCCGGTCAGGAGGCTGGCCCCGCGCGCCACCGCGGAGGCCGCCAGGGCGCGCGTGAGGCGGACGTTGTCGAGCCACCGGTCGCCGGGCACGTAGAGGGCGCGCCGCACGACGGGGGCCAGGTTGGGCTCGGCCTCCCGCACCTCCGCCCCCCCCAGCACCTCCAGCTCGAGACCCGCCTGGCGCTGCCACTCCGCGCGGCGCAGCAGCCGCGCCTCCCCCGCCTCGTCGAAGGCGAGGTGCAGCGACCCCAGGCGCGCGCGCTCCACGTCGATCCCCGTCTCCTCCCGCAGCTCGGCGGCGAGCCCCTGGTGCCGGTCGCGCGCCCGCAGGGCCAGGCCGAGGAGGGCCGAAGGCTGCTCCGCCTCGCCCTGGGCGGCCAGCATTCCCGCGGCCGCGCTGGAGGCCTCCGCGCCCACGCGGCGGCGCTCCACCACCAGGACGCGGGCCCCCGCGCGGGCCAGGGCGCGCGCGGCGGAGAGGCCGGCCACGCCCGCGCCGACCACGATGGCGTCCCAGCGCTCCATGGGCAGGTTTTATCACTCCCCGGGCCGCCTCCTGCCGCCGGCCCCCGTGCTATCCTGCCCGCCCAACGGGATGGAAAAGGCGCAGAGAGCCCGTTGCGTGTATTGCCGCTCGGAGGTCGCGGTCCCCGACGCCTACGCGCAGGGCGACCACATCAAGTGCGGCACCTGCGGCACCAAGCACAAGGTCGTGCGCGGCGACGTGGTGCGCCTGGTGCTCGCCGACGTGGCTCCCCTGCGCGAGAAGCTCATGGCCAACCAGGCGCTGGTGGAGCGCCTGCAGGACGAGCTCACGGGGGCCCGCCGCAGCTTCGGGATCGGCGCCAACGGCCTGGGCGTGGCTCTGGCCTGGTTCCTCTACCAGGTGGCCATCAACGAGCAGGTGATCTCGCTGGGGCTCGCCATCAGCTCGGTGCTCGTCGGCGTGGCCGCGGGCGCCCTGCTGGAGGCCCTCAACTACCTGTTCCTGTCGAAGCGCCAGCGCATCAAGCGCATCTCCTCCGAGCTCGACGACGCGCGCGCGGAGGGCCGGCAGATCCAGAAGCTGATCCGCGAAGCCGGCCGCGTCTGAGCGGGCGCCCGGGGGCGGGGCCGCCCGCTAGGGGCGTTGCTGGATGAGGTCGCGGATCAGGAACCCCGGCGCCGGCTCCTCGCCCGTGTAGGTGAAGTCGAGCGTGGCCGTGCCCCCGTCCGTAACCGCGACCTCCTTGGCATAGCGCCCGTAGCGCTCGTGCCACGCTTCCACCGTGTAGGTGCCGGCGGGGACGTTGCGCAGGGTGAAGGTGCCCTCCCCGCGCGTGACGTCGAAGTAGGGATGCGTGGCCACGCCGATGTAGCCGAGCATCCACTTGTGCACCTCGCAGCGGACGAGCATCACGATCTCCTCGTCCTTCAGCTTGAAGTCGAACGTCATCCCCGCCTGGGCCTGGCCCAGGTTGAACCGGTTCCTCTTCTCGGAGATTCCCTTGATGTTGTGGAGGGTCGCATCCTTGTTCACGACGCGGAGCGTCTGGCCCACCATGGCCCCGGACATGCGCGGGTGGTAGACGCACCCCTCCTGCTCGATCACCACCGGCGTGCTGGGGATGGCTGCCCCCGGCACGTTGCCCTTGATGGCCACGTACACGTTGGCCAGGGTGCCGTCGGGGTTCACGGTGACCAGCTCCTGGTACATCTTGGTCCCGGCGTTGATCTTCACGCAGTTGGGATCGGCCCCCATGCCGATGAGCAGGTTCTTGGGGGCCTTGCCCGTGAAGTGCACCTTGCCGCTGACGGTGCCCGCCGCCGAGGCGGTGAGGGGGCTGGCGGTCAGAGCCGCAGCGGTGGCCGCGGCCGCCCAGAGGCTGCTAGCACGCATGGGCCATGCTCCTACGGGTGGATGCCCGTCACGCGCAGCTCACCCCGGCTGCGCGCCCGGATGTACTGGTACACGGATGCAATGGTCGCCTCCTCCAGGGTACCGCGAAATGCGGGGTGGCCGTTCTGGGGGCGCCCGTTGAGCACCACGTAGAGGAAGCCCGGATAGGAGAAGCGCCGGATGGAGCGGATCAGGTTGACGGGGGCCAGGGCCCTGGGCGCCGCCACCACCTCCGCGCCGTGGCAGCGCGCGCAGCGCTCGGCGAACACGGCTCCCCCCGCTTCCGCCGCCGCGCGGTCGGAGCCGGGGGCGCGCCGGTCGAGCAGGTCGCCGAACTCGACGCGGATGGTCTGCTCGGCGGGCACGACGCCGTAGGACTCGAGCAGGGCCTTGATCGCGTCGGCGCAGGGCTGCGGGCCCACGCCCCCCGACGGCAGGCCGGCGGGGGGCGCGTGCGGCTCGGCCAGCGTGCGCAGCGCGAGCAGGTTCTCCGGGTCGTTCTGCACGGCCGCCAGCCCGGCCAGCGGCGCCCACATCACCGCCGCCCCCATCCGTCCCTCGAGCACGTCCAGGACCAGCGCGCCCGCGGCCTCGCCGGACGCCGAGTACTCGCGCACGCGGGGGAGGCCGGCGGCCGCCGCCAGCGCCACGGCGGGGGTCCCTGCCTGCACGCCCACCTCGACCTCGCGGAGGGCGGGGGCGTCGAGGGAGGTGACGGGCGCGCCACCCTCACGGGACACGAGCACGTAGGTGGTGTCGTACTGGGCGACGGCGGCCACCGCGGGGCCGAGGCGATCCGGCGAGGAGAGCACGCCGTGGCACGCGTCCTGGCCCTCCGCGGGCGCCTGCGCGGCGACGGGCGCGGCCAGGGAGGCGCCGAGCACGGCCAGCGCGGCGTACTTCACAGGTCGAGCCTCAGGGTGAGGGAGACGAGGTGCGCATTGTACGCCCGCGGCAGCGTCCCCATGAAGATCGCGGAGGCGAAGGCGCCGTCCGTGCTGGCGGGCACGAACACGAAGCCCTTGGTGTTGAAGTCGGCGATGTCGTAGGCCTCCCAGACGTAGGCCAGGGACGCGGTCAGGCGAGGGCCGAGCCGGTACTCGACGTCGGCCTGGAAGTGGCGGAAGCGGATGTCGTCCACCTCCGGAAAGGAGGCCGGAACGAAGGCGTTGGCGTCGGTGGCGGCCGTGCCCAGCGGGCTGGCATAGGCGATGCTCCCGTCGCTCCGCGAGTAGGAGAAGGCGAGCCCCGCCCGCACCCGGTCCGTCACCGCGGCCAGGAGCCCCGCCCCGATGGTGTCCGTGCTGCTCTCCTCCCGCGCCTGCCAGTTGCTCAGCGACTCGGGCGTGGTGTCGACGAGGTAGGGATCTCCCGGGCGCCCGCCCGACCACGAGCGCCCCGCCTGGTCGTAGCGGTACTCTTCGCGGCTGTACGAGCCCTGGACGCTCAGGCGCTCCCCCAGCGCGTAGGCGGCATCGCCCGCGTAGACCGTGAAGCGGTCGCCGAGGAGCCCGAAGGGCGACCGGTCGTAGTCGTTGCGGCCGTGCGTGAGGGAGGCGCTGAGGACCAGGGCCTCGGCGGGGCTGGCGGTGGCCAGCACCTGGACGCGGTCCTGTTCGCGGTCGGCCTCGTCCCACTTCACGAGGAAGGGGAGCACCGGGAACTCCGCCTCCCCCTGTCTCCGGTGGTGCTGCGAGAAGTCGTAGTCGCTCGCGTCGCGGCGCGCGTGCTCGTACGAGGCGCGCAGCTCCGCCCAGCCCAGCAGGCGGGCGTCGAGCGCGGCCCGCAGCCGGTCCTCGTCCATCCGCGCCACCTCGCGGAACTCGCGGTCCAGCTCCCGCCGCGTGTATCCCAGGCTGAGGCGGCCCGCCGACGACAGGTCCACGCTGCCTTCCACGCCGGCGTCCCGGCGCGTGTGCGCGACGGGCAGGTTCGTGAAGATCGCCCCGGGGGTGTCCGGGGCCCGCCACTCCGCGTCCTCGCGCACGAAGCCGGGGAAGACGAGCGCGCGCGTGCGGTTGTCGAGGTCGTAGTAGCGGTAGTGGGCGACCACGCGGACCGCGGACGCGGGCTGGAGCTGCAGGCGCAGGTTCAGCAGCGCCGTGTCCATGCGGGCGTCCACCCGGCTCGCGGGGAGGTTGGCGGGATCGGTGGCGTCGAAAGGCGGGACCGGCGCCGGGGGCGGCACCGGCACCACCGCGGTGTTGACCGTGTAGGGCAGGAGGGTGTCGTCCTGGCGCATCCATCCCCGGGAGGCGGCCACGGACAGCCGCCCCTTCCAGGGAAGCCGTCCGAGGGCGGCGGTGAGGCCGAGGGTGTGCGCCTCGTTGCCGGGGGCGAGGTCGAACTGGCCGGAGCTCGGCCCGGCGGCGAAGTTCGAGGCGGCCGCGCGCGTGCTGCTGTCGGTGATGCGCCAGGGGTTGTCGAAGCGCAGCGCGTCGATCTCGTTGGAGAACCAGGAGCCCGTATAGCCGAGGGCCGCGGACAGCCGCGGGGCGGCGTATTCCACGCCCCCGCGGACCTCGCGCGTCTCGTAGTCGATGGGCCAGGGGATCTCCACGGTGTTGGCCAGCCCGAAGCTGCCCCCCGTCGGACGCGTCCCCCGGCGCAGCTCGCGGGCCACCTCCAGCTCGACCTCGACCGGGCCCAGCGCGCGCGAGCCGAGCGCGAGGGCCGCCTTCTTGCGCGTGTGCCCGACGTCCAGCGCGAACGACTCCTCGGCGACGGCGCCGCGGGCGCGCGTGGTGGCGTCGGCGGCGGAGGCCGATGCCTGCAGCCGCGCCTGCACGGCGTCGTCGATCGACAGCCGGCCGCTGCCGGAGCCGGTGTGGAGGGTGCGGGCGCCGAAGGCGTAGTTGTGCGGGATCTGGTCGTAGCTCAAGCGTCCCTTCAAGACGCCCGGCCGTCCGGCCTCGATCACGAGATCGCGGTGGGCGAGGGGAAGGTTGCGGCCCACCACGTCGGCGAAGAAGCCCTCCGTTCGGTGCCGGAAGCGAAGGCCGGCGTCCCAGGCGCCGATCTCACGGTACTCCTCCAGCTTGGCGGAGTCGCCCACGCCGTCCTCCGCGAGCCCGGACAGGCTCACGTGGAGGGCCCACGGCCGCGTGGGAGCGGGCCGGGCGTCGAAGTCGGGCACCACCGGGGAGTACACGCCCTCCAGCCGGGGCCGCCCGAACCCCGCGTCCGGCCAGAAGTCGAGACCGACCTCGGCGCCGCCCGATGAGGTGGCGGGGGCGGAAGGAGGGGGCGACGGCTCGGCGGAGGCGGGCTCCTGCGCCTCCACGGCTGACGCCGGCCACAGGCCGACGCACGCGGCCATGGCCAGCCGGCCGAGGGTCGGCCTCATCGGTGCCAGAACTTCCCCGAGGGATGGTTGCTGCCGTGGATCTGCACGTGGCAGTTGTTGCAGGCGCGGTACACCAGCGCTGGCGCACGGAGCTGGTAAACGGTGAGGCCGGCGGCGGCGTCCGGGGCCGTGCGCGCCAGCAGGGCAGAGGAGTGGCCGGCGTTCTGGTGGCAGCGCTGGCAGAGCAGGGGGCGCTTGGCCACGAGCAGGTACTCGTGCGACGAGCCGTGGGGGTCGTGGCAGTTGAGGCAGCTCTCGCGCACCGGCGGGTGCTCGAAGAGGAAGGGGCCGCGCGTCTCCGCGTGGCACTCGTAGCACTTGTCGTTGACGGAGGCGGCGGACACCAGCTTCTCCGTGGCCGTCCCGTGCGGGTTGTGGCAGCTGGTGCAGGCGAGCTTGCCCTCCCGGATCGGGTGGTGCGACGACTTGAGGAGCGCGCCCCGCACCGGCAGGTGGCACTGGGTGCAGAGCTGCGGCTCCGTGGGCTGGGCCAGGAGTTTGGCGTGGCCGCCGTGGACGGCGTGGCAGTCGGTGCACGCGACCTTGCGGCTGTCGTGGGCGCTGCCGTGCCACAGCGCCACCTGGCCCCGCTCGTGGCAGGTGAGGCAGGGCGCGTTGCGCTGGGCGACGGGCGTCTGCTTGGCGAAGGTGAGGAGGGCGCCCACTCCTCGGCCGCCCCCGCCCTGCACGTGCCGCTCGGCCGTGCCGTGGCAGCTCTCGCACTGGGCCTGCGCCGCCGGGCTGGGGGCGTCACCGGAGCGGCCGTGCGCGCTCTCCAGGTAGCTCTGGAACTTGTCCCAGTGGCACTGCTGGCAGAGGCGGGCGTCCACCGTCGCGGACGGCGCGGGGGCGGCCGGCTGCCCTTCCGCCGAGGCCGCGCGGCCACTCCGGGTTGCCAGGAGGACGGCTCCGGCGAGCACCAGGGCACACGCGAGCAGGCGGTGCTGCCACCTCCCCGGAAGGCACACCGGCCGGGCGCCCATCCGAGACCTTCCTGGCCTCGCCGTCCACAACCGCATCTCGCGAGCTCCGGGGAGGGGGTCGCGCAGCCGCGTAGAGAGTGGGGCAACCCGGCCCGGGAGTCAAACGGCTTGTGTCCGAGGGTCCGCCACGCGGACCGTCGGACACGGGCTCAGCCCGCCTGGCCGCTCTCCACCAGGGCGGCGAGCGTCTTGTAGACGTGGTAGGAGCAGCGGGGCACGGCCCGCTGCAGCTCGGCGAGGGACGCGCCCTTCTTGAGGCGCGACCAGATGGCGGCGGCCAGCTCCGCGGTCTCGGCCTCCGGCCAGGTGAGCTGCGGCGCCCTCTGCTTCCACGACCGCTCGGCATCGGGGAGCTTCGCCCGCAGCAGGACGAGCTCGTCCTGAAGGCGCACGGCCTCCATGAGGAGGTTGATGGCGGGCAGGGTGACGTCGGCCTGGAGGTCCTCTTCGCGCACGGTCCGGCCGGCGAAGTGGAACTCGCCCTCCAGCGGCGCCTGGAAGAGCTGGAAGACGGCGTCGTCGCCGCTGAGGTGCCGGAGTCGCGCCCGGGCGATGTTGCCCTTGAAGAAGAGGAGCTCGGCCAGCCGGCCATGGCCGTCCTCCTGGGAGACGACCAGGTTCCCCGTCTGGTGCGCGCCGATCAGGGTCTGCATGACGGTGGCGAGGTCGAAGAAGCGAAGGTTGCCCTGAAGCTGTCGGGCCGCGCTGGGCGGGACCTTGCTGGTCGTGTTCTCCAGGCGCTTGGCCAGCACCACGCAGAGGTCTCGCGAGAAGGAGGGCAGGCTGGCCATGAGGTCCAGGAACACCGACTTGTCGAGCACGAGCACACTGGCCCTCTCGGGGGCGCGGGCGGTGGCCGTGCGGGGCGCGCCGGTGAGGAGGGCGATCTCCCCCACCACGTCCCCCTCCCCGAGGTAGGCCAGGGGGACCGGCTCCGTGGCGCCGTCGGGGACGGCCAGGATCTCGAGCACGCCGCTCTGCACGATGTAGAGGCGGTCCCCGGTGTCGCCCTGCCGGAAGACCACCGCCCCGGGGCCGAATTCCTGGATCACGCCCTGGGCCAGGACGGCGCGCAGCACCTCCGGCGGCTGGCTCTCGAACAGGTCGGATGCGAGAAGGAAGCCGGGATCGATGTCGGGAGCCATGCGGGAAGCCGCCCGATTATATCGTGCTAATATGTGCCGCTCATCGGCCGGGCGTCCCGCCTCTCGCGCGCGCCGGGGCCCCGAAGTGACAGATCCCCAAGCACTTAGAGGTAGGCTCGCGTGAACGTCACCACCACTTCCGCCCTCGGCATGGTGAACCCGCCGGACGTCCACCGGACGCTCGCCCGGACCATCCTGGCCGACGGATTCGACCTGGTGTTCGACTACGAGCGGAGCCGCGGGTCCTGGCTCCACGACGCGCGCAGCGGCCGCCGCTACCTCGACTTCCTCACGTTCTTCGGCTCCAACCCCCTGGGCTTCAACCACCCGAAGATGCAGGAGCCCGAGTTCCTCCGGATCCTGCACCGTGTGGCACAGCTCAAGCCCTCGCTGTCCGACATCTACAGCGTGGAGTACGCGGGCTTCGTCGAGGTCTTCCAGCGCCTGGCCATACCGCCCTACCTGAGGCACGGCTTCTTCATCGAGGGCGGGACGCTGGCCGTGGAGAACGCCCTGAAGACGGCCTTCGACTGGAAGGTGCGGCGCAACAAGAGGATGGGGCGCGGGGAGAAGGGCTCGCAGGTCATCCACTTCCGCGAGGCGTTCCACGGGCGCTCGGGCTACACGCTGTCCCTCACCAACACCGATCCCGTCAAGACGGACTACTTCCCCAAGTTCGACTGGCCCCGGGTCGAGAACCCGAAGCTCCGCTTCCCCGTCACGGCGGAGGTGGAGGCGGAGGTCGCGGCCGCGGAGGAGCGGGCGCTGGACCAGGTCCGCCGCGCCTTCGCCGAGCGGCCAGACGACATCGCCGCCATCATCATCGAGCCCGTCCAGGCCGAGGGCGGGGACAACCACTTCCGCCCCTCGTTCCTGCAGGCGCTCCAGCGCCTGGCCGACGAGCACGAGTGCTTCTTCGTGGTGGACGAGGTCCAGACCGGCATCGGGCTCACCGGCCGCATGTGGGCGCACGAGCACTTCGGCCTGAGGCCGGACGCCCTGGCCTTCGGGAAGAAGACGCAGGTCTGCGGCTGCCTGGTGGGGGAGAAGGTGGACCAGGAGCCGCAGAACGTCTTCACCGTTCCCTCCCGCATCAACTCCACCTGGGGCGGCAACCTGACGGACATGGTGAGGTTCGGGCGCTTCCTGGAGGTCATCCAGGAGGACGCCCTGGTGGAGAACGCGCGCGTGGTGGGCGCCCACCTCCTGCGCGGGCTCGAGCAGGTCCAGGCGGAGGCGGGGGGCGTCCTCTCCAACGCCCGCGGCCTCGGCCTGATGATCGCGGTGGACCTGCCCACGCCGGAGGCGCGCGACCGCGCGCACCGCAAGGTCATCGAGAACGGGCTCCTGCTCCTGAAATGCGGCCCCCGTTCGCTGCGCTTCCGCCCGCCCCTCGACCTGACGCCGGCCGACGCCGACGCCGGCCTCGACATCGTGCGCCGCACGGTGAAGGCCCTCTAGAAAGGAAACCCGCGTGATCGAGAAAGAAGCGGCGATCCGGATCTACAGCGAGATCCTGGCCAACACGCTGGGGGCGAAGACGGCCAAGGGGAAGCTGGTGCGGGTGGCTCCCGAGGGCTTCTACGAGGTGACGCTGGAGTCGCAGGGCAGGAACTACACGACCCTGCTCCCCGTGGCCTGCACGGTGATCCTGTCCGCGGAGCCCGAGGAGGAGATCCCCTCCCTGCCCGAGGTCGAGCGCTGACCCGCGCGCTCAAGGTCGTCCACGTCGGTCTGGGACCCATCGGCCAGGGCATCGCGCGCCTGGTCCTGGAGTCGGACGGCCTCCACGTGGTGGGCGCCACCGACCCCTCCCCCGAGCTGGCGGGCAAGGACCTCGGCCTCGCCCTCGGCCTGGGCCGACGGCTGCGCGTCAAGATCGCCGGGGACCCCGTCCGCTTCATGCGCAAGGCGAGGGCGGACGTGGCCATCCTCAGCACCGCCTCCTCGGTCAAGGCCGTCAAGCCGCAGATCGCGGCCCTCGTGCAGCGCGGGATGAACGTGGTCACCACCTGCGAGGAGATGGCGTTCCCCGCGCCCGAGAGCGCGAGCGCCTTCCGGGAGCTGGACCGGCTGGCCCAGCGCAAGAAGGTCTCCGTGCTCGCCACCGGCGTGAACCCGGGCTACGCCATGGACGCCCTCGCCCTCGTCCTGACCGCGCCCTGCGCCACCGTCAACCGGGTGACGGTGACGCGGGTGGTGGACGCGGGCACGCGGCGCCTCCCCTTGCAGCGCAAGGTGGGCGCCGGGCTCAACCTCAACCAGTTCCGCCGCGCCATGACCGAGGGCACCGTGCGCCACGTCGGCCTCCGCGAGTCGGCGCACATGATCGCCGCCGGCCTGGGCTGGAAGCTCGACAAGGTGGACGAGACGCTCGAGCCGGCCATCGCCCCGCGCGACCTCGACACCGACTACCTGCGGGTACCCGCCGGCTCCGCGGCGGGGGTCAAGCAGACGGCCCGTGGCTACCAGGACGGCGACCTGAGGGTCAGCCTGGACCTGCAGATGTACGTGGGGGCGGAGAACCCGCGCGACCACGTGGTCGTGGACGGCACGCCTCCCGTGGACATGACCATCCATGGAGGCCTGGCCGGCGACCTCGCCACCGCCGCCATCGCCGTGAACTGCATCCCGAAGGTCCTCGCCGCCCGTCCCGGCGCCCTGACCATGCGCGACATCGCCCTGCCCCACCGCCTGAACCCCATCGAGGTGAAGGAGCTGGTGGGCAGGCGCAAGCGTTAGCCGGCGCCGCCCGCCCGGGCGGCGAGCGGCTAACGCGCCCGCTCGAGGTAGTCGCGGAGCCGGGCCTCGTCCTGCGGGTGGACGCCCACGAACTGGACCGCGACCTCGTGGGCGCCGCTCGCGGCCTGGCAGCGGCGGACCTCCGCCTGCACCCACAGGGGCTGGCCGAACAGGTCGAGGCGGAAGTCGTGGATGCTGCCCACCTCGAGGGGGGCGCGCAGCTGCAGGAGCGCGCCGCCCAGGCTCAGATCGATGAGGCTGGCCTCCACCTCGGCGCGCGCGGTCGCGCGCAGCCCGCCCGGCTCGCTCATTGCGGCCTCCGACGCTCGCGCTCGAGGAAGGCCTGGAGCAGCGCGCGGTCCAGGGCCTCGAGCTCGGTGAAGTCCACCGCCACCCGCCAGCGCCCGCCCCCCGGCTCGGGCTCGCCCACGTTCACGACGCGCGCGCGCACGTCCACCGGGCCGTGGGCCAGCTCGAGGCTCAGGTCGCAGGCGGAGCCCAGGGCCAGGGGCACGCTGGTCTCCAGCTCCGCGCCGCTCTCCGAGAGCACGACCACGCGAACCTCGGCCAGCACCGTGGCGCGGCCCACCGCGCGGCCGTCCAGCCGTACGCGCTCGTGGCGGCGGCGGTCGCTGCCCGCGTCCGACATGGGGACGGGATTCTAGCCCGGATCGCCCGGGGGGCCCCGAGGGTCCGGCGGAAGCTGGGCTTATACTCGGCGCCGAGCATGAACGGCGTTCTCGCAGAAGGGGTGCTCCCCGGTCTTCTGCGGGACATCTACGTCGGCCGGCGCAGCGGCGTCCTCCACCTGCGCTCCGGGTCCGAGCGGCGCAGCGTGGTCTTCCGCCACGGCCACATCGTCCACGCCGACACCGACGTCCGCGGCGAGCACCTGGGCGACACCCTCGTGCGCCGCGGTTACCTGGGGAGCGACGAGGCGGAGCGCGCGGGGGAAACCGCCGCCGCCGGGCACCGCCGGCTCGGCGACGTGCTCCGCGAGACGGGACTCCTCGACCGCGACCAGCTCGAGGACGCGCTGGCCGCGCACGTGCGCGAGGTGCTGACGCGGGTCTTCGCCCTCTCCAGCGGCACCTACGACTTCGAGGAGGCGGCCACCGACGCGCCGGAGAGCGATACCACCCTGCGCCTGTCCACGGGGGACATCATCCTGGAGGCCGCGCGCCGGGTGAAGGACCCGGACATCGTGCGCTACGCCCTCGGGGACGGCCAGGGCATCTTCGCCCCCTCCACCGACCCCCTCCTGCGCTTCCAGCGGATCACGCTGGGTCCGACCGAGGGCTACATCCTCTCCCGCGTCGACGGGACGCTGAGCATGGACGAGATCATGCAGCTCAGCCCCGTGGGGAGGGAGGAGACGGAGCGCTGCCTCTTCTCGCTCCTGTGCGTCGGCGTCGTCGAGGCCATCGGGTCGCGCAAGGCCACCCCCCCCGAGCCGCGTCGGCCCGCACCTCCGGCGGATGCGCGCGCGGCGGAGCCGCCGCCCAGGGCCGCCCCCGAGCCCCCGGCGCCGCCGATGCCCGGTCCGCCCGCGGCGCCGCCGATGCCCGGTCCGCCCGCGGCGGCGCCGGTGCCCGCCGCCGTGGACGTGGAAGCCCGGCGCCGGGAGATCGAGGACGCCTTCGGCGGCCTCGTCACGCGCAACCACTTC
>DATBIO010000187.1:0-6250 GCA_036556965.1 Vicinamibacteria bacterium
AGGCCGAGTACGAGGACTTCGACGACGGCAAGGACGACGACGAGGACGAGGACGAGGACGAAGAGGACGAGGACGAAGAGGACGAGTGGGAGTAGGTAGCACCGCGGCGGCGCCGGCCGCGCTCCTTCCGCGGCCGGAGTGGATCAAGGCGCGCGCCCCCCTGGGCGAGGGCTACGATCGCCTGCGCGGCCTCATGCGCGCGCTGGACCTGCACACGGTGTGCGAGGAGGCGCGCTGCCCGAACATCGGCGACTGCTGGAACCGCGGCACGGCCACCTTCATGATCCTGGGCGACGTCTGCACGCGCGCCTGCGGCTTCTGCGCGGTGAAGACGGGCCTGCCCACCGCTCCCCCGGACCCCCACGAGCCGGAGCGCCTGGCCGACGCCGTGGCGCGCATGGGCCTTCGCCACGCCGTGATCACCTCCGTGAACCGCGACGACCAGAGGGACGGCGGGGCCGCCGTCTTCGCGGCCTGCGTGCGCGCGGTGCGCGCGCGCGTCCCCGGCTGCGCGGTCGAGGTCCTGATCCCCGACTTCAAGGGCGCCGCGGACGCGTTGCAGGTGGTGCTGGACGCGCGCCCCGACATCCTCAACCACAACACGGAGACGGTGCCTCGCCTCTACCGCCAGGTCCGCCCGGGGGCGCGCTTCGAGCGTTCGCTCGAGCTGCTGCGGCGCGCCAAGGCGGCCGGGCTCCTCACCAAGAGCGGCATCATGGTCGGCCTGGGCGAGGAGCGTGCCGAGGTCAGCGCCACCCTGGGGGCCATCCGCGCCGCGGGCACCGACGTGCTGACGGTCGGGCAGTACCTGCGGCCCAGCCTCTCGCACCTGCCCATACGCCGGTACTACGCGCCGCAGGAGTTCGCGGAGATCAAGGACGAGGCGCTGGCCCTCGGCTTCGCCCACGTCGAGTCGGCGCCCCTGGTGCGCTCGTCCTACCACGCCGACGAGCAGGTCCCCCGCTGACCGCCGCTCCGGGCCCCCGCCCGGGCACCCCGACGAGCCGCCGCTTCAGGCGCGCGGTCCGGCCTTGACCATCCGGCGCTGACGCTCGAGGCAGGCGGCCACCACCTCCACCGCCTGGTCCACGTCGGCCTCCGTGGTGGACCTCCCCAGGGAGAAGCGCAGGGAGCCCTGCACGCGCTCCATGGGCAGCCCCATTCCGCGCAGCACGTGGCTCGGCTCCACGGCCCCGGCGGCGCAGGCGGCGCCCGTGGACACCGCCACCCCGGAGAGGTCCAGGGCCATGAGGAGGCTCTCCGCCTCGATGCCCTCGAAGGACACGTTCAGGGTGTTGGGCACGCGCGGCTCCGCGCCGTTGCGCAGGGCGCCGGGCAGCGCGAGCAGCCGCCCCTCCAGGCGGTCCCGCAGCCCGCGCTGGCGCGCGGCGTCGGTCTCCAGCTCCTCGCGGGCCAGGGCGGCGGCGCGTCCGAGCCCGACGATCCCGGCCACGTTCTCGGTCCCCGCCCGCCGGTTGCGCTCCTGGGAGCCACCGCGCACCAACGGCCGGAGGCGCGTGCCGCGGCGGACCCACAGCGCGCCCACGCCCTTGGGTCCGTAGAGCTTGTGCGCGGAGAGGACGAGCAGGTCCGCGTCCAGGGCCTTCACGTCGACGGGCGTCTTGCCCGCCGCCTGCACCGCGTCACAGAGGACGAGGGCGCCCCGGGCGTGGGCCAGACGGGCCGCCTCCGCCACCGGTTGCACGACGCCGGTCTCGTTGTTGGCGAGCATCACCGCCACCAGCGCCGTGCCCTCGTCCGTCCGCCCCTCCAGGTCCGCGAGGTCCAGCTGCCCGTCGGCGCCCACGCGCGCCGCCTCGACCGTCCATCCTTCCTCGGCCAGCGCCTTGGCCGTGTTGACCACCGCGTGGTGCTCGATGGCCGAGTACACGAGCTTGCGCCGGCCCGCGGCGGCCGCTCCCGCGGCGCCGCGGAGGGCGAGGTTGTCCGCCTCCGTGCCGCTGCCCGTGAAGACCACCTCGGCGGGGGAGGCCCCGATGAGGGCCGCCACCTCGCCCCGGGCGTTGTCCACCGCCGCGCGCGCCTGCTGGCCGAACCAGTGGAGGCTGGACGGGTTGCCGTAGCCCTCGCGCAGGAACGGCAGCATCGCCTCCAGCACGCGCCCGTCGAGCGGCGTGGTGGCGTTGTGGTCGAGGTAGATGCGGCGCATACCTTGCATTGTAAGATCGGCGGCCGTGACCGCCAGCGCCGGCCCCACCACGCGCCCGCCCCTCATCGCCCTCCTCACCGACTTCGGCGAGCAGGACCACTACGTGGGCGCGCTCAAGGGGGCCATCCTCACCGTCTGCCCGGAGGCCAACGTGGT
Source organism: Vicinamibacteria bacterium (assembly GCA_036556965.1). Taxonomy (GTDB): domain Bacteria; phylum Acidobacteriota; class Vicinamibacteria; order Fen-336; family Fen-336; genus DATBIO01. The sequence continues at coordinate 2,327 of DATBIO010000187.1, forward strand.
GGACGTGGTCCACGAGCTGCCGCCCCACGACGTGCTGGGCGGGGCCTTCGCGCTGGCCGCCTCCTACGCCTTCTTCCCGCGCGGGACCACGTTCGTGGCGGTGGTGGACCCGGGCGTCGGCTCCGAGCGGCGGGCGCTGGCCGTGGCCGCGGCCGGCTACACCTTCGTGGGTCCCGACAACGGCCTCCTCACCCTGGTGCTCGACCGCAACGCGCAGGCGGAGGTGCGCGCGGTCACGAACCAGGACCTGTTCCGCTCCGAGGTGTCCGCCACCTTCCACGCCCGTGACGTCTTCGGCCCGGTGGCCGCCGCCCTCGCCGCGGGGGCGCCCCTCGCCTCCGTGGGCCCGCCCGTGCGCGACCCCGTGCGCCTGCACATCCCCCCCGTGCGCGCGGTGGGGGCGGGCGAATGGGAGGCGGCCATCCTGCACGTCGATCGCTTCGGGAACCTCATCACCACCCTGGACCGGCCCGCCCTGGACCGCATGCTGGACGAGGTGGACGCGGACCCGACCGAGCTGGTGGTCGTGGTGGAGGGCGAGGTGATGCCGCTGGCCACCACCTACACCGACGTTGCCGAGGGCGAGGCCTGCGCCCTGATCGGCAGCAGCGGGTACCTCGAGATCGCCGTGCATCGCGGGAGCGCCGCGCGCCTCCTGGGCGCGTCCCGCGGGGCGGCCGTGCGCGTGCGGAAGGCCCTGCGCTCGCGATGAGGCCGGGGGCTGCGTGCTAGAATGCCGCCCTTTCGTTGCCCGGCGTCCGCCGCTGGCGGGCGCCCGCGGCCAGCGAGGACCCGTGAGCGCCCTCCTTGCGTGACGTGGTCGTGGCCGGCGCCGTGCGCACCCCCATCGGCCGCTTCGGGGGGGGCCTTGCCGGACTGACCGCCGCCCAGCTCGGCGCCGCCGCCGCCGCGGAGGCGCTGCGCCGGGCCGGGGTTGCCGCCTCCCAGGTGGACGAAGTGGTCTTCGGCTGCGCGCGCCAGGCGGGCGGCGGCCCCAACGTGGCGCGCCAGGTGGGCTGGCGCGCGGGCGTCCCCCCGGAAGTCCCCGCCTTCACCGTCAACATGGCCTGCGCCAGCGGGCTCAAGGCCATCGAGCTCGCCTTCCGCGCCGTGCGCGACGGCGACGCCGAGGTGGTGCTGGCGGGCGGCGCGGAGTCCATGAGCCGCGTGCCGTACCTGCTCCCGGACGCCCGCTGGGGCTACCGCATGGGCCACCAGCCCGCGGTGGACGCCATGTACCAGGACGGGTTCCTCTGCCCCCTGTCGGGGCGGCTGATGGGCGAGACGGCGGAGACCCTGGCCGGGCAGTACGGCATCCCGCGCGAGGATCAGGACGCCTTCGCGTTGCGCAGCCAGCAGCGGGCGGCGGCGGCCCTCGAGGCGGGCCGCTTCGCGGCGGAGGTGGTTCCCGTCCAGGTGCCGGGCAAGAAGGGCGTGGAGGAGCTGGCGAGGGACGAGCACCCGCGCTCCACCACCCTCGAGGCCCTGGCGCGGCTTCCTCCCGTCTTCAAGGCGGACGGGGGAGGCGTCACCGCCGGCAACTCTTCCGGAATCACCGACGGGGCGGCGGCGCTGGTGGTCTTGTCCGCGGAGCGGGCCCGGGCCCTCGGGGTGAAGGCGATGGCGCGGATCCGGGGCATGGCCGCGGCGGGGGTGGACCCGCACGTGATGGGGATCGGCGTGGTGCCCGCCGTGCGCCGGCTGCTCGAGCGGCTGTCGCTGCCCCTCGGCGCCTTCGACCTGGTGGAGGTCAACGAGGCCTTCGCCGCCCAGGTCATCGCCTGCGACCGCGAGCTGCGCTTCGACGCCGAGCGGCTCAACGTGAACGGCGGGAGCATCGCCCTCGGTCACCCCATCGGGGCCACGGGGGCGCGCATCACGGTGACGTTGCTGCACGAGATGGCGCGGCGCGGGGCCCGGACGGGCCTGGCCACGCTCTGCGTCAGCGGGGGGATGGGCATGGCCGCGGCCTACGAGGCCGTCTGAGCGCCGCGGTGGAAGGCGCCCGGGGGAGGCAGCATGGCTGACTTGCTGGACGACCCGCACGACGCCGACGTCTACGGGACCGCCGCGCGGCGGCTCGAGGGCGCGCGCTACATCGGCTTCGACACCGCGCAGGGCATCACGCGCCTCACCCTCAACCGCCCGCCCGCCAACGTGCTCTCCGTGGAGATGCTGGAGGAGGTGCGCAGCGCGCTGGAGGCCCTGGAGTACCAGAAGGAGGTGAAGCTCCTGGTGGTGGCCGCCCAGGGGAAGTACTTCTCCGCCGGCTTCGAGCTGGGCGACCACCTGGGCGACCGCGCCTACGTGATGCTGGAGGCCTTCCGCGCCATCGTGGAGCACCTGCACCGCCTGGACAAGCCCAGCCTGGGGGTGGTGGCGGGGCCGGCCCTGGGGGCCGGCTGCACCCTGGCCACGTCCTGCGACGTCGTCCTGGCCGCGCAGAGCGCGCGCCTGGGCCATCCCGAGATCAAGGGCGGCGTCTTCAACCCCGTGGCCACCGCCCTGCTGCCCCGCCTGGTCGGGCGCAAGAAGGCCTACGAGCTGATCCTGGGGGGCGGCGCCCTCACCGCCGCCGACGCCGAGCGCGCGGGGCTCATCACGCGGGCCGTGCCCGACGAGAAGCTGGAGACCGAGGTGGCGGCGCTCGTCGAGCGCTTCAAGGAGGGCAGCGCGCCCATCCTCCAGTGCACGCGCCGCGCCATCGCCGGGGGCCTGGACCGGCCGCTCACGGAGGCCATCGACCACGGCGAGGACGTCTATCTGAACCAGCTCATGGGCGTGGAGGACTTCGAGGAAGGCCTCAGCGCGGTGATGGGCCGGCGCAAGCCGGCCTGGAAGGACCGGTGATCCCGGCCGGCGGCGACTACCAGGACTGGGAGCAGGTGGTGGAGACTGCGCACGCCTGGGAGGCCGAGCTCATGGCCCTCCGCCTCCGCGAGAGCGGCATCGAGGCGGAGGTGCTGGACCAGACCTTCCGGCAGGAGCCGCTGCCCAACGTGCGCGCGTTCGCCGTGGTGCGCGTGCTGGTGCCCAGGGGCCGGAGCGAGGAGGCGCGCCGCGTCCTCGCCGCGGGCGAGCCCCTCTCCGAGGACCACGAGCAGGAGGACGCAGAGGAAGACCGATGATCGATTTCGAGCTGACGGAGGAGCAAAGGGCGGTGGAGCAGACCGTGCGCGACTGGGCCGCGCGCGAGGTGGCTCCCAAGATCCACGACCTCGACCGCGCCCACCGCTTCGAGCGGGGCTTCCTGAAGGGCATGGCCGACCTGCACCTGCTCGGCATCTGCATCCCCGAGGAATGGGGCGGCGCGGGCATGGACTACATCGGCCTCGGCCTCGTCTCCGAGGAGCTGGAGTACGTGGACACCCACCTGCGCGTCATCATGTCCGTGCACGTGGGCCTCAACTGCATGTCCCTGTGGTGCTGGGGCACCGAGGAGCAGAAGAAGAAGTACCTGGCCCCACAGGCGCGGGGCGAGAAGATCGCCACCTACGGCCTCACCGAGCCCAACGCCGGCTCCGACGCGGTGGGCATCCAGACCACCGCGGTGAAGAAGGACGGCTACTACGTGCTCAGCGGGGAGAAGGTGTGGATCTCGCTGGCCGACGTGGCCGACAATTTCCTGGTCATCGCCTGGACGGACCAGGAGAAGAAGAAGCGGCGCGACCACAGCGGCCTCTCCGCCTTCATCGTGGAGCGCTCGTTCAAGGGCTTCAGCTCGTACACCCTCAAGGAGAAGTGGGGGATCCTGGCCGGCAACACCGGCGGCTTCGCCCTGGACAACGTCGAGGTGCCGTTCGAGAACCGCGTCGGCGAGGAGGGCGAGGGGTTCAAGGTGGCGATGTTCGCCCTCGAGAACGGGCGGTACACCGTTGCCGCGGGCGCCACCGGCCTGGTCCGCGCCTGCCTGGACGCCTCGGT
>DATBIO010000188.1:0-30727 GCA_036556965.1 Vicinamibacteria bacterium
TCCTTCTGGGCCTCCGTGCCCGGAAGCTTCGGGCCGCCCCTGCTGGGCCAGTCGCTGGCCTTCTACCGCGACTACCTGGGCCTGGTGCGCCGCTTCCACGACGCCCACGGCACCACCTTCCGCATGCGGCTGCTGGGGCAGGAGACCCTCGTCCTCCTGGGCGCGGACGCCAACCGGTTCGTGCTGGCCGACCACGCGGACGCCTTCTCCAGCCGCGGGGGCTGGGAGTTCTCCTTGGCCGAGCTCTTCCCGCGCGGCCTCATGCTGCGCGACGGGGAGGACCATCGCTACCACCGGCGCATCCTCCAGGTGGCCTTCCAGCGTCCCGCCCTCGTCTCCTACCTCGACCACATGGACGCGTTCCTCGCGCGGCACTTCGCGGGCGCGCCCGTCTCCACCCTGCGCGTCTACCAGGCGATGAAGGGGCTGACCCTGGACCTGGCCGCGCGCGTCTTCCTGGGGCTGGAGCTGGAGGACCAGGTCGCCGGCATCAACCGCGCCTTCCAGCGCCTGGTGAAGGGCGCCACCGCCTTCGTGCGCGTCCCCGTCCCGGGCCTGGACTACGCGCGCGGCCTGCGCGCGCGGCGGCAGCTCGAGGCCTTCTTCCGGGAGGCCGTGCGGCGGCGGCGCGCGGAGCCGACGGAGGACGTGCTCGGCCGGCTCTGCACGGCGGTCAGCGAGGAAGGGGAGCGCCTGAGCGACCAGGAGGTGGTGGACCACATCATCTTCTTCATGATGGCCGCCCACGACACCACCACCAGCGCCCTGACCAGCCTGTTCTACGAGCTCACCCTGCACCCCGAATGGCAGGAGCGCCTGCGCGCGGAGAGCCGCCGCGTGGCCGCGGGCGGCGCCCTCAGCCTGGACCGCCTCCGCGAGCTGGAAGGGCTGGGCTGGGCCATCCGCGAGACGCTGCGCCTGCACCCGCCGCTGGTCGTGATCCCAAGGCGCACGGTGGAGGCCCTCGAGTTCCGGGGTTACCGCATCCCGGCCGGCACCAACGTGTCCGTCACGCCCGCCTACACCCACCGCATGCCCGCCTACTGGACGGACCCGGAGCGCTTCGACCCGGAGCGCTTCTCGGAGCCGCGCGGCGAGGACCGCAAGGTGCCCTTCAGCTACGTGCCCTTCGGCGGCGGGGCCCACCTCTGTCTCGGCATGTTCTTCGCGGACATGCAGGCCCGCCTCACCGCGCACCACTACCTGCTCCGCTATCGATGGCGCACTCGTCCGGGGTACCGGGCCCCCTACAAGCAGGTGCCGATACAGGCCCCGCGCGACGGGCTGCCGGTGCGGATCGAGACGGCCTGAGGAGCGCGGCGCCCTCGAGGGCGCCGCGCCTCAGGCAGGGCGTCAGGACGCGGCGGCCGTCCCTCCCCGGGCGCGGCGGCGCTCGGTCCACGCCCCGCGCGCCCCGCCTCCGGGGAAGTACTGCTCGGCCGCCCACACGCGCACGAACCCGACGCCCGCCGCCCGGAACGCGGCGCGCACCGCCTCCGCGTCGTCGGCCTCGAACTCGCACACCATGCGCCGCCGGTCCAGCGAGAGGTAGCTGCGCAGCCACCGCACGTCGTGGGCGACCAGGCACGGGTCGAGGCGCTCCGCCTCGCCGTCGTGGCCGACCTCCGTGAGGGGCGGCTCGAACTCCTTCTCCATGATCAGGAAGACCATGGCGTCCTCCCTACTTCCGGGCGGCCACGTCCTTGGAGTTGATGTCCAGGGTCAGCATGAAGCCGTTGGTACCCTTGAACTCGAAGGCGTTGGGGCCGACGCGGTAGGCCTCGACCTCGTTCGGCATCATCACGAAGCCGTCGTTGCGCGGGGCTCCCCAGTAGACCAGGTTCTTGATCACCACGGGCTCGCTGGTCATGCCCGGGAACCGCTTCAGCCGCAGCTCCGCCGTCTTGCCCCCGTCCAGCAGGGCCACCGCCTTGTCGTTGTCGTACTCCCAGGTGTCGATGGAGGCCTCCGCCGTCTTGAACGACCGCCACTTCACCGGGAACAGCTGGGCGGCGATGGCGCCGATGCCCTCGCGCTGCGCCGGGGTCAGGACGCGGTCGAAGTAGAGCACGGCCCAGTCCATCTCGCCGTCGGCGAAGTCGTCGCCGAGGTCGGTGGCGATCCAGAACTTGGCGCCGTCGAGCGAGGTCGCGCCGTAGTGGCCCTTGTTGACCTTGTAGGCGTTGTTGGCGCGGCAGAAGTGGCTGGCCCCGGCGGCGGCGTGGTGCGCGTGGGGCCCCCCCGCGGCGCTGTGGCCGGCGGGCTTGGTGTTGAAGTAGCACTGACAGAACATCGGACAGCTGCAGGCCTCGATCACGGTCGCGTTCATGGACCAGTCCGGGGCCGTGGTGCCGGCGGCCAGGGCCACCGAGCCGGCCAGGACCGCTCCCGCGGCCAGGGACGGAAACGTGCGCATCGGAACCTCCTCTGGCCGGGCGTCTTGCACAGACCCCGGCCTCGTTGCCAGAGCCTAGGCCCGCTCCGTGGGAACCACCGTTGTCGCGGGCGTTGGAATCGCCCCCAGCTCCTGGGCCAACGGCTCCCAGGCCGCCCGGGCACGCGCGCTGAGGGTCGGGGGACTGGCCAGGTCGTCGCGCACCGCCTGGCCGTGCCGGAGAGCCGTGGCCGTGTCGCCCTCGGCGAGGGCCACCCGGGTGAGCACGGCGCGCGCCAGCGCCGCCTCGCTCTTTCGCTTGACCGCCTCCGCCGCCGCCCGCGCCTCCTCGGCCCGCGCCCGGGCCAGGTGCGGCCGGCCCTGGGCGAGGTCCTGGCCGGCGGCCAGCGTCTGGACGTAGGCCAGCGCCCACTTGCTGTCGAGCTGGCGCAGGGCGATCAGGGCACGCTCCAGGGCGGCGGGCGCGCCTTCCCGCCCGAGCGCACAGCGGGCCAGCGCCTCCAGGGCCGCGGAGAGGGCGGGCTCGCTGCCCTCGGACAGCCTCTCGACGAGGGGAGCCAGGCCCAGGCACCGCTCGAGGGCGGCCTGGGGACGTCCGCGCTCCAGCTCGATCATGGCCAGCCGGGCCTGGCAGTCCCACTCGCAGTAGCGGTCCTGGGCGCGCCGGCCCAGCACCAGCGCGCGCTCGAGCCAGGGCACGGCCTCGTCGTAGCGTCCCTGGTGGCGGAGGAGCAGGCCCCGGGCCCAGACCGCGTCCATCAGCTCCGAGGCTGCCGGCGTGGCGTCCACCTCGGCCAGCAGGGCCTCGGCGCGGGTGAGGTCGCGCTCGAGGTGGGCCAGGCAGCGCGCGGTGGCGGCCAGTCCGCGCGCGGCCCCCGCGGAGTCGCTGCCCCGGGCCATGGCCGCCTGTCGCAGCGCGTTCTCGTGCGCGCCCGACAGGTCGCCCGTGTACCAGTGCACGAAGGTCACCCCGTCGAGGGCGGACTGGACGACCTCGGGGAGCTGCGCGCGCTCGGCCTGCTGCACGAGGTCCAGGAGGGCGGCCTCCACCCGCGCGCCTTCGTCCTCCTGGAGGGCGGAATGCACGCGCAGGCGCAGGAGGGCGACCTGGAGGCCCAGGCCGGGGACGGCGGGGAGCTCGCGCGCGTGACCCCGTCCGCGGTCGGAGAGCGCGGTGGCCTCGCCGAAGGCGAAGAGGCGCAGGCAGCGCTCGCCCGCGCGCAGGCAGGCCCGCGCGCACAGCTCGTGCTCCCCGGCCAGGTGCGCGTGGCGCGCCAGGTCGCCCGCCACCGTGCCGTCGGGATCGGGCCGCGACTGCAGCACGCGGGCGATGCGCCCATGCACCAGCCGCCGCGCCGGCGCGGAGAGCCGGCGGTAGGCCGCCTCCCGCACGAGGTCGTGGACGAAGTCGTAGCCGGCCGCGTTCTCGCCCGCCCCCGCCGCCAGCACCCCGTGGCGTTGCAGCGATTCCACGGCGGCGAGGAGGGTGGTGGGGGCGGCCTGGCTCGCGCGGGCCACCAGGTCGAGGTCGAAGCCCCGCCCCAGGGCGGCCATCCACGGCAGGATCTCGCCCGCGGGCTCGTCCAGGCGGGCGAGCCGGTCCGCGATGAGCCCGGCCAGCGAGTCGGAGAGGGCGGTGCCGCCGCTCTCCAGGGCCCGGGCCATCTCCACCGCGAACAAGGGGTGCCCTCCGCTCTCCGCCACCACCCTCCGCTCGTCGACATCGGGGGCCAGGGCGCGCACGAGCCATGCGGTCTGCTCCGCGGTCAGGGGACCCACGGGGACCTCGAGGACGGCCCCCTCGCGCTGGCGTCCCCGCACGAGCCGCAGCGCCGGCCGGTTGTCGGGCAGCATCTCCGTGCGCGCGGCCGCCGCCAGCAGCACGCGCGAACCCGCCAGCGCGCGCGCCACGTAGTGGAGCAGGGCCACGGACGCCTCGTCCAGCCAGTGCAGGTCGTCGATCACCACGGCCAGGGGAGGCGCCTGGTCACCCAGGCGCCGCAGCAGGCGCACCACCGCCTCGAACAGGCGGTTGCGGTCGCCCTCCGGGGCCGCGCCCAGCTCGGGAAGGAGGGGGGCCAGGTCGTCGCGCAGGGCGAGGTCCGCCTCGCCGATGGGCGCCGCGCGCAGGGCGTCGATCCACGCGCCGTAGGGGCGCACGGCCTCGGCCTCGAAGGCGCGCCCGCGCAGGACGCGGCCGCCCCGCGCCGCCACCTCGCCCTCCAGGACCTCGAGCAGCCGGGTCTTGCCGATGCCGGCCTCGCCCGTGACCAGGACCAGGCCGCCCGGGCGCGCGGCCGCGGTCGCCTCCACCGCCGCGCGCAGCGCCTCCCGCTCGGGCGCGCGGCCCACCAGGGGCGCGGACGCGCGGGGGGCGGCGGGGGTGGCGGGGGCCGGGGCGGGGCCGCGCGCGGGCGCCCGTCCCAGGGCCATGCGCGCCTGCTCGAGGGCGGCCGAGGGCCGCGCGCCCAGCTCCTGCTCGAGGATCTGGCGGCAGGTGTCGTACTGGCGGAGGGCCTCGCGCGTCCGGCCCAGGCGGCCCAGCCCCTCCACCACCGCCACGTGGGCGCTCTCGGCCAGGGGATCCGCGGCCACCCACGCGCGGGCGTGCGCCAGCGCCTCCTCGGGGTCCGCCTCCGCCAGGCGGCGCACGAGGGCCTGGAGCACGGCCGCCCGCTGCGAGCGCAGCGTCTCGCGCTCGGCCACGCACCATTCGTGGAAGCGGAAGCACTCCGGCAGGTCGAGGCCGTCGAGCAGCTCTCCCCGGAAGAGGGCGGCCGTGCGGCGGAGGGCGGCCACGTCCATGGCGGGCAGGCCGGCGCCCAGCTCGCCGCGCAGGCGCTCGAGGTCGACGGCGGCGCCCTCCGTCTCGAAGGCGGCCCGCTCGCGGTCGGCCACCAGGCGCTTCCGCTCGTCGTCGTCCACCACGGGGCGCAGCTTGGCCAGGCTCCAGCGGAGGGCGGCGCGCGGGTCGTCGGGCGTGTCCCAGAGGAGGTCGCAGAGGTGGCTGCGCAGGTGCGGGCGCCCCGTCGTCGCAAGGTACCCGAGGAGGGCGCGCGTGCGCTTCGAGGCGGGGAGGGGCACGGCCCGTCCGTCGCGCAGGACCGCCAGCTCGCCCAGCAGCCGGATCTCGAGCCCGTTTCCGCCTGAGGCCATCACTCTCGGAGCGGGCCGACTATCACACGGAGCGGCGGCCGTCCTCAAGCCGCCGGCCCCCCGCGCCTCGAGGCCGTGCTCCGCGAATACACTCCGGGCGTGGACAGGCGCGCGGTGTGCCGGGTGCTCGCGCTCGCCCTGGGGGCGGCGGCCTGCTCGAAGAGGCAGCCACCGGCCACGGAGCGCCACGACCTGCTCGTCGACTTCCCCTTCGCCGACGTGCGCGCGGACGCCCTGGACCTCGCGCTGCTGCTCTCGCGGCCCGCCCTCGACCACGAGGGCTGGGCGATCGAGGTGACGGAGGGGGGGACGGTCCTGGCCTCCCGCTGGACGGAGGCCACCCTGCGCCTGCCCTTCGCCTCCACCGCGGACAAGGAGCTTCGCTTCACCGCGCGCTGCCGCAGGGCCGACGCCCCCGGCCTGGGAGTGGCCGTATTCCTCAACGGCCGGCGCCTGGCGGACGTGGTCCTGACACCCCAGGGCGGCGATTCCGTCCTGGGTCTGCCCGCCGCCGCGCAGGTGGCGGGAGACAACGAGCTGCGCTTCGAGGCCGCCGTGCGCAACGGCCATCGGCGCGAGGCGCTGCGCCTCTCCGCCCTGGAGGTCCGTCCGGCGAAGGCCGCCGACCAAGGCGCGCCCCGGCGCGGCGAGCGCGGGCTCTGGCTCCCGGGAGGGGCCACCGCCACGTTCTACGTCGTCCGCGGACGGGACGACGCCGTGCGGGTCACCGCCCGCCCTGCGGCCGGCGAGGACCGCCTGGAGCTGGTCGTTGCCGACGACGGGCGGCGGCAGGAGGTGGCGTCCCTCGCCCTGCGTCCCGGCCACTCCACGACCGTGTCCGCCGCGCTGCCGCCCGCCTCCTCCCCCTTCGCCGCGCTCGAGGTGCGCGCGGGGGGGGGCGCGTGGGTCGAGCAGCTGGAGGTGAGCCGCCCCGCGCGGGCGCGGCCGCCGGCCCCGGCGGGCGGGCGCCCGAGCGTCGTCGTCTTCCTCATGGACGCGTTGCGCGCCGACCACCTGGGGGCCTACGGCTCCCGCGATCCCGCCTCGCCCCGCTTCGACGCCTTCGCCAGGGACGCCGTCCTCTTCGAGGACGCGTCCGCCCAGTCGTCCTGGACGCGGCCCACCGTCGCCTCGCTGATGACGGGGCTCGGCGTGGACGCCCACGGCGTGGACGGCCTGACCAGCACCCTCGTCCCGGAGATCACCACCCTGGCCGAGGCCTTCGGCGCCGCGGGCTATCGGACGGGCGCCTTCGTGGCCAACCCCGTGGTCAGCCCGGCCCTCGGCTACAACCAGGGGTTCGCCGTCTGGCGGGGGGACCCGCTGCGCGAGAGGCCCGGGCGCGACGTGGTGCGCGCGGCCCTGGCCTGGATGGACGAGGCACCGGGCCCGTTCCTCGCCTACGTGCACACGCTCGACCCCCACCGCCCGTACGCGCCGTCGCCGGACCACTGGCGCCCCTTCCTCTTCGACGGCTACCGCGGCCGGCGGGACGTGGCCGCCATCCTGCGCGAGGGAGGGCCGAGCCTGGACGAGATCCGCTTCGTGCGGTCGGCCTACCTGGGGGAGATCCGCGAGAACGACGCCGCCTTCGGCGAGCTCCTCGACGGCCTGCGCGCGCGCGGGCTGGACGAGAGCACGCTGGTCGCCTTCTCCGCGGACCACGGCGAGGAGTTCTACGACCACGGGGGCGACGGCCACAGCGGCACCCTGTACCAGGAGGTCCTGCACGTCCCCCTGGCCATCCGCCTGCCCGGAAGCGGGGGACGCCGCGTGGCCGCCCCCGTCCAGCAGATGGACGTCATGCCCACCCTGCTCGCCCTGGCCGGGGTGCCCGGGCCGGAGGTCGAGGGCCGCGACCTCTCGTCCGCGTGCCGCGGCGCCCAGGAAGACGGCGCGGGCGCGCTGCTGGTGAGCCGCGTGGTGAACGCCTCCGCGGACAAGCGTGCGGTGCGCCTGGGCCGCATGAAGCTGATCGTGAACGAGGAGCCGCGCCCGTCCCCGGCGCGCCTCGAGCTCTACGACCTGGCCCAGGACCCGGGCGAGCGCCACAACCTCGCGGGACGCTATCCCGTGGCCGCGCGCTGCCTGCGCGCGCGCGGCGCCGCGCGGCGGGCAGCGGAGGAGGCGCGCCGTGCGCGGCTGGGGGCCGGGCGCACCACGCCCATGACCCCCGAGCAGGAGGAGCAGCTGCGCGCCCTCGGGTACATCCAGTGAGCGACGCCGGCGTCCGGCTCGACGTCTGGCTCGACGTGGCCTGCCTCTTCAAGACGCGCTCGGAGGCGCAGCGCGCCTGCAAGGGCGGCAAGGTCGAGGTCAACGGGCTCTCCGCGCGGCCCAACCGGCTGCTGCGGATCGGCGACCTCGTGCGCATCACGCGGGGAGGGGGCCGCCGCCAGCTGGTCGTGGTGAGCGGCCTGCGCGACCGCCACGTGGCCCGGGCCGAGGCCCGTGCCCTCTACGAGGACCGCACGCCGCCCCCCACCGCCGCGGAAGAGGAGGCCCGCGCCACCGAGCGGGCCTTCCGCGTGGCCGAGGGCGCGCGGCCCTCGCCCGACAAGCGGCAGCGGCGCGACCTCCGCCGGCTCAAGGGACGCTTCTAGCCGCGCGCGGAGCGGGAGCCTCGGTCCAGCTCGGCCACCCCGGCCACGAGCCGGTCGACTTCCTCCGCCGTGGTGTAGCAGGCAGCGCCCGCCCGCACCACGCCGTCCGCGGCGTGGCCCAGCCGGGCCACCGCGGTGGCGGCGTAGAAGTCGCCGTGGGACACGAAGACCGCGCGCCGGGCCAGCGCCTCCGCCACCTCCTCCGAGACACGGCCGGCCACGGTGAAGGCCACCGTCGGGGTGCGGGCGGCGGTGGGCGGGGGTCCGAACAGGCGCACTCCCTTCACCGCCTGCAGCCCCTGCCAGAGCCGCGCCACCAGCTCCTGTCCACGCTCGTGCAGGGCGGCGAAGGCCGCGCGCAGCGACTCCCGGCGGCTCGAGGCGGGGGCAAGGGAGGCGAGGAAGTCCACCGCCGCTCCCGCGCCGACGATGCCCTCGTGGTTCAGGGTTCCCGTCTCCAGGCGCTCGGGCGGAGCGTCGTCCGCCGGCTGGAGCCTCGGCACGTCGAGGACCGCGAGGAGGGCGCGCCGCCCCCACAGGACGCCGACGTGCGGACCGTAGAACTTGTAGGCCGAGCAGGCGAGGAAGTCGCAGCCCAGCGCGCGTACGTCGGGGAGCAGATGGGGGGCGGAGTGGACGGCATCGGCGAAGACGAGCGCGCCGTGGGCATGGGCCAGCGCCGCCGCGCGCGCGACGTCGTTGACGGTGCCGAGCGCGTTGGAGGCGACGCCCACGGCCAGGAGCCGGGTCCGCGGCCCCACCGCCCGCTCCAGGTCCGTCCAGTCGAGCTGGCCGTCCTCCGGCCGCATGCGCACGACGCGCACGGTGAGGCCACGCTCCTTCTCCAGCGCGCGCCAGGGGTCCACGTTGGCATGGTGGTCGAGCTCGGTGACCACGACCTCGTCGCCGGGGCCCCAGCCCCGCCCCAGCGCGCGCGAGAGGTGGAAGGTGAGCGTGGTCATGTTGGCGCCGAAGGCCACCTCGTCCGGGGCCGCGCCCAGGAAGTCGCCCAGCGCGCGGCGGGCCTCCTCCAGGGCGGCGTCCGTCTCCGCGCTGGTGGGGTAGCGCCAGTGCGTGTTCGCGTTGTGGTGGAGGAGGTAGTCGGAGACGGCGTCCACCACCACCCGCGGGACCTGCGTGCCCCCGGGCCCGTCGAAGTACGCCACCGGGCGGCCCTGGTGCTGGCGGTCGAGGGCGGGGAAGTGGCTGCGGATCTCGGCGGTGGAGGCGACGCGGCCGACGCCGGCGGTGGCGGTCACGCGCGGATCATAGGGCATGGCCCGGGGGCACGGGTGCCGCACGACGTTTGACCGCTTCCGCGGGACGAGCGTAGTGTCCGCTCGGGCCTGCATGAAGCGCGCGGCTCTGCCCGTCCTGCTCCTGGTGGCCGCCGCGCACGCGGCGGACGAGGCGCCGGCGCGCGCGCCCAACATCATCCTGGTCGTCGCGGACGACCTGGGCTGGGGAGACCTCGGCGCCTACGGGCACCCCACCATCCGGACGCCCCACCTGGACCGCATGGCGGCGGAGGGCCAGAGGTGGACGACCTTCTATTCCGGTGCGCCCTACTGCACGCCCAGCCGCGCCGGCCTCCTCACCGGCCGCCTGCCCGTGCGGAGCGGGATGGCCTCCGAGTCGCGCACGGTGCTCTTCCCGGACTCGGTGGGCGGGCTCCCGTCGTCCGAGGTCACCATCGCGGAGGCCCTCAAGGCTCGCGGCTACGCCACGGCCATGATGGGGAAGTGGCACCTCGGCCACCTCCCCCAGCACCAGCCGGAGCGTCACGGGTTCGACCAGTACTTCGGCATCCCCTACTCGAACGACATGGACGCGGTGCTGCCCGACGGCGAGGCGAAGAACGCCCTCATCCGCACGCCGAAGGACGAGTACTTCAACGTGCCCGTGCTCAGCGGCGGACAGGTCGTGGAGCGCCCCGCCCGCCAGGAGACGCTGACCCGGCGCTACGTCGACCGCTCCATCGCCTTCATCCGCGCCCACCGCGAGCGGCCGTTCTTCCTCTATCTCGCCCACCACGCCCCGCACGTGCCCCTCTTCCCCCACCCCGAGCTCGCGGGGCGCAGCGCGCGCGGCCCCTACGGCGACGTGGTGGCCGAGATCGACGAGGGCGTGGGGCGGCTCCGCGCCGTGGTCGCCGAGCTGGGCCTGGAAGGGAAGACCCTCCTCGTATTCACCAGCGACAACGGGCCCTGGCTCGCGCAGAGGGACCACGGGGGGACGGCGGGGCCGCTGCGCGACGGCAAGGGGACGACTTTCGAAGGCGGGGTGAGAGTGCCTGCCCTCTTCTTGTGGCCCGGCACCGTGAAGCCCGGCGTGGTCCTCGAGATGGGGGCCTTCTTCGACCTGCTGCCGACCTTCGCGTCGCTGGCCGGCGCCCCCCTCCCCGCCGGCCGCGTCCTCGACGGGCACGACCTCACCCCCGTCCTGCGCGGCACCGGACCCGGCCCGCGCCAGACGTACTTCTACTACCGCGGGTCCACGCTGCAGGCGGTGCGCTCGGGGCGGCACAAGGCCCACTTCATGACGCGCCTGGAGGGCCACGACCAGTCGCCGAAGGCCGTCCATCCACCGTGGCTTTTCGACCTGGAGGTCGACCCCGCCGAACGGTACGACGTGGCCAAGGACCACCCCGGCGTGGTGGCGGCGTTGCGGAAGATGGCGGACGAGCACGCGCGCGGCGTGGGGCCGGCCGAAGACCAGATCGCGCCCCGCGCGGGGCGCTGAGGCCGCCTGCAGGTCGGGCACCCAGGTCACCGAGATCGTGTCGCCCGGCTTCCTCCACCCGGCGACCAGGGGATCGCTGATGCTGCCGCCGCGCCGCACGGGCGTTCCCATGACGTCCGCGGACTGCTGCACCGCGAACTCGCCGAACAAGGGATCGAAGAGGGGCGTCCAGGTGCGGGGTGGGCGCGTCGAGCGGCTCAGACGACGGCGGCCGATCCCGTGAGGGCGGTCTCCGCGGGCGCGGTGGCCGCCCACATCTTCTTCCCGCGCAGCCGCAGCGACTCCACGCTGTAGCTGATGTACGGCAGAACGAGCAGGGTCAGCGCCGTCGAGCTGGTGAGGCCGCCCATCACCGTGCGGGCCAGCGGGTAGTAGTAGGCCCAGCCGCCCACGCCGGTGTTGCCCAGGGCCAGGGGCAGCAGCCCGAGCACCGTGCAGAGCGCGGTCATGAGGATGGGACGCAGCCGGTCGCGGCCGGCCAGGCGGATGGCCTCCTCGTGCCCGAGGCCCTGCGCGCGGTACTGGTTCACGCGGTCGAGCAGCACGATGCCGTTGTTGACCACGATGCCCATGAGGATGAGCACGCCCATGTTGGCCATGAGGTTGAAGGGCGTGCCGGTGGCGGCGAGGAGCCAGGTGGCGCCCACCAGCGAGAAGGGGATGGCGAAGAGGATGGCCAGGGGCTGGGTGAGCGACTCGAAGAGGGAGGCCATGACGATGTAGACGAGAGCGAGGGCGAGGAGGTAGTTGAGGGCCATGGCCTGGCCCTCCTCGTCCGCTTCCTGCAGCCGGTCGTTGAAGCTCCAGGTCACGCCGGGCGGGAGGCCCAGCCCGTCCATCATGGCCGTGATCTTCTCCTTGGCCGGATCGAAGTTCTTCCCCTCGAAGGCGGCGCGCACGGCCACGCGGGCCTTGCGGTTCTCGCGCTCCACCGCCTGCGGCCTCGGCACCACCGTGAAGTCCGCCACCTCGCCCAGGGTGACGGGGGTGCCGTTGCGCAGGCTCACCACCACCTGCCGCAGGTCGTCCAGGTTCTCCCGGTCCTCCAGGGCCAGCGACAGGTTCATCTCCACCTCGCGCTCGCCGGAGTTGAACCGGGTGAGGCGCATGCCGCCCAGGGTGAAGGCGAAGATGTCCGCCATGTCCTGGGGGGCGATGCCCAGCCGGCGCGCGCGCTCGCTGTCGAGGTGGGCCTGGATCTCGCGGCGGGCGCGGCGGGAGGGCGTGCTCACGTCGGCCACGTTCTCCATGGCCTCCAGCTTGCGCGCCACCACGTCGCTCCAGCGGTTGAGGGCGTCCACGTCGTTGCCGAACAGCTTCACGGAGAAGAAGGTGGTGGAGCCGCCCTCCTCCGCCTCGTCGCGGAAGAACACCTTGGCCCCCGGGATGGCGGGGAGCGCCTTGCGGATCTCCTGGCGCAGCTCCTTGAGGCGGGGATCGGGCAGGTCCTCCTGGCTCAGCACCAGGATGGTGGTGGCCTCGTTCTCGCCGAAGAAGGAGTAGATGTCCTTGACCAGGAAGCGGTCGCGGCTCCTCCAGAGGAAGTCCTCCACCTGGGACACCTTCTTCTCCGCCTCCGACTTGTAGGTGAAGTCGGCGAACTCGTAGTCCAGGCGCAGGCGGCGGTTGATGCTGCCCGAGAACGTGCTCGTCTCCACGAGCTGGAGGGGGAAGGGAAGGAAACCGACCACCAGGCCCGCGGTGACGATGGCAAAGGCCTTGCCCTTGTGGCGCAGCGTCCACATCAGGGCCCGCTCGTAGCGCTCCTCCAGCCACGTGATGACGCGCGGCTCCGCCGCCTTCTTCTTCTGGAGGAAGCGCGCGGAGAGGAGGGGGATCAGGAGCAGCGACACGAAGAGGCTGGCCAGCATGGAGACGGCGATGGTGAAGCCCGCCTCGCCCAGGATGACCGTGATCTCCGTCTTGTTGCCGACGATGAGGGGCAGGAAGACGATGACGGCGGTCAGGGTGGAGCAGGTGATGGCCAGGGCCACCTCGCTGGCCCCGCTGAGGGCGGCCTTCTCCGTGTCGGGCTCCTCGCGGTGCCGGCGGTCGATGGACTCCAGGACCACGATGGCGTTGTCCACCAGCATGCCCACCGCGAGCATGAGTCCCATCAGGGCCAGCACGTTCATGTTGCGGCCCAGGAAGTACATGACGGACACGGTGGTCAGGAGCGAGAGGGGGATGGCCGCGGAGACGATGAGGGTGGAGTCCACGCGGCGCAGGAAGAAGTAGAGGACGAGCACGGAGAGGAAGGCGCCGATGAGGCCCGCCTCGCTCAGCCCCTCGATGCCGGCGCGGATCTCGCGCGCCTGGTCCTCCCACACGAAGAGGTTGACGCCCTTCAGCAGGGGGTCGGTGGAGATCTCCTCCGCGATCACGCGCTGTACCGCTTCCACCGTCTCCACGGTGTTGGCCGTCGACTCCTTGTAGACGTCGAGGGCCACCGCCTTGTCGCGGTTGAGGTGCCGGCCGTAGGCCACCGGCGGCTCCTCGTAGCGCAGCTCGGCGATGTCGCGCAGGCGCAGGCCCTGCTCGTTCACGGCCAGCTCCTCGATCTCCTCCAGGCTGGTGAGGGAGGCCACCGCCCGCGCGGAGAAGCGCTTGCCGTCGTGGCTCACCGGCCCCAGGCTCACCGTGGAGTTGGCCGCGCGCAGCCGCGGGATCAGCTGGTCGAGCTCCACGCGGTGCTGCTTGATCCGGTCCAGGCGCAGGTCCACCCAGATCTCGCGCGGCTCCACCCCGCCGAGGTCCACCTTGGCCACTCCCGGCACGCGCCGGATGCGGTTGGCGATGCGCCTCTCCAGCAGGTCGTAGTTCGCGGAGAGGTCCACCCCGGGGGAGGAGATGCGGCCCTGCATGACGGGGATGTCGTTGGTGTTGAAGCTGAAGACCGTGACCTCCCCCACGTCCCGCGGGAGGAGGGGCCGCACCTGGTCGAGCTTCTCGCGCACCAGCATGCGCACGACGTCGAGGTCCTGGCCCCAGCGGAACTCCATCTCCACGCGGCAGCTGTCGGCGTCGGAGCTCGAGGTCATCTTCTTCACGTGGGGCAGGGTGGCCAGCGCCTCCTCCAGCGGGCGGGCCACCGTCTTCTCCACCTGGGTGGGGTTGGAGTTCGGGTACGGGACCTCGACCCCCACGTAGGGGATGTCGAGGGTGGGCAGGAAGGCCAGGGGCAGGCGCGGGAGGGCGATGCCGCCGATCACCACGATGGACACCAGGATCATGAAGGTGGTGATGGGCCGACCGATGGCCAGCCGGGGCAGGCTCACGCGGGAGCTCCCTCGCCCGGCAGCGCCTCGGCTTTCACGCCCGCCGCCACCTCGCTGCCCTCGGGCCGCTTGCGGTCGAAGATCGTGTAGACCACGGGGATCACCACCAGCGTGAGCACGGTGGAGAGGACGAGCCCGCCGATCACGGTGATGGCCAGCGGCTGCCGCAGCTCGGCACCCTCGCCGATGCCGAAGGCCATGGGCAGGAGCCCGAGGCCGGTGCAGGCGGTGGTCATGAGGATGGGCCGCAGGCGCCGCCGTCCGCCCACCACCAGGGCCTGGCGCCGGCTCATGCCCTCGTCGCGCAGCTGGTTCACGGCGTCGATGAGCACGATGGCGTTGTCCACCACGATGCCGCCCAGCATCACGATGCCGATCATCACCACCACGTTCACGCTCTGGCCGGTGAGGAGGAGGGCGAGCACCACGCCGATGCCGCCCAGGGGCACGGTGAAGAAGATGACGAAGGGGTGGATCAGCGACTCGAACTCCGCCGCCATCACCAGGTACACGAGGAAGAGGGAGAGGGCCAGGGCGAGGAGCAGCGAGTTGAACGACCGCCGCCGTTCCTCCTCCTGGCCGCTCAGCGACGCGGTCACGCTGGCGGGGAGGGTGGTGCCCCGGAGCACCGCGCGCACGTCATCCGCCGCCTCGCCCAGGCTCTTCCCCTCCAGGTTGGCGCTCACCACCGCGGCCCGCCGCTGGCCGATGCGGCGGATCTCGCTGGGGCCCAGCTCGCGGCTCACGTGGGCCACCGAGGAGAGGTAGATGGGCGTTCCCTCGCGGTGGGCCACGATCACGCGCGCCACCTCGTCCGCGCTGACCTCCTGGCTCCCCGAGCGGACGAGGATGTCGATCTCGCGGTCGCCCTCGTTGAGGCGGGTGGCCACCTCCCCCTTGACCTTGCCGCGCACGGTGGCCGCCACCTCGTCGAGGCGCAGGCCCAGGCGGGCCAGCGCGTCGCGATCGAAGCGCACCTGGAGCTCGGGGTTGCCCATCTCCGCCGACGAGCGCACGTCCACCAGGCCCGGCACCCGCGCCAGGCGGCGGAAGACGTCGTCCGCCGAGGCCTGCAGGGGCCGGAGCTCGTCCCCGAAGACCTCGACCTCGATGGGCGTGCGGAAGGAGAAGAAGGACGGGCGCTGGAACTTGACGCGCACGCTCTCCGCCGCCTGCGGCGACTGGATGCGGCCGAGGGCCTCGCGCACGGCGGCGATGGTCCTCTCCTCGTCGGCCGCGGACGTGCCCGGCTTCATGCGCACGTCCACCTGGCCGAAGTTCTCCCCTTCCGTGCCCGTGGAGGTGAGGGAGAGGCCCGCGCCGCCGGCCACCGCGGAGAAGGCCTCCACGCTCGTGTCGGCGGCCAGGGCCTGCTGCGCGCCGAGCAGGGCGCGGTCGGTGAGGGCCAGGGGGGTGCCCGCGGGCAGCTCGACCTGGTAGCTGAACTCGCCCTGCGACATGGCGGGCACGAGGTCCACCTCCAGGAAGAGCGCGCCCGCCGCGGAGAGGACGACGAGCACGCCCGCCACCGTCACCACCCGCCGCGGGTTGTCCAGGGCCCTCTCCACCACCCGGGGGTAGCCGTCCAGGATGCGGCCGAGGCCCGCGTCGAACACGCGGGAGACGGGGCTGATGGCCCGGTTGGCGACGCGGCCCAGCCAGGCCCAGGCCACGCGCAGGCCCTTGAGGACCGCGCGCGGGGCCACGCCCAGCACCGCGCGGCGCACGCGCTTGAGGCGCGCGCGCCACCCCGTGCCCTCCACCTCCGGCAGGGCGGCCTCCGCGAAGGCGAGGCCGCCGCGCCGGCCCGCGCGCGCCGCCACCATGGGGATGAGGGTCAGGGCCACCACCAGCGACACCATGATCGAGATGGACACGGTGAGGGCCTGGTCCTTGAACAGCTGGGCCGCGAAACCCTCCACGAAGACCACGGGCAGGAACACGGCCACGGTGGTGAGGGTGACCCCCACCAGCGCGCTTCCCACCTCGCTGGCGCCCCGGCTCGCCGCGTCGAAGGCCGCCTCACCCTCCTCGCGGCGCCGGAAGATGGACTCCAGGACCACCACCGCGTTGTCCACCAGCATGCCCACGCCGAGGGCGAGGCCGCCCAGGGACATGACGTTGAGGCTCACGCCCATGCGGTACATCACGAAGAAGGTGGCGATGATGGAGACGGGGATGGTGATCCCGATGACGAGGGTGCTGAAGGCGTCCTTCAGGAAGAGGTACAGGACGATCATGGCCAGGAGGCCGCCCACCACTGCGTTCTCCATGACCTCGTCGATGGAGCTCTCGATGAAGCGGCTCTGGTCCACTCCCGTGCCCACCACCACCCCGGCGGGCAGCTCCTTCTTGGTGCCGTCCAGGCGCGCCCGCACCGCCTGCGCCACGCGCACCGTGTTGGCGTCGCCCTCCTTGTAGACGGCCAGCTCCACCGCCTCCTGCGCGGCGAACCGGGTGATGACCTCGCGCTGCCGGTGGCCGCGCTCCACGGAGGCCACGTCGCCCAGGCGCACCAGGCGCCCGTCCTTCTCGGCCAGGATGGTGGCCAGGATGTCGTCGGTGTCCTTGAACTCGTTGTTGGCGCGCACCAGGTAGCGCGCCTCCTCCTCGTAGAGGGAGCCGCCGGCCTGGTTCACGTTCTCGCGGGAGAGGACCTGCTCCACGTCGCGCGGGGTGAGGCCGACCAGGGTCAGCTTGCCCTCGTCCACCCGGACCTGGATCTCCTCCTCGAGGCCGCCGCTGACCTTGACCGCGGCCACGCCGTCCACCGATTCGAGGTCCTTCTTCAGCAGCTCTTCCGCCACGTAGCGCAGGCGGTAGAGGCTGTTCTCGGAGGCGCCCTGCTCGGCGGTGAGGTACAGCCGCATGATGGGATCGCTGGCCGGGTCGAAGCGCAGGATGGTGGGCTTCTCCGTCTCCTTGGGCAGGGTGACGAGGTCCACCTTCTGGCGCACGTCGAGGGCGGCCAGCGACATGTCGCGGCCCCACTCGAACTCCAGCGTCACCTGGCTGATGCCCGGCCGCGAGCGCGACGAGAGCCGCCGCACGCCCGCGAGGATGCCCACGGCCTCCTCCACGCGGCGGGTCACCAGCGTCTCCACCTCCGCGGGCGCGGCGCCCGGGAACTTCGTCTCCACCGTCAGCGACGGATAGGAGAGGTCGGGCAGGAGGTTGATGGGGAGGCGCGTGAAGGCGACGAGGCCGAAGAGGACCACGGCCACGGTGAGCATGGACACCGTGACGGGACGGCGGACGGAGAAGTGGATCGACCGCACGGGCGGGGTCTCAGCTCTTGGTCGAGGGGGCGGGCGCGGCGGGCGCTCCCGCCACGGCGATGGGGGACTGGTCGCGCAAGCCGCCCTGCCCGCTGGTGATGACCTTCTCGCCCTGCTGCAGGCCCGCGGTGACCTCCAGGCGGTCGCCCTCCTCCAGGCCCACGCTCACCGTCCGCTTGCGCGCCTGCGTGCCTTCCGCCACGTAGACGTAGGTCTCCTGCAGCTCGCGGATGACGGCCTGCCGCGGCACGAGGAGGGCGGAGGGGCGCGCCTCGCGCAGCACGTCCACGGTCACGAAGGCGCCCGGCCGCACCTGGGCCGGCGGCTGCACCGCCTCCACCGTGATCTTCACCGTGCCCGAGGCCGTGTCCACCACCGGGCTGATCTGCTGGATCCGGCCGCGGAACCGCATGTCCTCGCGCGCGCGCAGGGAGAGCCGCACCTCCTGCCCGACGGCCAGGTCCAGCACCTCCCGCTCGGGCAGGAAGATGCGTGCCACCAGCGGCTGGAAGTCGGCCACCGTGAACAGCTCGTCCCCGCGCTTCACGGTCTGCCCGACCTGGACCCGGCGCAGGGTGACCTTGCCCGAGAAGGGCGCGGCCACCGTGGTCTTGACCAGGGCGCGCCTCGACTCGGCCAGCGTCTGCTGGGCGATGTCGCGCTCGAAGCGCGCCTTGTCGAGGTCCTGCCCGCTCATGAGGCTGGCCGCGTGCATGCGCTCGGCGCGGTCCAGGCCCACCTGGGCGTTCTGCAGGGCCAGTTCCGCCTTGCGCAGGGCCAGGGCGGCGTCGGCGGGGTCGATGCGGAGGAGGGCCTGGCCCTTGGCGACGTCATGGCCCTCTTCCGCGTGCAGGGCCATGACGCGGCCCTCGGTCTCCGCCACCACCTTGACCTCGTCCTCGGCCACCAGGTTGGCGGTGGCGGAGGTGAAGGCGGCGATGGGCCCGCGCTCGACGACGGCCACGGCGACCACGGGCGGCTCCTTGGGCTTGTCCTTGCCCTCTTCCTTGGCCGCGGCGGCGGGGGCCGTGGACGCCTCCACCTTGCCGGGGGCGAAGCGGCTCTTGGCGAGAACGGCGAGGCCGGCCACCGCGATGGCCGTCGCGGCGATGGCGATGACGAGCCGCCGGCGGCGAGAGGGGGGCGGAGCGGTCTCGAGCACGGGAACTTCCATGGGCAGGCCTCCTCCGGTGCGAAAGGTCACACCCATGAACGATGTCCGCTCCGGGAGGGTTCCAAAACGTCGTCGGCCTGCGCCGCGTCGGCGTGGACGGATCGGCCGGAAAGCGCTACAGTGTCGTCATTTGCGCGCGCCATCGCCCGTGGCGCGGTTGAGGTTCCGCGTGCTGCGGCGAGCGCTCATCACGCTCTCGATGGCGGCGGCTGCTCTGGTGCCTCGGGCGGCCGCGCAGGCTCCCGCTCCGTCTCCGGCGCCGACGCCCCGGCCGGCCACGCTCGAGGGCCTGGTCGAGCTCGTGGGGCGCGACGGCCAGGCCCGGCCGGCCGAGGGGGCGGTGGTGTGGGTCCTGGGAGCGGCCGCGCGCCAGACCTCCGCCGAGCCGCGCATGGCCTCGCAGGAGAAGCGGTTCGCGCCCCACGTGATCGCCGTCCGGCGCGGCGCCACCGTGTCCTTCCCCAACCACGACCGCATCTACCACAACGTCTTCAGCCGCAGCACAGGCAACGAGTTCGACCTGGGGCTCTACCGCAAGGGAGCCAGCCGCTCCGTGACCTTCCGCAAGCCGGGGCTGGTCAACGTCTACTGCAACATCCACCCCGACATGGCCGCCTACGTGATGGTCCTCGGTGACGCCGCCTTCACCGTGACCGCCGCCGACGGACGGTATCGGTTGGAGGACCTCCCCGCGGGACGCCGGACGGTGCGCGTGTGGGTGGAGCGGGGCGGCGAGCGGCAGCAAGCGGTCGACCTGGCTCCCGGGGCCACGCAGGAGCTCGCCTTCCGCATCGACGCCAGCGGGTGGCGGCGCGTGCAGCACAAGAACAAGTACGGAAGGGACTACCCGCCGGTGACACGCGATGTCGACCGCTACTGACCCGGCCCGGCAGGACACGGCCAGCCTGGCCGGCGTCGAGGCGGGCCCACCGCCGAGCCTCTCCGCCGTGCCCCGCGACGAGCCCCGCCGACGCGGCCTCACCCTGGCCGTCCGCCTCTTCCTCGCCCTGGGCGCCCTCCTCGCCCTCACCCTGGTCCTGGCCCTGGCCTACGCGAGCTGGCGCGCCAAGCGCATCGCCGAGGAGACCATCCGGCGGGACCTCTCCGCGGTGCCCGCCATCTTCGACGGATGGCGCAACGCGCTCTCCGGCGCGCGGCGCGGCCAGATGCGCTCGCTGGCGGAGGAGCCGGGGACCAAGGCCCTCATGGCCGAGAGCGGGGCCAACGTGGAGACCTTCCACGACGCCGCCGCCGGCTTCGCCAAGGGCATGGGGGCGGGCGCGGTGTTCCTCTTCGACGCCCGGGGGGTCCTGCTGGCGCGCAGCGACCGCGACGCCGGCGAGGAGGCGGGCCGCGACTTCTCGCCCGTCTCCTGGGTCCACGAGCCGCTGGAGCGGCTGAGCGACGCCTCCGCCTTCATCCTCGACGTGCGTGTGGGGCGCGCCTTGTCCCTGGTGGCGTCGGCTCCCGTCGTGCAGGGCGCGGGCGCGGAGCGCACGGTCAACGGGGTCATCGCCGGCGCCTTCGTCATGGACCGCGCGCGCGCCCAGGAGCTGGCCCAGCTCACCCGCGGGGAGGTGGTGTTCCTCGGGAACATGGCGGCCCGCGACGCCGCCCCCCTGGTGGAGTCCGTGGGGTCCACCCCCGGCCTGCCCGGCGGGGACGTGGCCCGCCGCTTCGCGGCCCTTCCCGGCGCGGTGACCGCCGTGTTCGCGCGCGGCGACGCCTTCGGGCCCTTCGAGCTGGACGTCACGGGCCGCGTGTCGGTGGCCACGGCCCTCCCCATCCGCTCGGGTGGAGGCGAGCCCATCGCCGCCCTGGTGGTGGCGCGCTCGAAGGAAGCGGAGATGGCCGCCTTCGAGCAGATCCGGCGCGCCCTCCTCGGCGTGGGGGCGGCGGCCCTCCTCCTGGCCCTGCCCGTGTCGTTCCTCGTGGCGCGCCGCGTCTCGCGTCCCATCCGCGTCCTCGCCCGGGGGGCCGAGGAGATCGGGCGCGGCCACCTCGACGTGGACTTGCCCCGCGACGGCGGGGGAGAGGTGGGGGCGCTGTCCCGCGCCTTCGCGGGCATGGTCGGCGAGCTGAAGGCCAAGCAGGAGCTGGAGGCGCTGCTGGCCGAGATGCAGCGGCGGCCCGGCGACGTCACCTTCCGCGGCCGGGCGGGGGCTTCCGGCGCCGGCGGCGAGGCGGGAGTGGAGGTGGGCAGCCTGTTCGGCGGCCGCTACACCATCATGTCGGTGCTCGGGGAAGGCGGCATGGGCTCCGTCTTCCGCGCCCACGACCGGGAGCTGGACGAGGAGGTGGCGCTCAAGGCCCTCAAGACGGACGGCCACCGCGAGGGCACCCAGGGCGCGGAGATCCTCAAGCAGGAGATCAAGCTCGCGCGGATGATCACGCACCCCAACGTGGTCCGCGTGCACGACTTCGGCGAGTCGGAGGGGTCCCGCTACCTGACCATGGAGTACATCCCGGGCACCACCCTGCGCGAGATGCTCAGCGAGCGCGGGGCCCTGGAGCTGGTGCCGGCCATGCAGATCGCCAAGCAGATCTGCCGCGGCCTCGACGCCATCCACCGCGCGGGGATCATCCACGGCGACCTCAAGCCGCAGAACGTCATGGTCACCGGCGGCGGCGTGGCCAAGCTCATGGACTTCGGCGTGGCCCGGCAGGCGGCCAAGGCGGAGGCGGGCGCGGTGGCGGGGACGCCGCGCTACATGAGCCCGGAGCAGGCGCGGGGGGGCGAGCTCAACGAGCGCAGCGACATCTACTCCGCGGGGGTGGTGATGTTCGAGATGTTCACCGGCCGCTGCCCGTTCGAGGACCCCGACATGTACGAGCTGATGCGGATGCACCTCAACGACCCGCCCCCCGACGCGCGCACCCTGCGCGCGGCGCTGCCGGAGTCGCTGGCCCAGATCATCCGTGCCTGCCTGGCCAAGTCGCGCCTCCACCGCCCGGGCAGCGCCGCCGAGCTCGAGCGCCTGCTCATGCGGGTCCGCGTCTCGTGAAGGGAGCACTGGTGGCGCGCTTCGCGTTCTCGTGGTGCCTCTGCGCCCTCCTGGCGGTACCGGCCGCGGGCCAGGAGCTGCCCGCGCCCGCGGGCCAGGAGCTGCCCCCGCCCGCGGGCGAGGAGGAGGCGGCGACGGCGGGGGACGAGGCGGGGCCGGCCCCGGCGTCACGCCCCTTCCGCCTGGGCGGCGAGTTCAAGGCGCACTTCCGCAACTCGCGGGCGGTCGAGGTCCTCCATCCCTTCCCGTTCCCGCCCAGCTTCATCCCGGTGGGCGAGACGGCGGTGTTCATGCGCACGGTGGACCCCGGGTCCCACCTGGAGCTGTCCAACCTGGCCGTGACCGGCGAGGGCGACCTCATGCCCGGCGTGTCCGCCCGCGTCGAGGTGCACGTGCTCGACCTCTACAGCCGCAACCCCGTCTCCACCGACGACCGCATCTTCCTGCGCGACGCCTGGATCCGTCTCGGCGCCTCCCCCGCCTTCCCCGAGCCCTCGGCCGGGACCAGCGCCTACCTGCTCGTGGGCCAGGCCCCGCGCTTCACGAGGCAGGCGGTGCGGCGGATGGAGAGCTACGGCCTCTGGGGCACGGCGGTGGGCCGCTTCGAGAACCCGCAGGTGCAGCTCGGCGGCTTCGTGGGCGAGAACGTCTATTGGCGCGCGCAGGGCGGCATCGGCAACCCCCTCTTCTTCCGTGACCCCAACGCCCTGGCCGGGGACAACGGCACCCCCGACCGCGCCCCCGGCGCCCCCGACCCCATCCTGCAGTCGGGGTTCCCCATCCTGTACGACGCCAAGCCCACGGCGAAGGACCTGAGCGGCCGCTTCGAGTGGGGCGTCGGCCTCGGCGCGCGCTGGCACTGGGGCACGGACTCCGGGGCGGACGTCCTCGGCTGGTACTTCCAGCGCGACCTGGAAGAGGTGGTGGCCCTGCCCGGCACCTTCTACTCGGGAGACCTGAAGCTGCTGCGCGGGCCGGGCACGCCGCTGCCCATCTCCGGCGACGGCAAGCGGGAGGCGGGCGTCAACCTGGAGGCGCGGGCGGGAGGCTTCCGCCTCTTCGGCCAGTACGTCAACCAGGAGATCGCGGAGCTGCCCCGCCAGGGCTTCGAGCTCGAGCTGGCCTGGGTGGGCGAGCTCGAGGGCCTCTTCCTGATCGGGGAGACGCCCGCCTTCAACTGGCTCCAGCCCGTGGTCCGCGTGTCCCTCGTGGACAACGACTTCGTCGCCCCCCGTGGCTATCCCGGACCGTCCGTGGCCTGGGACTGGGTGAAGGTCGACCTCGGCGTGCGCGTGGGCGTGGTGCGCGACGTCCACCTCACCCTCGAGTACGCGCGGCACGACATGAAGACCAGGCGCGGGAGCTTGCATCCGGACGAGTTCCTGGCCACGCTGAGGGTGGGCTTCTAGCGCGGGAGCGGGATGGCGCGCGGCTTCGACAGCAAGTCCGTCTCCGAGCAGCAGGAGGAGGTCTTGCGCGCCCGTGAGGGGAAGACGCCGGCGGGCCCGCCCGTGTCCGCGCGGCGCCGCAGCCTGGAGCTGGCGCGCGTCGACCTGCTGCGCCGCATGGCGGCCGCCCCCGAGGCCCACCGCGAGGCGCTCCGCCGCGCCCTGGCCGATCTCGACGACCTGATCGCGAAGGCCTGAGAGGCGCGTGGCGCGCTACGCGCGGGACCTGGCCTGGATCCACCACGCGGGCTTCTCGGGCCCCGGCCGCCACGCCGCCCGGTTCCTGCTCGGTCGCCTGCGTCGCGGGGGACGGCCCGGCGGCACCGTCGTGGACCTGGGCTGCGGGACGGGCGCCGCCGCGCGTGTGCTCCGCGCCGGGGGCTACCACGTGGTGGGGTTCGACGGCTCCGCCGCCATGCTGGCCCTGGCGCGGGGCCACGCGCGGGGGGCGCGCTTCCGGCGGTCCTCGCTGTGGGCCGCGCGCCTGCCGCCCTGCGTCGCCGTGCTGGCCTTCGGCGAGTGCCTCAACTACGAGGCGCGCGGGATGGCGCTGCTCCCCCTCTTCCGGCGCGTGCGCCGCGCGCTGGCGCCGGGAGGCCTCTTCGTGTTCGACCTGCGGGAGGTGGCCGCCCGCGGCGAAGCCGTGCGCGTCCGCGCGGGCCCCGGCTGGGCGGTGGCCGCCCACAGCGCGCGGTCGCGCCGCCGGCTCACGCGCCGCATCGTGTTCTGGCGCCGCCGCGGCGGGCGCTGGCGCCGGGGCGAGGAGGTCCACCGGCTGCGCCTCTGGCCGCGGCGGGAGGTGCGGGCGGCGCTGGCCCGGGCGGGGTTCGAGGTCGAGGTGGTGCGCGCCTTCGGGCGCGCCCGCCTCTCCGGCACCGCGGGCTACGTGGCGCGCGCCCTCAGGTAGGCCGTGGTGCGCTCGAGATCCATCGGGCGCGAGAAGTGGTAGCCCTGGCCGTACGGGCAGGCCAGCTCGGCCAGCCGGCCGCGCTGGCCCTCGGTCTCCACGCCCTCCGCCACCACCTCCATCCCCAGGCTGGCGCCGAGGGAGACGATGGTGCCCACCAGCTGCGCGTTGCGCGTCTCGTCCTCCAGCCCCACCACGAAGGAGCGGTCGATCTTCAGGGTGTCCGCGGGCAGGCGCAGCAGGTAGCTGAGCGAGGAGTAGCCGGTGCCGAAGTCGTCGATGCAGACGTGCAGGCCCAGCTCCTTGAGGCGGCGCAGGGTGATGATGGCCGCCTCCGCGTTGTTCATGAGGACGCTCTCCGTGATCTCCAGCTTGAGGCGGTGGGGCGGCACGCCGGTGACGCGCAGGGCGCCCGAGATGCGCTCGAGCAGGTCCTTCTGGGCGAACTGCTTGGCGGACAGGTTCACGCTGACGGGGAGGTCCACGCCGAGCTCCTCCCTCCACCCGCGCTGCGCGCGGCAGGCGTCCTCCAGCGCGAACTGCCCGATGTCGAAGATGAGCCCGGTGTCCTCGGCCAGGTGGATGAACTCCAGGGGCGAGACGAGGCCGCGCCGGGAGTGCTCCCACCGCACCAGCGCCTCCAGGCCGGAGACGCGGCCCGTGGCGAGCTCCACGATGGGCTGGAAGTGGAGGAGGAATGCCTGGTTCTCCACCGCCCGGCGCAGTTCGTTCTCCGTCTGGAGCAGGCTGACGGCCCTCGCGTGCATGGAGGTGTCGAACACCTGGAAGCTGCCCCGCGCCTCCGCCTTGGCCTGGTACATGGCGGCGTCGGCGTTGCGCAGGAGCTCCTCGGGCTGCTGGATCGTCCCGCTCAGCGAGATCCCGATGCTGGCGGTGGCGAACACCTCGTGGCTGCCCAGGTCGAAGGGCTGGGCCAGGGCGTCCTGGATGCGCTGGGCCACGGTGGTGGCGTCCTCCGTCCCCGCGATGTCGTCGAGGAGGACGGTGAACTCGTCCCCTCCCATGCGCGCCACCGTGTCCCCCGGGCGCACCACCGCGGAGAGCACGCGGCTCATCTGGATCAGCAGCTGGTCCCCCGCGCGGTGTCCGAGGCTGTCGTTGACGGTCTTGAAGCGGTCCACGTCGAGGAAGAGCACGGCGATGAGGTAGTTGGGCCGGCGCAGGGAGCGGGCGAGGGCGCTGCCCAGGCGGTCCACGAAGAGGGCGCGGTTGGGCAG
Source organism: Vicinamibacteria bacterium (assembly GCA_036556965.1). Lineage (GTDB taxonomy): Bacteria > Acidobacteriota > Vicinamibacteria > Fen-336 > Fen-336 > DATBIO01. Next base: position 25,225 of record DATBIO010000188.1, read on the forward strand.
TCCGGTGAGGGCGTCGTGGAAGGCGTCGTAGACCAGGCGCTCCTCCACCCGGCGGCGCTCGGTGACGTCCACCCCCAGGGCGGCCACGCCGAGCACGTCTCCGTTCACCGCGCGCAGGACGGTGTTGTTCCAGGAGACGAGCCGCTGGTCGCCGTCGCGGGTGACGATGGGCGTCTCCTGGTGGGGGGCCACCACCCCCGCCGCCGTCTCCGCCCGGAAGGCCCGGCGCGCCACCTCGCGGCGCTCGGGGGCGAGGGCCAGCTCGAACCAGTCCTGGCCCACGAGCTCCTCCTCGGTGTAGCCCATGAGCTCGAGCACGTACTCGTTGGCGAAGGTGACCGCGCCCTCCACGTCGAGGGTGAGGGCGATGAGCTGGACGTTCTCCAGGATGTGGCGCATGCGCCGGTCGGACTCGCGCATGGCGCCTTCGGCCAGGCGCGCCTCCGTGATGTCCACGGCCGCGGCCAGGCCGGCGGGCCGGCCCTCGTAGAGGATAGAGGTGGCGGTGAGGTCCACCCAGCGCTCCTCGCCCTGCCTGGTCAGGAGACGCGCTTCGTAGCGGGGCAGGGTGGGGCGCCCGGCCTGGCGCGCCTGGCCGCGCTGGCGCACCATCTCGCGCTGGTCGGCGTGGGCGAGCTCCCAGAAGCAGGCGCCCACCAGCTCCTCCCGCGGGTATCCCGTGATGACGCTGGCGGCGTGGTTGGCGTAGCGGATGACGTCGTCCTGGTAGATCATGACCGCGGCCGTCAGCGTCTCCGCCAGGGCGTGGAAGTGGTCGCTGCTGGCCGTTGCCGCCTCGCGGAACACCGCGCTCACGAAGGCGGCGCCACGCCGCGTGCCCGCGCGGAGGTGCATCTCCACCTCCATCTCGCGCCCGTCGCGCGTACGGGCGGAGACGGAGGCCACGTCGCGGGCCCCGCGCGTGGCGAGGGCGGCGCGGAGGGCCTCCTCCTGGGTGGCGCGCAGCCGCTCGGGGAACAGCGTGGTGAAGGGGCGCCCCTTCACCTCGCCCTGGTCGAAGGCGAAGAGGCGCCGCGCCGCGGGGTTCAGGTAGGCGATGCGGCCCTGCTCATCCATCCGCACCACGGCATCGCCCGCCACCTCGGCCAGGACCTCGAACGCGTCGTCGGTCGAGGTCGTGGGCTCGGGAACGGGAGCGCCGGCGGGGTCGCGCCGGCGCAGGAAATCGAAGGGCCGGGCCACGGACGAAAGTATATGCGTCCGTGCCCGGCCCCCTCGTCCTAGCGGCCGCTGACCCAGCGCACGGCGGCGTCGAAGAGGGACCACCCCGCGCCGGTGAGGGCGTTGGCGGTGGTGTTCTCGAAGAAGAAGCCGACGCGCCGGCCGGGAGCGGTGCGTCCGGGCATGACCGCGCCTCGCTCGTAGCCGAAGATCACCGCGCGCGTGGCGCTCCCGTTGGGGCGGGCCACGGCCACGGCGCTGGCGTTGGGCACGCCGAAGCTGATGGTGCGGGCGGCCGTGGTCACCGTGACCAGGCCGCTGAGGCCGGCGGCCAGGGGATGCGCGGGCTCCACCACGTTCAGCGTCGTCTGGCTGGCCAGGGTCCCGAAGTCCGTGCCCGCCACCGTCCCCGTCATCCCGAGGTCGTCGAAGACGCTCGACTCCCAGGCCAGGACCGGGTTCGCCACGCCGCGGTACTTGGTGTTGACGCTGGCCGCGGTGACGGTGGACGACACCAGCACCAGCGCCTTGCCCGCGGCGTCGGCGGCGGTGGCGGCCGTGCCCGTGCGCAGGACCACCACGTGGCCCTGCGCGTCGAGGCGGTCTCGCACCGCCGCATCACCGGTACCGAGGGTGGTGGAGCCGGTGACGAGGAGGGCGTAGGGGTGGAGGTGGCTCTGGGGGACGACCTCCCTGGCCACGCCGGGGGCGGACCAGAGCAGGCGGGCCACCGCCTGTCCCGTGTTCTCGTACATCTCCATGCGGATGTCGTACTTCTGCCCGGCGGTGAGGGCGATGGTGCCGCTGTTCTCGGTGGCGGAATGGTCGGTCCAGTTGTCGATCACGGCCTGACCGTTGACGAAGAGGCGCACCCCGTCGTCGCTGACCGTGTAGAAGGTGTGGGTGCCCGTGACCTTGGCCCGCACCTGGCCCTGCCAGCGCACGGTGAAGGTGTTCGGACCGATGTCGGTCACGGGCGGGCCGGTGCCCCAGTTGAAGTCCACGGTGGGGTCGAGCCGCGTCACCTGGCGGCCGGCAAAGCCGAGGTCGTTGAAGTACGTCCCGAGGAGGCCGAGGCCGGCGGGCACGGTGGTGGAGGCGAAGGTGGCGGTGTAGGTGGTGTCGGCGGCGGGGGTGGAGATGGAGTGGGTCTGGGCTCCGGCGTCGGACCAGGACTGGAAGGCGTAGGTGGTGGCGCCCTGGGTCTGGGGGGAAGGAGCGCCCAGCGTGCGCTGGATGCCCACCACGCCGAGCACGGAGAAGGGGGTGGTGACGGGCTGCCCGTCCAGGGTGAGCTGGAGTCCGGCGGGCTGGGTGGCCAGGGTCAGGGTGGAGGTGCGGGGGAGGAGGTCGTTGAAGACGGAGTGGGTCAGGCCCCCCGAGTCGCGCACGGTGAGATGCACGCGGTACCAGACGTTGGCCGCGGTCTCGCCCGTGGTGGGAATGGTGAAGGTCCCGCCCGTGATGCCGCTGGTGGAGGGCACGAAGGGATGGAAGTGCGTGTCGTGGTGGAAGTCCACGCGCCAGGTAAAGGCGCTGGGGGGCAGGCCGCCGTCCTCGGCGTCGCTGCCGGTGCCGGCGAAGGTCACGGTGTCCCCGGCGGTGTAGAGGGCGCCGGTCTGGGGCGCGGTGATGGTGGCCAGGGGTGCGGTGTTGGCGGTGACGGTGAGGATGGCGGTGTCGCTGGTGTCCGAGCCGAAGGGGTTGGTGACCACGGCGCGGAAGCCGGCCCCGTCGTCGGCGAGAGAAGTGGTGGCCAGGGTGTAGGTGGTGCCGGTGGCCCCGGGGATGTTCGCGCCGTCACGCTGCCACTGGTAGCTCAGGGGCGCCGAGCCGGAGGCGGCGACCGAGAAGCTGGCCGGCTGGCCCGCGGTCACCGTCACGCTCTGCGGGTGGCCGGTGACCTGGGGTGCCTGGCTGGCCGTGTGCTGGACGCGCCACACCGAGCCGGTGCCGCGGGCGAGGTAGTAGAGGCTGCCGTCGGCGGCCACGCGCAGGTCCACGGGGGCGGACACGCCGGTGGCGAAGTCCACCACGGCGCCGGTGGCGGGGTCGAAGCGGCGGATCCAGTTGCCGCAGAAGTCGCTGAAGAAGTACTTGCCCACGTACTCGGCGGGGAAGGTGGCGCTGGGCGGGTTGTAGAAGACCCCGCCGGTGATGGCGCAGGTGTTGGCGTCGTTGCGGTAGGCGAAGAGAGGAGCCCGGAAGCGCGGGTCGGTGGTGGGCCCCTCGGTGTCGGGCCAGCCGTAGTTGGAGCCGGCGATGCCGTCGTTGATCTCCTCCCAGGTGCTCTGGCCCACGTCGTTGATGAACATGCGGCCGGTGCCGGGCTGGAAGGCGAAGGTGAAGGGGTTGCGCAGGCCCAGCGTCCAGATGGCGCGGTTGCGGCCGGTGGTCTGGGCCAGGAAGGGATTGTCGGCGGGGATGGTCCCGTCCTTGTTCAGGCGCAGCATCTTGCCCAGCAGGTTGGCGAAGCTCTGGGCGTTGGCCCCGTTGGCGTTCTCGCCCACCGCGGCGTAGAGCTTGCCGTCGGGCCCGAAGTGCAGCGCGCCGCCGTTGTGGTTGGTGGCCCCGCTCAGGTTGTCCAGCTCGAGGACGACCGTCTCGCTGCCCGACACCGCCACGTCGCCGTTGGCGGTGAAGCGGCTGATGCGGTTGTGGATGGCGGGAGTGGTGGCGGTGTAGTAGACGTAGACGAACTGGTTGGCGGCGAAGTCGGGGTCGAAGGCCACCCCCAGCAGGCCGCGCTCCCCCGAGGCGTTCACGGTCACGCTCAGGAACGGCGTGGCCAGGAGCTGGCCGTTCTTGATCACCCGCAGCTGGCCTCCCTGCAGGCACACGAAGACGCGCCCGTCCGGGGCGATGGCCATGGCCGTGGGGCTGTTCAACCCCCCCGCCAGCTGGCTCTCCGTGAACCCGGGCGGCAGCGTCGCCGCCGTCGCGAAAGGCGCGGCGAGGAGGGCGATCGGAACGGCGCGGACGAGGGAGGAGAGACGGGGGAGGGACATGGCGCGGCCTCTCAGCGGACCGCGCTGCGGATGACGCCCGCCGTCGGTCCTCGAACGCATTCGTGACTCGTCGAGCGCCGCGAGCCCCTGCGGGGCCCCGGCCGGTGCTTTCGGGCTACGGTGGTCCGACTCCTTCCACCCTAGGAGCGGCGCGCGCTACTGTCAACTACGGGCACATTTTTCGGATCCAGTCTGTGCGCGCGGTCACCAGTCTGTGCACGCGGTCACCGGCCGCTTGCCCAGCGGAGCACGGCATCGAACACCGCCCACCCTGCGGCGGTCAGGCTGTCGGCGGTGGTGGTGGACAGGAAGAAGCCGATACGGCGGCCCGGCGCGGAGAGCCCGGGCATGGCCGCTCCCCGCTCGTAGGCGAACACCGTCGCCCGCGTGGCGTCGCCGGCCGCGCGCGCCACCACGAACGCGTTGCCGTTGGGGGCGCCCCACGTGAAGACGCGGGGGGCGGAGGTCACCGCGACCGACCCCACGCCCCCCACCACGATGTCGATTTGGGTCTGGTCGGCCAGCGTGCCGTAGTCCGTCCCGACGGTGGAGCCGGCCATCCCCATCTCGTCGAACAGCGATCCCTTCCACAGCAAGACGGGATTCACCACCCCGCGGAACTTCTCTCCGACCGCACCCGGAGAGACGCTCGAGGAGATCAGGACGAGCGCCTTGCCCGCGGCGTCGGCGGTGGCGGCAGCGGTCGACGTCCGGTCCACCACGGCGTGGCCAAGGGACTCGAGGCGGTCTCGCACCGCCGCATCACCGGTACCGAGGGTGGTGGAGCCGGTGACGAGGAGGGCGTAGGGGTGGAGGTGGCTCTGGGGGACGACCTCCTTGGCCACGCCGGGGGCGGACCAGAGCAGGCGGGCCACCGCCTGTCCCGTGTTGTCGTACATCTCCATGCGGATGTCGTACTTCTGCCCGGCGGCGAGCGGGATGGTGCCGCTGTTCTCGGTGGGCGCGTGGTCCGTCCAGTTGTCGATGACGAGCTGACCATTGACGAAGAGGCGCACCCCGTCGTCGCTGACCGTGAAGAAGGTGTGGGTGCCCGTGACCTTGGCCCGCACCTGGCCCTGCCAGCGCACGCTGAAGGTGTCGGCGCCGATGCCGGGGGCGGGCGAGCCGGTGCCCCAGTCGTAATCGACGGTCGCGTCCAGGCGAGTGACCACCGTTCCCGTGAAGTCGACGTTGTCGTGGTACGTGCCGAGGAGGCCGAGGCCGGCGGGCACGGTGGTGGAGGCGAAGGTGGCGGTGTAGGTGGTGTCGGCGGCGGGGGTGGAGATGGAGTGGGTCTGGGCTCCGGCGTCGGA